>JACAEB010000126.1 GCA_013389075.1 Alphaproteobacteria bacterium
CGGCGTCCAGCTCCTCAAGGAAGCCGCGGATGCGGGCTATGCGGTCGCCCAGCTCCGCCTTGCCATCTTCTTCGAGAACGCCCGCTATGTGGACCGCGATCTCGACGCCGCCACGCGCTACTACACGGCCGCCGCCGAGCAGGGCAATCTCAACGCCATGTACAATCTCGGCGTGCTCCTCGCCTCGGGCCGGGCGGGCCCCGCCGACACCGCCGCCGCCGCGCAATGGTTCCGCCGCGCCGCCGAACTCGGCAGCGCCGACGCACAGTTCAACTTCGCGGTGCTGATGTCGGAGGACCGCTACGGCGTCGCCAACCTCGCCGAGGGCTATCGCTGGTATGCGATCGCCGCCGCCCGGGGCGATGCGGACGCGGCCGCCCAGCGCGACCAGCTCGCCGCCGGCATCCCGCCCGAGGAGCGCGCGCGCCTCGATGCCGAGGTCGCCGCCTGGAAGCCGAGGGCGCCCGATCCGGCCGTCAATCGCGAGCCGCTCCCCTCGCGCAGCGCCACCAATGCGACGGTGCTGACCGCGCAGGAAGCGCTCAAGACGCTCGGCCACTATGCCGGGCCCGCGGACGGCATCCTCGACAGCGGGACGCTCGCGGGGCTCCGGGCCTTCGCCGCGGCGGAAGGCCTGCCGCGCCCCGACGGGCTCACCGCCGACCTCCTCGCCCGCCTCACCGACCGCACCCGGCCCTGAGGGGGCTTCCCCCGTAGAATGAAATCAGTCTGGGTCGCTGTACGAGTACTCGATGAATGGTATGGCCCAGAGGATTGTCACAATGAAAGCCGCAAGGCTGAGCGGCATCCAGTCAGCAATGACGTTCAGCCCGAGGAATGGCGTGAATGGCTTCTCAAGGCCAATCTGCTCAAGGGCGAAGGCAAGGTTTAGCCTCGGCCACCGCGCCGTTTGCAGCCACTGAAGTGCCTGCCAGCCAATAATTCCAGGCGCAGTCAACAACGGTGTCGTGCCGACAAAGGACGCAAACGACTTGAGCAGGCCTTGCCACATGCCAATCCCCTCCGCCGATCCGTTCTGCGTCCATCTTGATCCATCAGAGGATGCACGTCACCGCCTCATTGGCGGCTTGCGCGGTCCATTGGCTATCGGAGCAAGCGCGCAATCTCCACGAAATCATTGAAGCAAAGCAAAGTAGACTTATTGCCGTCCCCCGCCGCCCCGCCCTCTTGCCAGCGCGCGGAAAATCGCTATGGTCCGCAGCTCTCCGAACCGGCGGACCGAAGATCCAATCTGACCACAGGGCGAAGCCATGGCCGTTCCGAAGCGAAAGACAAGCCCGTCCCGGCGCAACCTGCGCCGCTCGCATGACGCGCTGACCCCGATGGCCTTTGGCGAATGCGCCAATTGCGGCGAGATGAAGCGTCCGCACCACGTCTGCCCGTCCTGCGGCTACTACAAGGGCAAAGAGGTGGCCCCCTCGCGCGATTCCCTGTAAGAGGGCCTGATCGTAACCGAGACGGAGCCTCAGGCATGGCGCGCGAACTCGTCGTATCGGTCGACGCCATGGGCGGGGATCATGCGCCCGACATCGTCGTCAAGGGCGTCGACATCGCCCTCGTCCGCCATCCCGAGGCGCGCTTCCTTCTCTATGGCGATCAGGAGCGCCTGAACCCGCTCATCGACTCCCATCCGCGCGTCGCCGCCGCCTCCGCCATCCGCCACACCCCCGACATCATCGCCATGAGCGACAAGCCGAGCGCGGCGCTGCGCCGGGGCCGCAACTCGTCCATGGCCCTCGCCCTCGACGCCGTGCGCGACGGCGAGGCGCTCGTCGCCATCTCGGCGGGCAATACCGGCGCGCTGATGGCGCTCGGCAAGACGCGCCTCAAGACCATGCCCGGCATCGACCGGCCGGCCATCGCGGCCATCTGGCCGACGCTGCGCGGGGAGAGCATCGTCCTCGATGTCGGCGCCAATGTGGATGTCTCGGCCAAGATGCTGGTCGACTTCGCGGTGATGGGCGAGGGCTTCGCCCGCGCCGTGCTCGGCCTCACCAAGCCTTCCGTCGGCCTTCTGAACGTCGGCACGGAGGAGCTCAAGGGCAATGAGGGCGTGCGCACCGCCGACCGCATCCTGCGCGCGGCCGATATCGGCATGGACTATCGAGGCTTCGTCGAGGGCGACGACATCAGCGCCGGCGCGGTCGACGTCGTCGTGACCGACGGCTTCACCGGCAATGTCGCGCTGAAGACGGCCGAGGGCACGGCCCGGCTCGTCTCCTCCTACCTCTCGAGCGCGCTGCGCCGCTCGCTCTTCTCGCGCCTGGGCGCCGTGATGGCGGCAGGCGCCTTCCGCATGCTGAAGGCCCGGATGGACCCGCGCCGCGTCAATGGCGGCACCTTCCTCGGGCTCAACGGCGTCGTGGTCAAGAGCCATGGGGGCACGGACGAAACGGGCTTCGCCCACGCGCTCGACCTCGCCATCGACATGGCCGGCAGCCGCTTCGCCGGGGAGATCGCCGAGCGGATCCTCGCCATCCGGGCGACGATCGACGCGGTGGACGGATCGGAAGGGGAATCGCCCGCCCCCGCGCCCGAGACGGGCGAGGACTGGGCCGTGGTCGGGTCAGGCTGATGGTGCGTTCGGTCGTTCTTGGGTGCGGTGCGTATCTGCCCGCCCGCGTCATGACGAACCACGATCTCGCGCGGATCGTGGACACGAGCGACGAGTGGATCCTCGAGCGCTCCGGCATTTCCGAGCGCCACATCGCGGCGGACGGGGAGCTCACCTCCGACCTCGCCGCCGCCGCCGGGCGCGATGCGCTCGCGGCCGCCGGGCTCGGGCCCGAGGCGATCGACCTCGTGCTCGTCGCCACCGCGACGCCGGACCGCACCTTCCCCGCGACCGCCGCCCGCGTGCAGGCCAAGCTCGGCATCACCGGCGGGGCGGCCTTCGACCTCCAGGCCGTGTGCACGGGCTTCGTCTATACGGTGGCGACCGCCGACGGGCTCCTGCGCTCGGGGGTCGCGCGCCGCGCCCTCGTCATCGGCGCGGAGACCTTCTCGCGCATCCTCGACTGGACGGACCGGACGACCTGCGTCCTCTTCGGCGACGGGGCCGGCGCCATCGTCCTCGAGGCGCGCCCCGGCGAGCCCGCCGTGGGCGAGCGCGGCGTGATCGCCTCCTATCTGCGGGCGGACGGTCGGCTCGAAGATCTTCTGTATGTGGATGGTGGCCCCTCCTCCACCGGGCAGGTGGGCCATCTGCGCATGGCCGGGCGCGAGGTGTTCCGCCATGCGGTGACCAACATCTCCGAGGCGGTCGAGACCGTCCTCCGGCAGACGGGTCTGCCCGCGGACGCCATCGACTGGTTCGTGCCCCACCAGGCCAACAAGCGCATCATCGACGCGACCGCCAAGCGCCTCGGCATCGCGCCCGAGAAGGTCATCACCACCGTGCAGGTCCACGGCAACACCTCCGCCGCCTCGGTTCCGCTCGCCCTCGCCGTGGGGGTCGCCGACGGGCGGATCCGGCCGGGCCATCTCGTGCTGCTCGAGGCCATGGGCGGGGGCTTCACCTGGGGCGCGACCCTCCTGCGCTGGTGAGGGCCTGCCGGCCATCCTCTTGAAATCACTGGGCTTCCTTATTGACCCCATGCGGGAGGCGGCCTACCGTGCCCCCTCGAGCAAACCGCCCTGCCCCATTCCAAGGTGGACCCTCGCGTGAGCAAGACCGTGACGAGAGCCCAGCTCTGTGAGGCGATCTTTCAGGAGATCGGCCTGTCGCGCACCGAATCCGCCCAGCTCGTCGAGCTGGTGCTCGAGGAGATCGCCGAGGCGCTGACCCGGGGCGAGACCGTCAAGCTCAGCTCCTTCGGCTCGTTCCTCGTGCGCGAGAAGGGCCGGCGCATCGGCCGCAATCCCAAGACGGGCGAGGAAGTGCCCATCGAGCCCCGCCGGGTGCTCGTCTTCCGCCCCTCCCATGTGCTGCGCGAGCAGATCAACAGCGCGCTCACGGGCCGGGCCGCCGAAGGCGGGGACTGAGCCGTGGGACAGGGTCTTTCCCGGCCGGAGCCGGAGAGTGGGGGCATGACGGCGGAGGAGGGCGGCGCCCTCTCCATCGGCGAGGTGGCGAGCGAGCTCGACGTGCCGAGCCATGTGCTGCGCTTCTGGGAAACCCGCTTCGCGGAGATCCGCCCGGCCAAGCGCGGCAACCGCCGCGTCTACGGCCCCGCCGACCTCGCGCTCCTGCGCGGCATCCGCCAGCTCCTCTACACCGAGGGGCTTACGGTGAAGGGCGTGCAGAAGGTGCTGGCCGAACAGGGCGCGGGCTTTGTGCGCGAGATCGGCACGCTCAAGGC
>JACAEB010000065.1 GCA_013389075.1 Alphaproteobacteria bacterium
GGCAAAACGAAGAGGCCCCCGCATCGCGGGGGGAGGAAAGGAAGCAGCGGCGGCACAGCCGCCCCGAAAAATCCCTCTCCCTCGGGAGTGGGGTTGGCCCTGCACGGCGGACGGATCACTCGCCCGCAGGTATTCGGAATTTCTGGAATTATAATGGCGCTAGCACCAGCCGGTGGGCCGCCTCGGCTCTAATGGCGGCCTCGTCCATCCGCATGGGGATCACCCCGCCCGCCGCCCAGATGTCGGCGAGATCGCGCCAGTGCGGCGAGAGCGGATGGCCGGACTGGCCCGTCGCGGTGATGAAGACCGAGCGCTCGGGGTCGGCGAGATCGTAGACGGCCCGGTAGCCCGAGCCGTGAATGTTCGCGTAGGGCGTTCTGCTCGGAAAACTGTAGCCGCCCCGGTCGATGGTGAAGAAGCCTCCGCCCGAGGGCACGCGGATCTCGAAGAAGCGGCGCAGCACCGGCACTTCGCTGAAGGGCCGGTGCGCGTTGATCACCTCGTGCGCCTCGCCCCAGCTCCAGCCCCCCGGATCGGGCCCATGCGTCCCTCGCAGCTCGGCGAGCGCGCGCGAAAGGCTCGCGCTCGGCAGGCCGGTGCAGTTCTCGGCCTGCGGCGTTCTTGTGTCGTCGCACCAGGCGCCGCCGGCGCCGAGAAAGACCGTGTGCAGAAAGAGGGGATCGAAGCGCCAGACGTCGCGAAAGGCGGGACCGAGCTCGTCGGCGACGAGGTCGCGCACGAGGGCGCGGATCCAGGCGGTGAAGATCAGCGGCTCGGGCCGGTCGGCCGCCATGGTGCCGTCCCAGCCGGCGAGGAGCGCCACGGCCTCCTCCTCATGCCGTCCGCCGGGCCTGGTGAGCGGGAGGAGCCAGTCGAGCACCTCGCGCGCGGGCAGGGAGTGCTCGTCGAGCTGGATGGCGAGGAAGCTGCCGACATCGTGATCAGTGCGCGCGGTGAGAAGCTCCTCGATGCGCCGTGCCCGGTAGGGCCGCTCCCATTCGGCGGTGAGGAAATGGGGGTAGCTCCGCGGCACGATGCGATTGTTGGCGGTGACAACATAGCCCTTCGCCGGATTGCGGACCTGCGGAAGCTCGGCGAAGGGGACGGTGCCGCGCCATTGCGCGCCCGGGTCCCAGCCCGGCGCGGGCAGCCGCCCCTCCGCCGGATGCGAGGGCCCGCGCACCGGCACCCGTCCGGGCGCGAGAAAGCCGATCTCGCCCGTGGCGGAGGCGAAGACGATGTTCTGCATCGGCGCCACATAGCGCTCGAAGGCCGGCAGGAAGGTGTCGATGCTCTCGATCTCGAGCGCCCGGGCGAGGACGTCGAGCGTGGTGTTGTCCTCGAGCGCGGTGAAGGCGAGGGCGGGCACGGTGCCCGGCGGGGTGACGGCATCGAGCGGGCCGAGCCCCGGGGGGATGACGGGGCCGTGGCGCGTCGCGCGATAGATGTGCGTCTCCTCGCCGCCGAAACGGATCCTGAAGCGCTCCTCCCGGGTGGCGAAGGGGAGCCATTCGCCGGTCCCCGCATAGAGCGAGGGATCCTCCGGATGCACCTTCTCGAAATAGAGGTCCTGAACGTCCGTGCCCGTATTGGTGACGCCCCAGGCGAGAGCGCGCGTCTGGCCGACGAGGAGGGCGGGAATGCCCGGCATGGTGCCGCCGATTCCCTCTCCTTGCGGATAGGAGAGATGGGCGAGATACCACACGCCGGGCGCGGTCATGCCCAGATGCGGATCATTGGCGAGGAGCGGCTTGCCCGAGGCCGTGAACCGTCCGTCCACGACCCAGTTGTTCGAGGCGCCGGGCGGCAGGAGCGCGCGGGCGGGCGTGTCGAGAAAGGCCTCCCGCATCACCCCGGCGGCGGAAAGATCGGCCGGATCGAGGGCGACGGGTCCCATGGGCGGATCGTCGGCGAACAGCTCCCCGAAGCGCTCGGGCGGAAGGCGCCCCGAAAAGCCGAGCCGCTGGACCTCCGAAAAGGCGTTGGTCGAGAGCTGGAGCGCGACCAGGGTGAGGAGCGAAAGACTGTCCTCGGGCCGCCAGGGCTCGGGATCGAGGCCGAGGACGAGGAACTCCGGCGGCGGCGTCTTCGGGGCGATGACCACCGCGTTGACGCCATGCGCATAGGCGGTGAGGATGGCGCGCGTTTCGGGCAGAAGACGCTCGAGCGTCCGGCGCGACCGGCTCTCGAGATCGAGCGCGCGCAGGAGGCGGTCGATGGGGAGGGCGGGGCGGCCCAGCAGTTCCGAAAGCCGTCCGTGGGCGGCGGCGCGGGAGAAACTCATCTGCCACAGCCGGTCCTGGGCATGGGCCACACCAAGGGCGTAGAAGGCGCCCTCGCGCGTCTTCGCATAGATGTGCGGCACGCCATGCCCATCGCGCAGGATCTCGGCGGGCGCGTCGAGATGGGGCGACGCCAGCTCGCCGTCGAGCCTTGGCAGCGACGCGCGGAGCCAGATCGCGGCGAGGCCGCAAAGACAGGCGATCGCCACGAGCACGATCGCCGACCAGCGGACGAAGGCGGAGCGGACGAAGGAGGAAAGGGACATGCGCAAGGTCGCGTTTCTGGGGCTCGGCGTCATGGGCAGGCTGATGGCGGGGCATCTCGTCCGCGCCGGCCATGAGGTGCGCGTCTTCAACCGCACGCGGGGGAAGGCGGACGCCTTCGCAGCCGAGCATGGCGTGCCCGCCGCCGCAAGCCCGGCCGAGGCGGTGACCGGCGCGGAGCTCGTCTTCGCCTGTGTGGGCCGGGACGAGGACAGTCTCGAGGTGGCGCGCGCGGCCTTCCCGGCCATGGGGCGAGGCGCCGTCTATGTCGATCACACCACCGCCTCGGCGGGGTGCGCGCGCACCCTCGCCGCCGAAGCCGGGGCGAGCGGTCTCCTCTGGCTCGACGCCCCCGTCTCGGGCGGGGAGGCGGGGGCGCAGAAGGGCATCCTGACCGTGATGGCCGGGGGATCTGAGGACGCATTCGCCCGCGCGGAGCCGGTGCTCGCCGCCTATGCGCGCTCGGTGCGCCTGATGGGCCCCGCGGGGGCGGGGCAGCTCACCAAGATGGTCAATCAGCTCTGCATAGCGGGCCTTCTGCAGAGCCTTGCGGAGGGGCTGCACTTCGCGCGCCGGGCCGGGCTCGACCCGCTCGCGGTGGTCGATGTGATCTCGAAAGGCGCGGCGCAGTCCTGGCAGATGGAGAATCGGGCACAAACGATGGTCGAGGGCCGGTTCGATTTCGGCTTCGCGGTCGAATGGATGGTCAAGGATCTCGGCATCTGCCTTGCGGAGGGACGCCGGCTCGGCGCGCATCTGCCGGTGGCGGCTCTCGTCGACCAGTTCTATGGCGAGCTTCTCGCCATGGGCCATCACCGCTCGGACACTTCGAGCCTCATCGCCCGGCTGGAGGCGTTCGACGCCTCCGCCTCCGCCGCCAGCGGGGGGAGGCCGCACAGGAAGGATTGACGCCCATGCCCGCGACGCCGGTTCCGCTGGTCAAGCCCGAAGGCAAGTATCACCACGGCAATCTGCGGGCCGCGCTGATCGAGGCGGCGGCGATCATTCTGGAGACGGAGGGTCTGTCGGCCCTCTCGCTGCGCGCCGCCGCCCGGCGCGCGGGCGTCTCCCAGACGGCGCCCTACCGGCATTTCGCCGACCGCGAGGCGCTGCTCGTCGCCGTGGCGATGGAGGGCTTCCACATGCTGGCCGAGGATCTCGACACGGCGAGCCTGCCCATCGCCGGCTCCGACCGCGAGACGGTGGTGCAGATCGGGGCGGCCTATGCCCGCTTCGCGACCGCCCATCCGGGCCGCTTCCAGCTCATGTTCGGCCGCGACATCGCCAACCGCCGCGCCTATCCCGACCTCGTCCATGCGAGCGAGGTGATCGGCGAGTAGCTCGGCGATCTCCTCAATTCGCAGGCGCTCGGCCTTGCCGTCTGGGGCGCCATGCACGGGCTCGCCATGCTGCTCGTCGAGGACGTGCTCGATCTTGGGGCGGACATTCGCGACCGCTCGCGCGTCGATCTCATCCCCGCCCGGGTGGAGATCCTCCTGCGCAGCCTCATCGGCACGCTCGAGGACGCCGCCAACGAGCGGTGAGCGGCCCGCGACCCCATCCGGGCGCTTCAGCGAACCGCCTCGCCCGCCGCCGCATGGCTCCCTCGCCCCACCCACACCGGTCATCCCCGGGCTTGACCGGGGGACCCACGCCAGACACGGGCCGGGCGGCCATTCGGGTGGCCCGGTCAAGCCGGGCCATGACGGTGAGAGGGAGGCAAGCTCTTGCTACAGACGATGGCGTCGTCCCGAGGTACGCGCGGCGACGCCATCAATGATGAGCGGATCGGTGTTGGCGTCCGTATCATTGCCGAGCGGGGAGACGGTGTGGGGCGTGTCCATGGGCGTCGGGAAGCTGTCCGCCACCGCCCCATTCTTGTTGAGGGTTGGGGCCGCATTCGCCACCCCCATACGCTCCACCGCCACCCGGTTGCCCGCCGGATCATAGGTGTAGTCGATCAGCCGCCCATCCGCATAGTCCGCCTGCGTCAGACGACCCAGAGCATCATAGGTGTAACAGACGGAGTCCAGGCAGGCGGCGGACGCTGAGGAAGGATATAAGGCGGACAGGAGCCCAACGGTGACAAAAAAAACATCCTCTCGCCGGATAATATCGCACTGCCTCATCGCCCGCTTTCTATTGGCTAAACCCATAGCTTCGAGTCCTTCAAGCCTGACTTCAGTCGTGCTGCCCAAATATGAAATTCAATACCTTGAACACTATTAGTTGGATAAACGTCGTAACAAGACTAATTACAAGTGAAATCAAGATCAATGATCCAGTGAAATTATGAAATTTTCGCAAGAGCACGAGTCCCACCGAGGCGAAACCAAATGATAAAAGTAAAAATAGTGTGAAAGATACTACAATAAATTGGCCCACAAATTTCCTTCTGAATAGAAATGGATAAAAACAGAATGTAAACGATATCTTTAAATAATAAACGAAGCAAAATATTGATACTGTCAATAATATGTAATCCATATTTGACATACTAATATACATATCAATGAGGGTGGCGTTCACGGCTGCAATAGAAGCCGCAATTGCAATCGTCCACCCGTTCGCTATGAACATTTCCCTAGGCAATTTCATTTTTTAGAGTACCGCTAATTCGAATCCGGACCTGTCTCCTTTTGCCGGTGACGGTGTCGTCCAC
>JACAEB010000127.1 GCA_013389075.1 Alphaproteobacteria bacterium
GACCTCCGGCGCCCGCCTTTCGCGCCTCCCCGCGCGAGCGCGCGCTTGCGGCGGCCTCCGCGCACGGCTATCTCAATGCGCCATGAGCGCCATCGCCCACATCCGCAACTTCTCCATCATCGCCCATATCGATCACGGCAAGTCGACCCTCGCCGACCGGCTGATCGAGAGATGCGGCGGGCTCACCGCGCGCGAGATGAAGAGCCAGGTGCTCGACTCGATGGAGCTCGAGCGCGAGCGCGGGATCACCATCAAGGCGCAGACGGTCCGGCTCATCTATCACGCGCGCGACGGCAAGACCTACACGCTCAACCTCATCGACACGCCCGGCCACGTGGACTTCGCCTATGAGGTCTCGCGCTCGCTCGCGGCCTGCGAGGGGGCGCTGCTCGTCGTCGATGCGAGCCAGGGCGTCGAGGCGCAGACGCTCGCCAATGTCTATCAGGCGATCGAGGGCGATCTCGAGATCGTGCCCGTCCTTAACAAGATCGACCTGCCGGCGGCCGAGCCCGACCGCGTGCGCACGCAGATCGAGGACGTGATCGGGCTCGACGCCTCGAACGCGCTCGAGATCTCGGCCAAGACGGGGCTCGGCATCGACGAGGTGCTCGAGGCCATCGTGACGCGCCTGCCCGCCCCCCATGGCGAGGAGGCGGGGCCGCTCAAGGCGCTGCTCGTCGACAGCTGGTACGACACCTATCTCGGCGTCGTCGTCCTGGTGCGGATCATCGACGGCGTCCTCAAGAGGGGCCAGAAGATCCGCATGATGGCGACGGGCGCCGCCTATCCCGTCGACCGGGTGGGCGTGATGACGCCCAAGGGCGTCGTCGTCGACCGGCTCGGGCCCGGCGAGATCGGCTTCATCACCGCCTCCATCAAGGAGGTGGCCGATACGCGCGTGGGCGACACCATCACCGAGGACAATCGCCCCGCGCCCGCCCCGCTCGCGGGCTTCAAGCCGGCGCAGCCGGTGGTGTTCTGCGGGCTCTTCCCGGTCGATGCCGCCGAATTCGAGGATCTGCGCGAGGCCATCGGGCGGCTGCGGCTCAATGATGCGAGCTTCTCCTACGAGATGGAGACCTCCGCCGCGCTCGGCTTCGGCTTCCGCTGCGGCTTCCTCGGGCTCCTCCATCTCGACATCGTCCGGGAACGGCTCGAACGCGAGTTCGACATCGATCTCATCACCACGGCGCCCTCCGTGGTCTATCACCTCTACATGACCGATGGCGTGCGGATCGATCTGCACAATCCCGCCGACATGCCCGACCCTGTCCGCATCGAGCGGATCGAGGAGCCCTGGATCAAGGCCACGATCTTCGTGCCTGACGAGTATCTCGGCGCGGTCCTCAAGCTCTGCGAGGACCGGCGCGGCAGCCAGATCGATCTCAGCTATGCCGGCACGCGCGCCATGGTGGTCTACGAGCTGCCGCTCAACGAGGTGGTGTTCGACTTCTACGACCGGCTGAAGTCCGTCACGCGCGGCTATGCGAGCTTCGACTATCAGATCACGGACTACCGGGTGGGGGATCTCGTCAAGATGCAGATCCTCGTCAATGCCGAACCCGTGGACGCTCTCTCCATGATCGTGCACCGCGCGCGGGCGGAGCTGCGGGGGCGGGCCATGTGCGAGAAGCTCAAGGATCTCATCCCCCGCCACCTCTTCCAGATCCCCGTCCAGGCGGCGATCGGTGGACGGATCATCGCGCGCGAGACCATCAAGGCGCTTCGCAAGGACGTGACGGCCAAATGCTACGGGGGCGATGCCAGCCGCAAGCGCAAGCTGCTCGACAAGCAGAAGGAAGGCAAGAAGCGCATGCGCCAGTTCGGCAAGGTCGAGATCCCGCAGGAGGCGTTCATCGCCGCCCTGAAGATGGACGACAACTGAGCGGATCGACCCGCCGCTCGCACGAGAAAAGAGGGAGGGCTACATGCAGATCCGGAACAAGGTCGTCGTCATCACGGGCGGCGCGAGCGGCATCGGCAAGGCGCTTGCCGAGCGCTTCCACGCCGAGGGAGCGAGGGGCATCGCTGTGGCCGACCTCAACGAGGAGGGGGCGCGGGCCGTGGCGGCCTCGGTCCACGGGCTCGCCTTCCGGTGCGACGTCTCGAAGGAGGCCGACATCGTGCGCCTCGTCGAGGAGACCGAGCTGCGGCTCGGACCCATCGATCTCTTCTGTTCCAATGCCGGCGTCGCCTATGGCGATGACCGCGAGAAGGGCGCGGCGAGCCTCTCGAACCAGCTTTGGCAGAAGGCATGGGAGATCAACGTGATGTCCCACGTCTACGCCGCCCGGGCGCTCCTGCCACGGATGATCGCGCGGGGCGAGGGCTATTTCCTTCAGACCGCCTCGGCGGCCGGTCTCCTCATGCAGATCGGCGCGAGCTCCTATTCGGTGACCAAGGCGGGCGCCGTCTCCTTCGCCGAAATGCTGGCCGTCACCCATGGCGAGCAGGGCATCAAGGTGTCGGTCCTCTGCCCGCAGGGCGTCGACACGCCGATGCTCCGTGCCGGGAATGATCGCAACCCCGCCCGCACCGATGGCGTAAAGACCGTCGAGGAGGTGGCCGAGGCCGTGGTGAAGGGCATCGAGGCGGAGCGCTTCCTCATTCTTCCGCATGAGGAGGTTGCGACCTATGCCGAGCGCAAGGGCCAGGACCGCGAGCGCTGGCTCGCCGGCATGCGGCGCCTGCGCGCCAAGCTCGGTGCCGCGGGCTTCTGAGCCCGCTCAGGGCGTGCGGATGGCCATGAGGCGGATCTCGGTCATGTCCTCGATGGCGAAGCGCACGCCCTCCCGGCCGAGGCCGGATTCCTTGACGCCGCCATAGGGCATGTGGTCGACGCGCCAGGACGGCACGTCGCCGATGACGACCCCGCCCACCTCGAGCCGGTCCCAGGCCCGCATCGCCTTGTAGAGATCGCGCGTGAAGATGCCGCACTGAAGGCCGTAGACGCTGTCGTTGACGCGGGCGAGCGCCTCCTCGAAATCGCTGTAGCGGGACAGGACGAGCACGGGCCCGAAGGCCTCCTCGTTCACGACCCGCTCGCCCCCGGGCACGTCCTCGAGGATCGTCGCCTCGAGCATGGCGCCCTTGCGCGTGCCGCCGCAGAGGGCGATGGCGCCCGCGCGCACCGCGTCGAGGATCCAGCCATGGAGCCGGCTCGCCTCGTCCTCGGAGATCATCGGCCCGATGAAGGTATCCTCCTTGTGCGGATCGCCCGAGCGCAGCCGGAGCACGCCCTCGACCAGGCGTTCGCGGAAGCGGTCGTAGAGGTCCTCGTGCACGAGGACGCGCTGCACGGAGATGCAGCTCTGCCCCGACTGGTAGAAGGCACCGAAGATGATCCGCTCGACGGCATCCTCGAGGTCCCAGTCCTCGACGATGCAGGCCGCATTGCCGCCGAGCTCGAGCACGACCTTCTTCTTGCCCGCGCGGGCCTTGAGGTCCCAGCCAACGGCGGGCGAGCCGGTGAAGGACAGGAGCTTGAGGCGCGGATCCTCGGTGAACGCCCGCGCCCCGTCGCGCCGGCAGGGCAGGATGGAGAAGGCGCCCTTCGGCAGATCCGTCTCGGCGAGCGTCTCGCCGATGATCAGTGCACCGATGGGTGTGAGGCTCGCGGGTTTGAGAACGAAGGGACAGCCGGCCGCGATGGCGGGCGCCACCTTGTGGGCGGCGAGATTGAGCGGGAAATTGAAGGGCGAGATGAACGAGCAGGGCCCGATGGGGACGCGCTTCCAGAGGCCCACGTAATTGCGGGCGCGTTCGGCATTGTCGAGCGGCATCACCTCGCCCGTGATGCGCTCGGCCTCGCCCGCCGCGATGCGGAAGGTCTCGATGAGCCGCGTCACCTCGCCCCGCGCATCCTTGATCGGCTTGCCGGCCTCGATGCAGAGCGCGTCGGCGAGCTCGTCGAAGCGTTCGCGGAAGCGGTCGACGCAATGCTCGAGCACGAGACGCCGCTCATAGGCCTTGAGTTCGGCCATGGGCTCGCTCGCGCGGACGGCCCAGCCGATCGCCTCGTCGATCACCTCCGGCTCGGCCATCGGGACCTTGTAGGCGGTCTTTCCCGTGAACTTGTCGGTGACGAGGAGATCCTCGTTCGGCGTCCGGGGCTCGTTCGCCACATAGATCGGATATTTCGTGCGCGCCATGCTCCGCTCTCCTTGCCGTGCCCGGACGGATCCCGCCCCTCGCGGGAACAGCCCGCTCCCGCCGCCTGTTCCGGCCGGGCCTCAGATCGTGACCTCGATCTTGCCGAGCCGGCGTGACAGTTTCAGGTTCTCCTCGTAATCGATGGGCAGCGCGATGAGGCTCGGGCCCTTGTGGGCGAGGGCCGCCTCGATGGCCGGCTTCAGGTCCGCGGCGTTCTCGACATATTGTCCGTGCCAGCCGAAGGCGGCGGCAAGGCCGAGCCAGTCGGGATTGCCGAAGGACAGGTTCGTGTGCCGATTGAACTCGTTCTCCTGCTTCCAGGAGATCAGCCCGTATCCGCCATCCACCCAGACCATCATGGTGCAGTCGATGTCGAGCCGGCGCGCGGTCTCCATCTCCTGCACGTTCATGAGGAAATCGCCGTCGCCCGCGATGCCGAAGACCTTGCGGTCCGGATGCACGAGATGGGCCGCGATGACGCCGGGCAGCGGCATGCCCATCGAGCAGAAGCCGTTGGGGATGAGGCAGGTGTTGGGCTCGTCGCAATGATAGTAGCGGGCGATCCACATCTTGTGGGCGCCCACGCCCGACAGGAGGATGTCCTCGGGACCGAGGCATTCGCGCACATCCCACAGGACCTTCTGCGGGCGGATCTTCCCCGTGGTCCGGTCGTCCTTGTGCGCCGCGAATTCGGCGAGCATCCGCTCGCGCAGCTTGCGCTGGCCCGAGAGCTCGAATTTCGGCACGCCCTGTTTCTCCAGCCGGTCGTTCAGCATCCAGAGCGCATGGGCGATGTCGCCCACGAGCTCGACGCTCGGCATGTAGCGGGAATCGATCTCGGCGGGCAGGAAGTCGATGTGGATGACCTCGGTCCTGCCCTTGGGGTTCCACAGGCGCGGGTGGTACTCGACCATGTCGTAGCCGATGGTGATGACGAGATCGCTCTCGTCGATCGCGTCGGCGATGTAGTCCTTCTGGCCGAGCCCGATGGTGAAGAGGCAATAGGACGCGTGCCGGCTGACCGCGCCCTTGCCCATGAAGGTCGACAGGACGCCGATGCCCGTCGCCTCGCAGAAGCGGCGGAGCTGGCGCGAGGCGCGCTTGCGGATGGCGCCGTTGCCCGCGATGATCACAGGGCGCTTGGCCGCCTTCAGCCGCTCGAAGGCCTTGTCCACGATCTTGTCGTCCGCCCCCGGACGGCGGAAGCGGTTCACCTTCAGCGGCTCGGCCTTCGTGGGCAGCTTGGCGATGTCTTCGGGCAGCTCGATCAGCACCGCGCCCGGTTTTTCGGACCGGGCGAGGCGCACGGCCTTGCGCACGATCTCGGGGATGGTGTCGGGGTCGAGAATGGAGTGCGCCCATTTGGTGACGGGGTCGTACATCTCGACCACGTCCATGATCTGGTGGCTTTCCTTGTGCTGACGGCCGGTGGCGCCCTGGCCGGTCAGGACCAGCATGGGCGCCCGGTCCATGTTGCCGTCGGCGACGCCGGTGATGAGGTTGGTCGCGCCCGGGCCGAGCGTGCCGAGGCAGGCGGCGGGATTGCCGGTGAGCCGGCCATAGACCTCCGCCATGAAGGCCGCGCCCTGTTCGTGCCGGGTCAGAACGAAGCGGATCGGGCTGCCCTCGAGCGACAGCATGAAATCGGCGTTCTCCTCGCCGGGCACGCCGAAGATGTGCGTGATGCCTTCCTCTTCGAGGCAGCGGACGAGGAGGTCGGATGCTTTCATGGCGGATGTCCCGGGCTCGCGGAGAGGCACGGCAAGTCTACCCCTCCCCCCCGCCCGGGGAAACCTGCCCGGCCCGCACGAGTGCGTGATCCGGGGGGCGGCGGCCGCGAGCAAAGGGGCGGCACCGTCCGGACCGTTCCCGGCAGGCAGGGCATCAAGACCCCGCTTCCGCAAACGACAGGTCGGCCCGGCCGACGGGAGGAGAACGCATGACCCCAGCCGCTCATCGGGCCCGCAGCCTCCCGGCTCTCCTGGCCGCCGCCCTCGTCCTCGGTCTCGTCGCCGGCCTTGCCCGGCCGGCCGGGGCGATGGACCCCGCCGAGGTGGTTTTCGAGGAGAGCACGTTCGAGGGCTTCACCGTCCTCACGCATATGCCGGACGCGCCGACGGCGCTTCTCTTCCTCTTTCACGGCTCGAACGGCGACGAGCGCTTCGCCCGGCGCTTCGAGAACCGCGAGATCCTCGCCCGTCTCGTGCCGCTCGGCTACGGGGTCGTGGCGACGGCGAGCACGCTGCGCGAGGACCCCAAGCGCTGGGCGACCCAGAGCGTGGATCCCGCGGAGAATGTGGATCTCGCCCGCCTGGGCCGGCTCCATGCCAGCCTCGTCGCGGACGGGACGATCAGGGCGGGGACGCCCGTCTTCGCGATGGGCATGTCCAACGGGGCGGCCTTCGCCGGCGTGTTCGGCATGGCGGCACAGGCGCTCGGCCTGCCCGTCCGGGCGCTCGCCCTCTATGAAGGCCCGCTCGTGCGCCCCGTCCTGGCGGAGATCGAGGCGGGCCGGCCCCTGCCGCCCCTCTTCGCGGTACTCGCCGAGAACGATCCGCTCGTGCGCTTCGAGCCGCAGATGTCCCTCTTTTCGAAGGTGGCGGAAGCGGGCTACACGGTGGATCTCCACATCGCGCGCGAGCGGCCCTTCCGGGTGGAGGACCTCTCGCGTCTGCCGGAGTTCGGCGAGGCCGAGGCGCGGGAGATCTTCGACCGGCTCGTGAGCGGCGGGATCATCGATGCCGACGGCAAGCGCCTTTTCAGCTTCGAGGGCGAGGCGCGCGGCCTGCAGGATGCGCTCGATGCCGCGCTCGATGGCGTTCCGGGAGCCGGCGAGGTGCGCAACCAGCTCCTGATCGCCTGGGCCTCCCACAAGATGCGCTCGGACTTTGCGGAGGCGCAGGTCGCCTTCTTCGAAACCTACAGGACGGTGACGGACGAATGATGCGCGTCGACATGCTCTTGCGCGGCCTTTGCGGGGGCCTTCTCGCCGGACTGCTGCTTCCCGGCGCCGCCATGGCGGACCTCAGCGCGGCGCAGGCCCGCTACGACAGGAACGGCGACGGCGCGCTGAGCCGCGAGGAAGCGCCGCCCGCCGTCCTGCGCTATTTCACGGAGACCGATGCCGACAAGAGCGGGGGTCTCACGGCCGAGGAGCTCGACGGGCTCGCCCTGCATCTGACGGCGGAGCGGCAGGGCACGCCCGATCCCGCCCTCAGGACCTGGCTCGAGACCCAGCCCGCGGGCTTTGCCTCGATCGACGCCTATATGCGCAGGCTCGTGGACGAGCTTCCCCTCGAAGGGGCGGGGATCTTCGTCTCCAAGGCCGGCCGGACGATCCATCAGGAAACCTTCGGCATCTATGATCCGCAGACGGTCATTCCGATCGCCTCGGCCTCGAAATGGCTGACGGCGGCGACGATCATGACGCTGGTCGACGAGGGCCTCCTCGATCTCGACACGCCGATCTCGGCCTATTGGGACGAGGCGACCGGCGAGGCGGGACGGATGACGCTGCGGCAGATGCTGTCGCACACGGCCGGCACGGGCGGCTCCCATCTCGCCGACCAGCCGCGCGACTTCACGCTGGAGGACAGCGCGCGCGGCGCCCTCGCCCTGCCTCGGTCCGGCCCGCCCGGCGAGCGCTTCCAGTATGGGGGCGTCTCGATGCAGATCGCGGGATACATCGCCGAGCGCGTGAGCGGCAAGCCGTGGGCGGAGCTTTTCGAGGAACGCATCGCGGGCCCCCTCGGCATGGAGCGGACCTGGTACGGTTTCGCGCAGAAGCCCGAGCCGCGCGAGAGCGTCACCAATCCCATCCTCGCCGCCGGCGTCTATTCCTGCCTTGAGGACTACGCGCCGTTCCTGCTCATGCTGGCCGCCGACGGGGTCCATGACGGCAAGCGCGTCCTGAGCGCGGCGGCGGTCGACGAGATGATGCGCGATTACGCGGATGGCGGGGCGGGCCTTGGCCAGCGCACGAGCGCCAGCGACCCGCGCGGCTACGGGCTTGGGTCCTGGTGCGACGAGATGACCCCGGACGGGGCCTGCCCCGTTGCGCAGAGCGGGGGGGCGTTCGGGGTGTCCCCGCGGATCGACCGGCGCACCGACAGTGTCATCCTGCTGATGACGAAAGACCGCATGCCGATGATGCGGCCCTATTGGGGCGCCATCATCGCGGCGAGCGAAAAGCTGCTTGCATCCGAGTGAACCCGATAAAGGACGTTCTCGCATGAGTAAGACATTCTGGACCGTCAGCCGGGACGGCGCGGTCGTCACCGCCGCCTTCCGCAACGAACCGCGCAACACCCTCACCTATGCGGGGGTGCAGGAACTTGCCGCCCGTCTCGACGAATGGGAAGCCGATCCGTCCGTGCGCGTCATCGTGCTCACCGGAGCCTCGGACCGCTATTTCATCGCCCATTACGACGTGGGCGAACTCGCCGATGCGTCCGAGGCGGCGGTGGCACGGCAGGTTCCGCCGCCCGGGGAGGAGGAGCGCGAGATCGGCGCGTTCCAGTCGATCATGCTGCGCTTCGAGGCGAGTTCCCGGATCGTCATCGCCGCGCTCAACGGCCAGGCCATGGGCGGGGGGTTCGAGCTCGCGCTCGCCTGCGACTTCCGCATCGCGCGTGATGGCGACTGGCGCTACGGCCTGCCCGAGACCAATGTCGGCATCATTCCGGGTGCGGGCGGGACCCAGCGCATGACGCGGCTGATCGGCACGGCCCGCGCGCTCGACCTCATCCTGCACGGCCGTCCGCTCTCGGCCGACAAGGCGCTCGAGCTCGGCCTCATCCACCGGGTCTTTCCGCCCGAAACCTATGCCGCGAGCGTGTCGGCCTTCGCGCACAATCTCGCAAGCCGCGCGCCCATCGCGCTCGCCGAGGCGAAGGCCTGCATCCGCGCGGCCCACGACACGCCGCTGCGGGCCGGCCTCCTCAAGGAGAGCGCGGCGTTCGCGCGCTGCATGGCCTCGCAGGATGCGGCCGGGGCGATGCGGTCCTGGCTCGAGGGCCGGCCCTTCACCTTCTCGGGCAAGTGACCATCAGCAGGCGGAGAGACGCTCATGCGGATCGACTTCAAGGACAGGGTGGTTCTCGTGACGGGAGCTGCCGCCGGAATCGGGGCCGCGACCGCGCGGGCCTTCGCGCATGCGGGCGCGCGCGTTCTCCTGCTCGACCTCCTCGAGGAGGCCGGAGAGGCCGAGGCGGCGGCCCTGCGTCAGCGGGGCCTTGCCGCGCGCTTCCGCCCGCTCGACGTCGCCGACGAGGCGGATATCGGCGTCATGGTGGCCGAGGTGACCGCCGCATGGGGCGGGGTGGACGTCGTCTTCTCCAATGCGGGCATCGCCGGCACCTTCACGATCCCGCAGCTGACGGGCGAGCACTGGCGCCGTGTGCTCGAGGTCAATCTTTCCGCGTCCTTCTATCTGACGAAGGCGGTCACGCCCTCGATGATCGAGCGGGGCGGGGGCAGCATCATCATCACGTCCTCGGTGGCCGCCGAGCATGTGGCCTATTACAGCGGGGTCCACTACGCGACGACGAAGACGGCCCTCAAGGGCTTCGTCCGCCATGCCGCCTTCGAACTCGGACGGCACCAGATCCGGGTGAACGCCATCGGCCCGGGCCCGATGTCGAACCGCATGTATGCCGGCGGACGGCACGAGGCGGAGCGGCTCGAGGCGATGGCGCAGAACCAGCCGCTCCAGCGCCCGGTCGAGCCCGAGGACATCGCCCATGCGGCCGCCTTCCTTGCCTCGCCGCTGGCGAGCGCGATCACCGGGGTCTATCTGCCCGTCGACGGCGGCTTCCTCACCGGCCGCAACGCCTCGCAGCGCGGCTATTTCAAGGTTCACAACGAGGAGATGGGGGATCCCGACGTCATCCGGGCGAAGGCGCAGGCCGCGACCCCGAAGCCGTTGACGGACTGAGCCCGCGCGCGGGGGCCGCGCGCCTCAGGCGATGGGGACGAGCGGGGCCTTGCGCGCCCGTTCGAGCTGCTCGCGTTCCTCGGCGCGGCGCACCCACCATTCATTGGCGAGATCGAGCTTTTGCTGATGGAGCGCGCGCGCCTGGTCCGGGTCCTTGCGCTCGAGTGCGTCGAAGAGCCGCGCCACGAGCTTCTCGCGCGCTTCGATCCGCGTGAATTCGGGGAAGAACACATAGATGTGCGGCCCCTGGCGCATCCAGATCCGCTGGATCATGCCGAAAAGATAAGGCATCCGCGCGCCGGCGAAGATCATCGAGCAGTAGCGATAGGTCAGCTGGCTGAGCGTCTCGGCATCCTCGCCCTTGGCGATCGACTCCCCGAGCTTGCACCAGGTCTTCTTGGCCCGCAGCACCTCCCGTGCGCTCATTTGCCGGGCGGCTTCCGCGACCGCGATGCCTTCGAGCTCGCGCGCGACGATGTGCATCTCGGCAATGTCGGCGGAGGTCAGTTCCGGAACGACGACCGAACCGTTGGGCAGCGAGACGAGGGCCTGCTCGCTGATCAGCCGGTGCAGGGCCTCGCGCACGGGCGTCACCGACACGCCGAGCATCTCGGCGAGGCCGCGATTGGTCATGCGGCGCCCGGGCGGGATACGGCCCGACATGAGCGCATCGACGAGCTGGCGGTAGGCCAGGTCCTGCAGCGTTTCGCGCCGGGGTTCGGGGTTCGGTAGTTCGAAATGCACGCGCGGCTCCAAAGACGTCGGGAGGGACGGTCGCAGACCGGACCGGGATCGCCGCCTGCACAGTCCCTGATCGTGCCGCCGCTCGCCCATTCGCGGGGCCGAGGCGGTTCCTCAGCCATATCACACAGCAATCGGCAGACCCAACGTCCAATCTGCCGTGGTGCCGATGTAGAGAGAGGTATTACATTCCGCCCGGCGGCTCAAGGCCGCCGGCCGTTCACGGGCTCGCCTCCGCGGCGAGGGTGTCCACCTTGGAGTCGAGCACGGCGATCAGGCCCTCGATCCCGCCCCGGGCGAGGGGCGCTGCGAATTCGGAGCGGTGGCGGGCCGTCTCGCTCAGCCCGCCCGCGACGAACACGTCGATGATGCGCCAGCCCTCGGGCCCTTCCCGCATCAGATAGTCGATCGACACCGGCTCCTCCGACGGCGCGACGAGCCGTGTCCCGACGAGCCGCGTCCCTTGCGGGCCCGCGCGCTCCCCCGCCGGTTCGATGGACTGCCCCGCATAGCCGTCGAAGCGGCTCGCATAGGTCGCGAGGGTGTAGGACTCGAAGGCGGCGAGATAGCGCGCGCGGTCGGCGTCTTCGAGCGCCTTCCAGGCCTTCGCCCCGATGGCGCCGCCGGCGAAGGCGGTCATGTCGAGCGCCTCTGCGAGCAAGGGCTCGAAGGCCTGCCGGCGCCCCTCGAAGCCGAGCACGTCGGCCTGCCGCATGATGCCGACAAGCCCCTCCGAAAAGACCGTGACGACGGCCGCCGGCGCGGACAGGTCCCCGCCCGCCGGCGGCGCCGCCGCGAGTCCGGCC
>JACAEB010000058.1 GCA_013389075.1 Alphaproteobacteria bacterium
GCCCCCGTCAGACCGTCGCGCAGCGCTCCGAGATCGCGCGGGCCCCCCCGCCCCATCAGCACGCGCTGCAGGGCGCGCTCGACATCGGGCATGCGGCGCAGCCGCGCGCGCAGGGCGCCCCGCAGATCGGGCCGGTCGACGAGCCAGCCCACCGCGTCGTGCCGGCCCGTGATCGCCGCGAGATCGGTGAGCGGGGCCTGGAGCCAGCGGGCGAGAAGCCGTCCGCCCCCCGCCGTCACGGTCTCGTCGATGGCGGCAAGGAGGCTCCCGCCCCGCGCGCCGCGCGCGGTCTGGGCGAGCTCGAGATTGGCGCGCGTCGCGGCATCGATCAGCACCGTGGCGCCCTGCCCGTGAGGGCGCGGCGGACACAGGGCGGGCCGCGCGCCCTTCTGCGTCAGCTCGACATAATCGGCCAGCGCTCCGAGGGCGGACAGGTCGTCCTCGCCGAACCGGCCGAGCCCGTCGAGCGTCGCGACGCCGTAGAGGGAGAGAAGGCGCCGTTCGGCGGCCTTCGGCGCGAAGGAGGCCGGCGGACGCAGCACGACCTTGCGCGCCATCTCGCCTGCGAGCGGCGCCAGCGGACCGGTCAGCGCCGCGCCATCGGGGATGAGGATCTCGGCGGGGTCGAGCCGGGCGAGCGCCGCCATCACCTCGCCGGGAGACAGGCTCTCATAGCCGAGCTCGCCGGTCGACAGATCGAGCCAGGCGAGCGAGGGCCCCCCTTTCGCCGGCAGGGCGAGCGCGGCGAGATAGTTGGGCGCGCGCGCCTCGAGGAGCGCCTCCTCGGTGAGCGTCCCCGCCGTGACGAGGCGCACGACCGCGCGCGCCACGACGGCCTTGGCGCCGCGCTTGCGCGCCTCGGCCGGATCCTCGATCTGCTCGGCGATGGCCACGCGGAAGCCTTTTCGGATGAGCTTCTCGAGATAGGGATCGGCGCGCTCGGCCGGCACCCCGCACATGGGGATGTCCTCGCCCTGGTGCCGGCCGCGCCTGGTGAGCGCGATGTCGAGCGCGGCCGCCGCCTCCACCGCATCCTCGAAGAAGAGCTCGTAGAAATCGCCCATCCGGAAGAAGAGCAGGAAATCGGGATGCTCGGCCTTGAGGCGCAAGAACTGCGCCATGACGGGCGTCGCCTCCGCGAGGGCGGCCTCGGGCGGCCCGGTGTCGTCCGGGGGGAGCGGGGGCGTCGTCTGGTCCATGCGCCCCGTCTATGGCGCCGCGCGGCCCCGCGATCAAGCGCCCCGGTTGTGAGGCTGCGCAATCGGCCCTATAGCTGGTGCAGCCGCCCTTTTCGCCGATCGTCCGTCCGAGGGGACCGGCTCTCCGGGGGCTCCCTTGCCCAAGACGTCCTGGCCCGCCAGCGGGTCCGCCCTTTCCTTCGGGACGGGCAGGCCGGGGCGGAGATGTGCGAGCGGCCCCCGGGGCCCATGAACGACCTGCCGCCGAGACGGTGCTGTGACCGAAAAGAAGAACCGCTTTACCGACGAAGAAGCCCTCGCCTTCCACTCCCGAGGCAAGCCGGGCAAGATCGAGATCACCCCGACCAAGCCCATGGCGACGCAGCGCGACCTGTCGCTCGCCTATTCGCCGGGCGTGGCCGTGCCGGTGCGCGCGATCCATGCCGATCCCGCCCGCGTCTACGACTACACCTCGAAGGGCAACCTCGTCGCGGTGATCTCGAACGGCACGGCCATTCTGGGCCTCGGCAATCTCGGCGCGCTCGCCTCCAAGCCGGTGATGGAAGGCAAGGCCGTCCTCTTCAAGCGCTTCGCCGATGTCGACGGCATCGACATCGAGATCGACACGACCGACGTCGACGCCTTCATCAACTCCGTCCGCTATCTCGGACCGAGTTTCGGGGGCATCAATCTCGAGGACATCAAGGCGCCGGACTGCTTCGTCATCGAAAGCCGCCTGCGCGAGCTGATGGACATTCCGGTCTTTCACGACGACCAGCACGGCACCGCGATCATCGCCGCCGCCGGGCTCATCAACGCGCTGCATCTGACCGGCCGGCGCCTTTCGGACTGCCGTGTCGTCGTCAATGGCGCGGGCGCGGCCGGCATCGCCTGCATCGAGCTGATCAAGGCCATGGGGCTGCCGCACGAGAACGCCATCCTGTGCGACACCAAGGGCGTCATCTACCAGGGCCGCACCGAGGGCATGAACCAGTGGAAGTCCGCGCACGCCGTGCGGACCGACACGCGCACCCTCGCCGAAGCGCTCGTGGGTGCCGACGTCTTCCTCGGCTGCTCGGTCAAGGGCGCGGTGACGCCGGCCATGGTCGCCTCGATGGCGGACCGGCCGATCATCTTCGCCATGGCCAATCCCGATCCCGAGATCACGCCCGAGGAGGTGGCCGAGGTGCGCGACGACGCCATCATGGCGACGGGGCGCTCGGACTATCCGAACCAGGTGAACAACGTCCTCGGCTTCCCCTACATCTTTCGCGGCGCGCTCGACGTGCGGGCGACCACCATCAACGACGACATGAAGATCGCCGCCGCCCGCGCCCTCGCCGATCTCGCGCGCGAGGACGTTCCCGACGAGGTCGCCGCCGCCTATGCCGGCAAGCGGCCGCAATACGGGCCGACCTACATCATCCCCGTGCCCTTCGACCCGCGCCTCATCAGCCACATCCCGCCCGCGGTCGCGCGCGCGGCGATGGATGCCGGCGTCGCCCAGCGGCCGATCGTCGACATGGAGGGTTACAGGAACACGCTCTCGGCACGGCTCGACCCGACCGCGAGCCTCCTCCAGATGATCGTCGACAAGGTGCGCGCCGATCCCAAACGCGTCGTCTTCGCCGAGGGCGAGGAGGAGAGCGTCATCCGGGCCGCGATCTCGTTCCGCAATTTCGGGCTCGGCACGCCCATCCTCATCGCGCGCGAGGAGCGCCTCGACATCACGCTGCGCCAGATGGGCATGTCGCTCGACGATCTCGGCGAGATCGAGATCGTCAACGCGCGCAACTCCCACCACAATGAGGAGTACACGGATCACCTCTATCGGCGACTGCAGCGGCGGGGCTATCTCATCCGCGACTGCCAGCGCATGATCAACAACGACCGCAACATCTTCGGCACCTCGATGGTGGCGCTGGGCCAGGCCGACGCGATGGTGACCGGCGTCACCCGCAACTTCTCGGTCGCGCTCCAGGAGGTGCGGCGCGTCGTCGACCCGATCGAGGGGCAGCGCGTCATCGGCCTGTCGGTCATCCTCGCCCGGGGGCGGACGGTCTTCGTCGCCGATACGAACGTGCACGAACTGCCGACCTCGGAGGAACTCGCCGACATCGCCACCGAGGCCGCCGGCGTCGCGCGCCGCCTCGGCCACGAGCCGCGCGTCGCGCTCCTCGCCTATGCGACCTTCGGCTATCCGCAGGGCGAGCGCACCGACTATGTCCGCAAGGCCGTGCAGATCCTCGAGGACCGGCGCGCCGATTTCGAGTTCGACGGGGAGATGGCCGCCGATGTCGCGCTCAACCCGCGCGCCATGCAGCTCTACCCCTTCTGCCGCCTCTCCGCGCCGGCCAATGTGCTCGTCATGCCGGCCATCCACGCCGCCTCCATCTCGACCAAACTGCTGCAGGAGCTGGGCGGCTGCACGGTGATCGGCCCACTGATCGTCGGCCTCGAACAGCCGATCCAGATCGTGCCCCTCGGCGCCACCGTGTCGGACATCGTGAACATGGCGGCGATCGCGGCGTTCAACATCAACGCCTGACCCCCGTCGGGACGGGGGGGATGACGCCGCCGTCCCGCGAAGGCCCCCCTCCGCCCCTTCGGCCCCCCCCCGCTCGCGGGGGGAGGAGCGATCGTCATGGCGAGCGCAGCGAAGCAATCCAGGCCCAGGGGCGGGCCAGGCCGCCTCTCAGCCGCTCACGGTCTCGGGCTTGGCGAAGCGGGAATAATAGCGGTCGGAGATCCGGTCCACGGGCAGGATGATGAGCACGTCCGTGGTGCCGAACTGGGGGTCCACCACCGCGCCGTCGCCGATATAGCAGCCCGCGCGGATATAGCCCTTGATGAGCGGGGGCAGCGCCCGGAGGGCCTCGCGGACGTTCACATCCTCCTTGGACAGACGGTTCATGTCGATCCGCCGGCCCGGCTGGGCGCGCGCCACCCATTCGGCCGGCGCGCCGAACTCGTGGTGGAGGAAGGCGAGCTGGGGCGCGAGGAGCCCCGGATCGGTGCCGGCGATGGAGGCGCAGCCGAACATCACGTCCATCTTGTGGAGCGCCACATAGGACATGATCCCGTGCCAGAGGAGCTCGATGGTCGGCTTGTTGCGGTAGCGCAGATGGGTGCAGGAGCGGCCGAGCTCGAGAAAGCGCGTGCCGGGCGGGCGCCGGGCGATGAGGCCCTCGACGTCGAACTCGCCCTGCGTATAGAAGCCGCCATGCCGCTCGGCCACGTCCTGGCGCAGCAGCCGGTAGGTGCCCACGACCGAAAAGCCGCCGAGATCGGACGGGGCCGAATGGTCGATCACGAGCAGATGGTCGCAGATCGGGTCGAAGACGTCGAAATCGCGGGCCGTCCGTGCCATTTCCGGGCTCGGCTCGGCCGACATCTCCTCGTAGAAGACGTGATAGCGCAGACGCTGCGAGGCGGCGATTTCCGCCGCGCTGCGCGCGAGCCGCACCTCGAGCGCGCCGAGCGTTCCGAAGCTCGGGGCGGTCGCCGCGCTCTGTGTCGGCTCCGGAGGCTTCACCGGCTGTGTTTCCTTCCTGCGAGCGAGCGAGACGCCAGGGACGATCCCGAACGCCGGCCTTGCGAGGGCCTTCACGCCCGACGGCCCCGTGCGGGCCGTCTCGGGGCGGCCCTGCGCGACGCGATGAGTCCGGTGCTGCCGGGCGGGCCGGCCCACACCACCCGCGCCGCGAGCGACGCGATGAGGGCGGAGTTTAAGCGCCGGCCCTGCGTGTTTCAATTTCGATCGCATCGAATGCGCGTACGGCGCGTTCAGGCGGCCGCCGCGGGCCAGCGCCGGAGCGTCGCGGTGAGCTTGTCGAGGTCGAGCGGCTTGGTCAGCACATCGTCCATTCCGGCCGATTCGCAGGCCGAGCGGTCCTCGGCGAGGGTGCTCGCGGTGAGCGCGATGATGGGAAGGGGTGCCTGCCCGCGCGCGGCCTCGCGCTGGCGCCAGCTGCGCGTGGCGGACAGCCCGTCCATCTCCGGCATGTGGACGTCCATCAGCACGAGGTCGACGGCGAGCGTCTCGAGCAGCTCCAGCGCCTGCCGGCCGTTGGCGGCGACATGGACGGCATGGCCGAGCCGCCGGAGGAGCGTGGAGGCGAGCAGGGCGTTGACCTCGTTGTCCTCGGCGAGCAGCACCGTCCGCCGGGCCGCCGCGCCCCCGTCCGCGACCGAGGCCGGCGCCGCCGGGGCGGCGAGCGCGGGCGGCGGCGGAGGGCTGCCC
>JACAEB010000009.1 GCA_013389075.1 Alphaproteobacteria bacterium
CCGCCGATCCCGTGATCGTCGTGACCGGGCCCGCCGAACCCGCCCTCGCGGCAGAGCTCGCGGGACTCCCCGTGACGATCGCCGAGAACCCCGAACCGGAGGCCGGCCTGTCGGCCTCGCTGCGGAGCGGGCTCGCCGCCCTCCCCCCTGGCGCGGACGGGGTGCTCGTCTGCCTCGGCGACATGCCCTTCGTGCGGGCGGCCGATCTCGACACGCTGATCGCGGCCTTCGCCGAGGCCGCTCCCGAGGCGATCGTCGTGCCCATGCATGAGGGCCGGCGCGGCAATCCGGTGCTCTTCGGGCGGAGCTTCTTTCGCGATATGCAGGCGCTCGAGGGCGATGTCGGCGCGCGGGGCCTCATCGGGCGGCATGCGGGCGCGGTGCGGGAGGTGGCGATCGGCCATGACGGCATCCTCGCCGACATCGACACGCCCGAGGGGCTCGCCGCCGCGCGGGCGCGCGGAATCGACAAGCCTCCCCCGCTCGGGCGATGATGGCCGGATGTCCTGCCATAGCGTGTCCGGGTCGGGGAGGCCGCCATGCGTCGCATTCTGTTTCTGTTGGTGCTGCTTCTGGCGGCCGGTGCCGGCTATCTCGCCTACGCGGCGCGCGACATTCCGAAAGAGACGCTGATCGAGCGCTATGGCGGGGCGGAGCCGCGCTTCGTCCTCACCCCGGGCGGGGCCAACGCGCATTACCGCGACCGGGGGCCCCATGACGGGCCCACCCTCCTCCTTCTCCACGGCTCGAACGCCTCGCTCCACACCTTCGAGCCCCTCGTGGACCTCCTGCCCGAGAGCCTGCGCGTCGTCACGGTGGACCTGCCCGCCCACGGGCTCACGGGCGCCGTGCCGCGCGAGGCCTATTCCCAGGCGGAGATGGTCGCTTTCGTCGACGATTTCACGCGAAGGGCCGGCATCGGCCGCTTCGCGATCGGCGGCAATTCCATGGGCGGGGGCGTCGCCGCCCGCTATGCCGCGACCCATCCCGAGCGGATCACCCATCTCGTGCTGATCGATGCGGGAGGCATCAGCCCGCCGGACCTCGCCCTCGAACCGCCGGTGGTCTTCACCCTCCTGCGCATGCCCGGTCTCGGCGAGGCGATCTCCCGGCTCACCCCCCGCGCGCTCTTCCGCGCCAATCTCGAGGATGCCGTCCACCGCGACGAGATCATCACGGACGCCATGGTGACGCGCTATTTCGAGCTCGCCCGGATGGAGGGCGCGCGCGGGGCGACGCTCGCCCGGCTGCGCAAGCCGGACGATGGCTGGCTCTATGCCCATCTCGAGCAGATCGAAGCCCCCACCTGCCTCCTCTGGGGCAGGGAGGATAGCTGGGTGCCCCTGTCCGTCATGGAGGCCTATGCCGCGAAGATCCCGGGCGCGCGGACGCGCGTATTGGAGGGGGTCGGCCATATGCCGCAGGAGGAAGCCCCAGCGGAGACGGCGGCCTTCCTCGCCGACTGCCTCGCCGCGGCGCCGCCCGCGGCCGGCGCGGATGGTCCGGCCCCGTGATGCGTCAGAGAGTCTTGCGTCTTTCCCATCAGCGTCAGGAGACGTGTCCCATGTCGATCCGATCCCTCGCCGCCGCCCTCGGACTGCTCGCGCTCGCCGCGCCGACGGGCGGGAGCTTCGCCGCCGACGGCGCGGCACCCTCGCCTGCGAGCGCGCACGACATCGCCTTCACCAGCATAGACGGGCAGCCCCTGCCCTTCTCGGGCTTCGCCGGCAAGGCGGTGCTCGTCGTCAACACGGCCTCCTTCTGCGGCTTCACCCCGCAATACAAGGGGCTGCAGGCCCTCTGGGAGCGCTATCGCGATCGCGGCCTCGTCGTCCTCGGCGTGCCCGCCAATGATTTCGGCGGCCAGGAGCCCGGCTCGAACGACGAGATCAAGGATTTCTGCGAGACGACCTTCGCGGTCGACTTTCCGCTGACGGAGAAGGCGAGCGTCGTGGGCGAGACCGCCCATCCCTTCTACGTCTTCGCCCGCGAGAGCTTCGGCGCCGCCGCCGTGCCGAGGTGGAACTTCCACAAGATCCTCGTGGGGACGGACGGCCAGGTGGCGGCGGCCTTCCCGACACGGACGACCCCCGAGGACGAAAAACTCATCGCCGCCATCGAGGCCGCGCTGCCCAAGCCCGATCCGGGTATGTGACCCCCGCTCGCGGCGAGCCCTCCAGGGACCCCGTGATCCTCCGGCCTGTGCCGGGGGATCCACGTGGCTCGATGGGGGGAGATCAGCTCTTCAGCCGGTAGCCCGTGCGGAAGATCCACCACACGATCCCGACACAGACGCAGAAGAAGCCCGCCGTCAGCCCGAGGCTGAGCCCCACCGGCACGTCGGAGGTCTCGAAGAAGCTCCAGCGGAAACCCGAGACGAGATAGACGACCGGATTGAACAGGGCGATCTTGTCCCAGGGCTCGGGCAGCATGGCGATCGAATAGAATGCGCCGCCGAGGAAGGTCAGCGGCATGACGATCAGCATGGGGATGAGCTGAAGCTGCTCGAAGCCGTTCGCCCAGACGCCGATGATGAAGCCGAAGAGCGAGAAGGTCACCGCCGTCAGCACGAGGAAGGCGACCATGGCGAGCGGATGGGCGATCTCGAGCGGCACGAAGAGCGCGGCGGTCATCAGGATGACGAGCCCGAGCACGATCGACTTCGTCGCCGCCGCACCGACATAGCCGATCAGGATCTCGAAGGCCGAGACGGGGGCGGACAGCACCTCGTAGATCGTGCCCGTGAACTTGGGAAAGTAGATCCCGAACGAGGCGTTGAAGATGCTCTCGGTGAAGAGCGAGAGCATGATCAGCCCCGGGACGATGAAGGCGCCGTAGCTCACCCCGTCCACCTCGCCCATGCGTCCGCCGATCGCCGCGCCGAAGACGACGAAATAGAGCGAGGTGGTGAGCACGGGCGTGACGAGGCTCTGCACGATGGTGCGCAGCGAGCGGGCCATCTCGAACCTGTAGATGGCCCAGACGCCATGGGCGTTGAAGGCGGGCACGTCCCCTTTGGGCATCACGCGGTCTCCCGGACGAGGCTGACGAAGATCTCCTCGAGCGAGCTCTGCCGCGTGTTGAGATCCCGCCAGACGATGCCGAGCTCGTCCATCCGCCGCAGGAGCGAGGGGATGCCGGTGCTGTCGGCCTGGGTGTCGAAGGTGTAGTCGAGCCGCGCGCCGCCCTCGCTCAGCGTGAGACCCCAGGGCGCGAGCGCCTCGGGGATCGAGGGCAGCGCCTCGGGCAGGTGCAGCGTGAGCTGCTTCTTGCCGAGCTTGCGGATGAGGGTCTCCTTCTCCTCGACGACGATGAGCCGGCCCTTGCGCATCACGCCGATGCGGTCGGCCATTTCCTCGGCCTCGTCGATATAGTGCGTGGTCAGGATGATGGTCGTGCCCTTGTCCCTCAGCTCACGGACGAGCGCCCACATGTCGCGCCGGAGCTCCACATCGACCCCGGCCGTCGGCTCGTCGAGGAAGAGGATGTCCGGCTCGTGCGCGAGGGCCTTGGCGATCATCACCCGCCGCTTCATGCCGCCCGAGAGCGTCATGATGCGCGCCTTGCGCTTGTCCCAGAGCGAAAGATCCCTCAGCACACGTTCGAGATGGGCGGGATCGGGCGGCCGGCCGAAGAGGCCGCGGCTGAAGCGCACCGTGGCGAGCGGGTTCTCGAAGGAGTCGGTGGCGAGCTCCTGCGGCACGAGGCCGATGCGCGCCCGCGCGGCGCGCCAGTCGCGCGAGATGTCGTGGCCGTCCACCGTGATCGTGCCGGTGCTCGGCGTCACGATCCCGCAGATGATGCTGATGAGCGTCGTCTTGCCCGCGCCATTGGGCCCGAGGAGGGCGAAGATCTCCCCGCGCTCGATCGACAGGTCGATATCGCTCAGCGCCGTGACACCCGAGGCGTAGGTCTTGCCAAGACCGGACACGGTGAGCACGGATGACATGGGGGAAGGTCCTCTCGGCGCGGGGGCGGGCACGCCGATATCGGCCTTTGCGTCCGCGAAATCAAGCCGGGGGGCGGGCCGCGAGGGGCTGGACGCGCGGGCCGGCTCGGCTAGGCTCGTCCGCCTTGCTCAGCGAGGAGGAGCCGCCATGACAGATCCTGCCGCCACCGCTGTGGCGCTCGTCACCGACGTCACCCATTTCATAGGGGCCTCGAGCGCCGAGGCGCTGGCCGCTTCGGGCTTTGCCGTCCTCGTCCATGATCTCGCCCTGGCCGACGCCGCCGCCCGCTCGGCCTTCGCCGCCGATCATCCCGGGCTCGCCATCGCCGAGGCCGGGGACGGCCCGAGCCTGATCGCCGAGGCCATCGAGCGGTTCGGCCGGCTCGACGTCCTCGTCAACAACGACGCCTTCCCGGCCGAGCGCGCGCCGGCCGAGGCGGCCCTCCCGGGCCAGATGGAGCGGGCGCTCGAGGCGCTCGTCACCCGCCCCTTCCGGCGCACGGGCGCCGCCGTTCCGCACATGAAGCGGCAGGGGGGCGGCCGCATCCTCTTCGTCACCTCCGCCGCGCCCCTGCGGGGCCTTGCCAATTACGGGCCCTATTGCGCGGCGCGCGGCGGGGCGAACGCGCTCGCCCGCGCGCTCGCCCTCGAGCTCGCGCCCCACAACATCCAGGTGAACGCCATCGCCCCCAACTTCATCGAGAACCCGGACTATTTCCGCCCCCGCCCTCCTCGCCGATCCCGAGAAGAAGGCCCGCATCGTGAAGAACATCCCGCTCGGCCGGCTCGGCACCCAGGCGGAGGCCGCAAGTCTCGTCGCCTGGCTCGCAGGTCCTGGGGCGGGATTCGTCACGGGGCAGGTGATTCCGCTCGCCGGCGGCTGGGCCTGAGCTGCGGGCGGCGTGGCGCGCGGGCCACAGGAGGTGGGAAAAAGTTAACGCCGGCGCAGGGTGCGCGCGGGCCTGGCGCCGCCGGCGCAAGGGCGGGCGCCAGCCAATCTGGCGGCCCCGCTGGCAAATGATCGGGTCCCAAGAGGCCCGCGCCGGAGTGTGACCGGTGACCGTTTTCGGCGGGTGGCGGGGGCCCGATCCAGTTACGCCTTGAGGCGCGGCCAACCTTGAGCGATATTTAACCATGACTGAGCCGTTCGGGGGGATGGCGGCCAGCCCTTCGGTCCGGGTGCCGGGCATGTTGCGCGGTGGCCGGAGCGGGGGGCGAGCAGCCGGATCCGACGGATCGGCAAGAGGTGTTCGGGGTTGGACGGCCAGGCGGGTTGGCCGGGGCGTTCGAAGTGGGGGCATCCAGCGTCTCCATGATCCCCGGTAAGGGTCCCGCTCAGGGGCCGCAGCAGATTGGGGCATGGGGTGCATCGGATTTTCGGCAGGATGGATCGGCGGCACGGGGC
>JACAEB010000010.1 GCA_013389075.1 Alphaproteobacteria bacterium
CGGTCCCGTCACGCCTGCACGGGCCGGGCCAGGGTCCGCAAAGCCCTAGCCAGTCCTGATGGCCGATTTATGGCGGCCCCGCGCCCGCCCCGCGGGCCCCGGCGCCGCCCTTGCCCCGCCCCGTTTCCCGGTCCAGCGCCCGGCATTGCGCCGCCCGGCGCGGCATGTATAGTCCTGCCCCTCCGGGGATCGGCCAGCCAGACGGCGGACGGCCGTCACGACGGGGACGGGTGGCCGAGTGGTTGAAGGCGCACGCCTGGAACGCGTGTATACGGGAAACCGTATCGAGGGTTCGAATCCCTCTCCGTCCGCCAGTTCCATCGAGAGAACCCAAAATCCAACCTCTTTGTCAGATCGACGATTGTCTGGATGAAACGACGTCTAGGCGGCCTCGCGCCATGTTAAAGCAAGAATCAAAGAACCATCACTTCGTCCCGCAATTTCTGCTCCGTCCGTGGGAGGTCGAGCCCCGGCCTGGACAGCGCGACCTTCGTGGATACTGGTGGGATCAAACACGAATAGCCTTAGCTTGCAAGGTTCGCGGTGTTAGAAGCTTTTGCTTCCAGATAGACCTCCTGACATTGAGAGACCACCCCCTCGGGCGCGACGCTATCGAGCGCATTTTTTTTGGGCCGATCGACACAAAGGGCGCCGCTGCGCAGGACGTCCTCATGAGGCAAGGACCGAACGAGCTCAGCGGGGATCAGCGCTGCGACTTCGCCCGCCTTCTTCTCTCGCTTGAGGCCCGACGTCCTCTTGTTGTTAATCGGCTTCGCACGATGTTGAGAGACCACTTGGCCAGCGAGCTCGATGCCGACCCCGAGATCCGTGCTGCGATGGTAGAGCAGGGCATCAGCGAACCGGCATCGTCTTATCTTGAGAAGCAGCATGGTTCGTTATTAGAAGATTCCGCGCTGACAATCGTTCAGAATCTTGTTGAGAATCCAGAAATCGGCGGGCAGTTGATCAATGCGCATTGGGGCGTAAGAAGGCTCGACGATCTGGACGGTTCGCTCGTTCTATCCGATCGCCCTCTCATTCGGATTCATGGGTACGATAAGCCGGGTGCAAATTGGGTCCTTCCTATGAATCCCCATGCCGCTTTCGTCGCCTGCAATGACCAAGCAAACTTGGCCAAGTTGATGGGACTTTCCGGGCAACGATTTGTGAAGGCCGTCAACGTCTCCAGTGCTGCCCAGGCGGAGAGGTTCGTGTTCTGCGCCGATCAGTCTCACGAGCAATGGCTGAATACACACCTGCGGCCGAAAGGATAACAATCGTTTCAAAATCCCCAGAGAACGTTTGATCTCAGCTTCGCCCTCTCCGCCATTTCGCAGACGATTGATCTGCCATTCGCCACGGGTCACCGACTCTTCCCTCCGTCTACTCCAGTTCGAATGCGGGCACCCTGCGGCCGTCCGTGTCCGTGAAGCCGTAATGGTCGGCAAGGTCGGCCACCCGAAGGATTCGTCCCGTTTGACGGAGAATGTCAGGGTCGGCGGAAAGCGCGGCGACGGCCCGGCCGAGGTAGTGCGGCGATTCCGTGCGCGCGAGGGCGGGAACCCCCTGCCAGTGCGCTTCGTCGGTTCGATGGCCCGCCAGCACCCATTCGGTTCGCATCCAGCCGGGCGAGACCGCCAGAGAGGCGACACCGTGGGGGCGCAGATCCTCGGCAATCGCGAGGGCGAGCCGGTTGATCGCCGCCTTGGCGAGGTCGTAGGAGAGATTCCCACGCAGGAAGCGGTCGAGATCCCAGAACGTCGTGGCGAGGATCGCGCCGCGCCGTCTGCCGGCCATGCGGGGCGCCACGGCGCGTGCGGTGACAAGGTGCAAGCGTGCCCCGCCATCCATCATCGCTTCCCAGTGCGACAGCGGTTGCTCCCAGAACGGCGCCGCGAATCGGCCGTCGAAACTCTCATGGCCGGCCCAGGCATTGTTCACGAGCACATCGATGGGGCCGATCTCCGCTTCGATGGCGGCGACGAGGCTCTCGACCGCATCGGGATCACGATGATCGCACAGGCGTGGAAGGCCCCGCCCGCCGGCGGCCGTGACGGCGTCCGCCGTATCCTCGATCGTGCCGGGCGGCACCGTGAGACCGGACAGGCCGAGGATCTGCCCATAGCTCTCTGCCGGCCGGGCGCGGGTGCTCCGGCCGGTCACGATGACGCTCGCTCCCGCAGCACCGAGCTCGATGGCGATGCCGCGGCCCGCGCCACGGCTTGCGCCCGTAACGAGCGCGATCCGTCCGGACAGCGGAGCGGACTTTGGTGTCATGGGTCGGTTTCCCCCCGGGGCTGGCGAATCGGCCGTGAATGGCCGGGATCCCAACCTTACCGGACCCACCCCGAATGCGCCGCAGCCTTTCTCGCCCGGAGCGCGAGCCGCGATCCGCTCCGTGGACGGACGGGCTCAGGCTCTCTTCGCGTCCTCGCCGACATAGCGGTTGTATTCCTCGGCGAAGCGCGCCGTCAGGGTCTTCTGGTCGGCATACTGGTCCTTGAGGTCGAGGAACCAGTTGCCTTCCTCCTCATACATGTGATGCAGGAGGGCGCCGCGTATGTGCTCCAGTTTCTCGGACCACTCCTTCGACCGGGGATCGAGCCGCTCGAGCTCGGCCATCTGCATCTTGGTCGCGGTCTGCTCGGAATAGGCCATGCCCGCATGCCCCTTTTCGTGCGCCTTGGCGAGCGCGGGATAAAGGACGATCTCCTCGGCGAGCGAATGGCCGATCAGGACGAGCTGCAGCCGCTTGAGCGCGCGGGGCCGGTCCGCCGGGGCGGCGGCGAGCGCCGCCTCGAGCGCGGCGCGGATCTCGTCATGATGGTCGAGCGCCATGGCGAGCCAGTGTCCGGGGGTCGCCGCCGCGCGCGCCGTCCGCGTCGCCTCGATCCGCGCTTCCTCGCTTTCGGGCGGCGTCACCGCCGCGATGGCCTTGTCGACGATGGACATGGGTACCTCCCTTGGTCGTGCTCACGGACGATGGGAAGAAGAGTGGCCCCGGGGGCGGAAGGTTCCCGCGCGCGGGGGGACAGGGGCGTCAGCCCGTCCCGGCCATCAGCCCGCTGACGGCCGCGACCACGCGCTCGGGGCAGGCGTGATGCACCATGTGCCCGACGCCGCGCACCATCTCGAGCCGCGCCCGGGGCAGCAGCGCCGACAGGAGCCGCGCATGCCAGCCCTGGGCGACGATGCGGTCCCGATCGCCCTGCAGGATCACGACCGGCGCCCTCACGCGCGCCAGCCGGCGATAGGCGCGAGGCTCGAGCGGGGACACGGCGAGCGAATCCTCGCCCTCGCGCAGGAAGGCCTGCGGAGCGAACGCGCCCTCCCGCGCCCGCTGCCGCGCCCAGCCCTCGGGCACGGGCTGGGGGGCGAACATCGCGCGGCGCATGATCTGCGCCATCAGCGGATCGATGGTGGCGTTGGCGATGGCCGAGAGCGGACGCCCGAGGCCCGGAATGGCGCGCGGAGCGAGATAGACCTGCTCGGCCCGCCATTCGGGGAAGCAGATCGGCGCGAGCAGGACGAGCCCCGCGACGGCCGCCGGATGGCGCTCGGCGAGAGCGAGGGCGGTCATGGCGCCGAAGGAATGCGCGACCAGCACGGCCGGACCGCACAGGCTCGGGGCGAGCGCCTGGTGGATCAGATCCGCCTGGCTGCGCGTGTCGCCCTGGCCGCGCCGCCGCGCGCTGCGCCCGTGGCCCGGCCGGTCGACGGCGAAGACGCGCGCCTCGCCCGCGAGCCCCCGCATGATCTCCGCCGGCCATTCGGCATGGGTCGCGAAGGCGCCATGCAGGAGGATCACCGGCCGTCCGTGCCCGGACTCGGTCCAGTGGAGCGCGGGGGCCGTCGAGGGTGCCGGTGCGGGAGGTTCAGGCTGCATCACCGGCAAGGAACAGGCC
>JACAEB010000011.1 GCA_013389075.1 Alphaproteobacteria bacterium
CCCCCCGCCGCCGCCACCCCCGCCGCCGCCGCCGGAAGAGCCGCCCCCGCCGCTTCCCGAGCTCGAGCCGGGCGGTGTTGCGGCGGCCGTCGTGGAGGCGGCGAGGGCGCCGCCGAGACCGCCGGCGAAGGCCGAGAGACCCCGCCCCGAAAAGCCGCGCGCGCCGCTGTACCAGCCGGGGCTGTAGCTGCGCCCGGCAGGGGCCTGGCCAGCCGCCACCACTTCGCTTTCGAAGCGCTGGGCCCAGCGGGTCTCCACGTCGAGAGCGATGGCATAGGGAAGATAGCGCTCGAAAAGCTCGGCCGTCATGTCCGGCGGATGGAGCGCGTCGAGCCGCTCCTTCTCGGTGATTTCGAGAAACCGGCGGAAGCCCTCGATCTCGTCCATGACGGCGCGGCCCGCCCGCGTCGGCGCCTTCATCAGCACATAGAAGAGCGGCACAAGGAGGATCGTCAGGACGAAGAGCCCGCTCGCGATCGGCCCTGCCGAGCGGGCGAATTGAAAGAGGCCCAGCACGGCCCCGAGAAGGAAGGGCAGCACGACGAGCATCGAGAAGATCGACGCGGCGAGGGCGAGGACGGAGTGGGTGCGGAAGGCGGAGATGCGCGTGCCGATCAGCGTGCTCGTGCCGAACAGCCAGATGAGGAGCCACAGGCCGAGGAAGAGCGCCTCCACCGGCGAGGGGCCGCTCACCGCCATGCCTACGCCCGTCAGCACCGTGAGCACGAGGCCGGGGATCATGAGCCGCGTGTTGGTGCGGAAGAGCCGGCCCTCATATTCGCGCTTGAGATGGCTCTTCAGATGTTCGACCGCCTGGGCGATCGTCCTGTGGTTCTTCTGCGCAAGGACGATCGTGCTGCGCGTGCCCAGAAGCGTTCCGGCGATCTGCCGCTCGCCCGGGCTGAGACCGTCGGCCGATCCGCCCGTCTTGACGAGGCGGTAGGTGCCGCCCTCCTCCTCCTCGATGCGCAGATGGCCCTTCACGGCGAGATTGGTGAGCGCGGCGGCGAAGGCTTCGGTGTCGAAGCCCATCCGGCTGATGAAGCGCACGGCCGCGGGCGACAGCCCTTCGGGCGGGGCGAAGCGGGGAAAGATCGTGCCCGCCGGCGGATCGCGCCCCGCGCGCAGCCAGACCACCATGTAATAGGCAAGGCAGGAGAGAAAGCCGAGCGCGCCGACGAGGACGGGGGCGTTTGCCCGAACGAAGGTGCTCGCCTTCTCGATCTCACCGGGTTCGGTGACGACGCCCTTGGGGAAGGTGACGACGATGGTGAGGCCGTGTCCGGGGGGCAGGGCGGCGGTGGCTTTCACCTCGGCGAGGCCGCGCGCCCGCGCCGTCACGCGATAGTCCGTCCCTTGCGCGCCCGACGGCCCCGTATAGGCCGTCACCTCCATTGGGGTCGCGCCGCCCGGCAGGGCGACCCGCGCCGTCACCGCCTCGACGGGAAAGGCCCAGCCATTCCCGGTGACGTTCCAGTAGAGCTCGTCATGCGCCTCGAAGAAGCCGAGCTGGCCGGTCGTCCGATAGCGGAGCGTATAGGTGTGGAGCCCCGGCTCGATGAAGCGGTCGGCCGAGCCCGCATAGATCCGCACACCGTTCTCGATCGGCTCGGTGTGCCAGGGCTCGGGGCTGCCGTTTCGCGTGACGCCCAGAAGCTCGAACCCCACGCGCACCCGGTTGCCGTAGCGATCCCTGTAGAGGGTCGGGAAGTCGCGATAGATGCCGCGCCGGATCGCTTCGCCCTCGGCCCGGACACGGATGGTCTCGACGATGTCGAGCGTGCCGTCCGGATCGATGGCGATGTCGGATACGAAGTCGACAATGGCTTCCGCCGCGCGCGCGGGCAGGGGCAGCGCGCAGAGGACGAGAAGCGCCGCAAGCAGCAGCGCCCGGACGGGCCTCCCGCTCATGAGAAATCGACGCGCGGCACGGAGCGCTCGGCCGCGTCCTCGATCTCGAAGAAGGTCGCCTTCCGGAAACCGAACCGGCCGGCGACGATGTTGGAGGGGAACTGGTCCACCATGATGTTCAGGTCGCGGACGGTTCCGTTGTAGTAGCGCCGGGAGAGCTGGATCTGGTCCTCGATCTCGGCGAGTTCGGTCTGGAGCTGGCCGAAGGTCTGGCTCGCCTTGAGGTCGGGATAGGCTTCGGCCACGGCCATGAGGCTGCCCAGCGCACGGCCGAGGGTGCGTTGGGCTTCGGCCTGTTCCTCGACGGTGTGCGCCCGAAGGCTCGCCGTGCGGGCGGCGGTGAGGTCCTCGAGCGTGCCGCGTTCATGCGCGGCATAGCCCTTCACCGTCTCGATGAGGTTGGGCACGAGGTTGGCCCGCCGCTTGAGCTGGGTCTCGATCCCGCTCCAGCCTTCCTCCACGAGGGCGCGCCTGCGCACGAGCGTGTTGTAAAGGGCGATCGCCCAGAGAAGCACGAGGAGGGCGACGCCCGCCAGGAGTCCGAGGAAGAGTGTCATGGCGATCCCCTCGCGCACGGATGCGGGCGCCGGGACGGCCCCCCGGGAGAGTCCCTTAAAGCATCGCCGGACAGGAGAAAAGATCGCGGGCGCGCGGGCCGCTCACGAGGGCCCCCGCGCGCCCGATCGCCTCATCGATTGGCGAAGAAGGCGGTCTTGAGAATGTAGACGACGGTGATGACCACGAGAAAGGCCACGAAATAGACCAGCACCTCGCCGAAGCGCATGTTCAGCATGCCCGACCACCAGGATTCGGCCAGCGGCTGGATCTCGCGGCCGTCGAGAAGGACGAGCTTGGCGAAGCGCGCGGCGGCATAGGCGATGAGCGCGCCGATGGTGACGCTGATGATGCCGGAGAGGTAGCGCTGGAGGATGAGCCCCGCCAGCAGGGCGACGACGATGGCGATGCCGCCTGACACCGGATCGACGTTCACAAAGACATCCTGGACCATGGCCCAGATGTCGCCAAGGAAATCTGTCTGCATTGATGTGACCCCGTCTTCACGCTTGATGGAAACGCCAGATAGCCCCGGCATTGGGTGCTCGCCGGGGATCATCTGGAAGGGCCGGACATGCAGGCGTGCGCTCTTTCGGTCTTCCTTGTTTCTCGCTCAATTCGCGATTCATCTATGAGAGCGTTTACTTTACCCCGTTGCCCAACCCTTAACGAACGGTAAACTCCCGGGCGGGGGGCATCAAGCCAATTTCCTGTGACGGCTGCGTTCCGGGCTTTCGGCGAGGATCCGCGCGGCGAGGGCCTGCACGTCGGCGGCCGCCTGGGCCTGGGGATAGCGGGCGAGCAGCGGGGCCTGCGCCCTGATCGCCTGCCGGACATGGGCATCGCGCCGGATGACGCCCAGAAGGGCGGGCTCGAAGCCCAGAAAACGCAGGCAGGCCTGGGCGAGGGCCTTGTGGATGCGCCGGCCGTCCACGAGATCGGGCGCCATGTTCACGACCACCTCCATCACGGGCGGCCGGGGCCCGCGCGAGAGCACCTTGACGAGCGCATAGGCGTCGGTGAGCGAGGTCGGGTCCTCGGTGAGGACCACCAGCGTCCGGGACGAGAGCCCGCAGAGCAGCGTCACCGCGGGGTCGATGCCGGCGGCCGTGTCGAGGATCACCCGGTCGTAGCGCCCCTTGAGGCCGATCAGGAGATCGGCCAGCCGGCCGAGCTCCTCGAGCGAGAGCGCGCCGAGCGCGCCCGAGCCCGAGCGGCCGGGGAGCACGTCGAAGCGGCCCTGTCCGTTCGGGCCGTGCTCCACGGTGAGGATGGCGGAGGCGGGGCTTCCCTCGCCGGCGAGAAGCTCGGCGAGATCGTGCTCGGGCAGGAGGCCTAGCTGGACGTCGACATTGGCAAGGCCGAGGTCGCCGTCGCCGAGGAGCACGCGCTGGCCCGCCCGGGCCAGGGCCTGGGCGAGGGTGACGGACAGCCAGGTCTTGCCGACGCCCCCCTTGCCCGAGGCGATGGCGAGGATGGAGGGCGCGGTCGGGGTGTGTGCGGGCGCGCTCATGCCGATCTCCGTGCGGGGCTGGCCGCGGCGAGCGCATCGCCGGGCGGGGGTGGGGGCGATCTGTCGAGAAGGGCGCGGGCGAGCCCCGCCCCGCTCGCGGGCTCGAGCCCGTCGGCGAGATAGGGAGAGCCGCCGAGACCGGCGAGCGAGAGGCCGGCGCCGACGAGCGCTTCGACGAGGGACCCGAGCCGCTCCGCCGTGTCGATCCGTGTCAGGAGAAAGCGCCGGGCGCCGATCTCGTGGAAGGGCGCCGCAAGCGCAACCGCCTCGCGTGGATCGGTGCCGGCGGCAATGACGAGCACCGGATCGAGCCGCCCCTTGCCGAGAAAGCGGCGCAGGTCCTTGAGCTCGGACGGCTTGCGCGGATTGGTGCCGGGCGTGTCGGCGAGGACGGGCGCGGCGCCGGCGGCAAGCAAGGCCTCGGCGAACGCTTCCGGGCTCTCGCAGGCGCGTGCGCCGAGCCCGATCACGCCGGCATAGGCCTCGATCTGGGCGAGAGCACCGGCCCTGAGCGTGTCCGTGCTGAGGATCACGGGCCGCTCGCCGGTGAGGACCGCGGTTGCGGCGAGCTTGGCGAGAGCTGCGGTCTTGCCCATTCCCGGGGGGCCGACGAGGACATGGGCCGTGTGCGGACGAAGGGAGAGGGGCTCGAAGGCGAGTGCGGCCTCGAGACCCGCACCGAGCGCACCGTCGGCGTGACCGCCCGCGTCGCGGGCGGCCTTCAGCGCGCGCGCCATGAGGGGCCGCGACAGGCCCTGCGCGGCAAGGCAGTGGTAGAGCCCGCGCAGTTCCGCCGTGCCGAGACGGGGCGGGCTCGGCAGGACGGTCGGCGCAGCGCCGGGCGGCAGGGCCGCCCTCAGCTCGGCATCGAGACGGGCGGCAAGGCGCGAAGCCAGCGCGGAATAGGCGGGGTCCGCCGCGCGCGGGGTCTCGGCCGGGCCCTCGGTCGCGGCCTTTACCTCGACACCGCCGCCGCGCCGATGTTCGTGCGTCGAGAGGATGATGGCATCCGCGCCCATGGCCTCGCGCACGCGGGCCATCGCCTCGCCTATGCTCGCTCCATGGAATGTCCGTATGCGCATCGGATCCTCAGAGTTGTGCCAGCGTCTTCAGACGCGAGGAGGGATGGATCTCGTTCTGGGATATGACGACCGTCTGGGGCCGGAAGCGCTCGATGATGGAGCGGACATAGGGCCGGATCGCGGGGCTCGTCAGAAGCACGGGGCTCTCCCCGCGCGCGCCCCAGTCGTCGAAGGCGGACTTCACGGCATTGATGAACTCGTGCAGCTTCGAGGGCGCCATGGCGAGCTGCCGCTGCTCGCCGGAGCCGGTGAGCGACTGGACGAAGGCCTGCTCCCATTGGGGCGACAGGGTCACGAGTGGCAGATAGCCGCCGGTCGGGTGGGCGTTGGCGGTGCAGATCTGACGTCCGAGCCGGCCGCGGACATGCTCCGTGAGCAGCATGATGTTGTGCGTCTGCGCGCTCGCCTCGCCAATGCCCTCGAGGATGGTCGGCAGATCGCGGATCGACACGCGCTCGGCCAGAAGCTGCTGCAGGACGCGCTGCACCGTGCTGACAGTGACGACGCTCGGCACGAGGTCCTCGACCAGCTTGGCGTGGTCGGAGGGAAGCTCGTCGAGCAGCTTCTTCGTCTCCGCATAGGACAGGAGTTCGGCCATGTGATCCTTGACGACCTCGGTGAGGTGCGTCGTGAGGACGGTCGCGGGCTCGACGACGGTGTAGCCGCGGAAGCTCGCCTCCTCGCGCTGGTTGCCGTCGATCCATGTGGCGGGAAGGCCGAATGTGGGCTCGCGCGTGTGCTCGCCCGGGACGCTCACCTGGCCTCCGCGCGGATCGATCGCGAGGAGATGGCCGAGCTTGAGCGTGCCCGCGCCGGCCTCGAGCTCCTTGATGCGCAGCGAATAGCCCATGCTGGGAAGCTGCATGTTGTCGAGGATGCGGACGGACGGCATGACGAAGCCCATCTCGGTGGCGATCTGCCTGCGGAGCGCCTTGATCTGATCGGTCAGCCGGTGCGAGGTCGCATCGTTGATGAGCGGAAGGAGCCCGTAGCCGAGCTCGATGCGCAAGGGGTCCATGGCGAGCGCGGTCGAGATCGGCTCGTCCTGGGGCGGAGCGGGCACCACGGCATCCGCCTCGGCCCGGGCCTCGCGCGCGCTCGCGGCCACCTTGCGCCTTGACAGGGCGAGGCTGCCGAAGCCGCTGGCCGCCGCCAGCGTGAGGAAGATGATGGAGGGCGTGCCGGGCAGGGCCGCCATGATGACCATGACGAGCGATGCCATTCCGAAGACGGACGGATATTTCGAGAACTGTTCGAACAGCGCGCGGTCGGTCGGCCCGTCATTGGCGCCCTTGGAGACGAGGAGACCCGCGGCCGTCGAGACGATCAGGGCCGGAACCTGGCTCACAAGGCCGTCGCCGATGGTCAGCAGCGTATAGGTGTTGGCGGCGTCCTCGAAGGACATGCCCGACTGGGCGATGCCGATCACCATGCCGCCGATGATGTTGATGATCGTGATGAGGATGCCCGCCACCGCGTCGCCGCGCACGAACTTCGAGGCGCCGTCCATCGCTCCGTAGAAGTTGGATTCCGTCTCGAGCTCGCGCCGGCGGGCGCGGGCCTGCGTTTCGTCGATGAGGCCCGCCGAGAGGTCGGCGTCGATCGCCATCTGCTTGCCGGGCATCGAATCGAGGGTGAAGCGGGCAGCGACCTCCGCGATGCGGCCCGAGCCCTTGGTGATGACGATGAAATTCACGATGACGAGGATCACGAAGACGATGAGGCCGATGACCACATTGCCCTGCATGATGAAATTGCCGAAGGCCTCGATGACCTTGCCGGCCGCGTCGGTGCCCGTATGGCCCTCCGCGAGGATCAGCCGCGTCGATGCGAGGTTGAGCGAAAGCCGCAGCATGGTCGCGATGAGGAGGACGGTCGGAAAGACGCTGAACTCGAGCGGGGTACGGATGAACAGCGTCACCATCAGGATCATCACGGACAGGATGATCGACAGGCCCAGCATGATGTCGAGCAGTACCGACGGCATCGGCATCAGGAGGACGCCGAGAATAACCACCATCCCGAGCGCCATGCCGATGTCCGGGCGCAGGAAGCGCCCGAGCCCGCGGGGCCCGCTTCCAGCCGTCATGAAACCTGCGTCGCCAGCCATGCTGCCTTGGCCTCACTCTGGGGGCATTCGCCCCGCTACACGGGACGTCAGGCCGCGCCGCGCATGTCGCCGGGCGGGGGAACGGGCACACCGTCATCCGAGTACTGCTTGAGCTTGTTGCGCAGCGTACGGATGGAGATGCCGAGAATGTTCGCCGCATGGGTGCGGTTGCCGAGACAGTGATCGAGCGTCTGGAGGATGAGGTCGCGTTCGACATCGGCGACCGTGCGGCCGACGAGACCCCGGCTAGCAGCCTCCGCCGCATCGCGCGCATGGCTTGCCGGATCGCCCGAGGAGGGAAGCGCGCCCACGCGCGTCCCGTCGGGCAGGCGGATGGCGTCCGCCGCGATCTCCTCGCCCTGGGCCAGCAGGACGGCGCGATGCATGGTGTTCTCGAGCTCGCGCACATTGCCGGGCCAGCCATGGGCCAGCAGGACGCCGCGCGCGCTCTCCGAGAGCGGACGGGGCGGCACGCCGTTGGCGGCGGCATATTTCCGGATGAAATGATCCGCCAGCGCCAGAATGTCGGACCGTCGCTCGCGCAAAGAGGGCAGACGCAGATTGACCACGTTGAGACGATAGAGAAGATCCTCGCGGAACCGTCCGGCCTTCACCTCCGCGGTCAGGTCCCGATTGGAGGTGGCGAGGATGCGGATGTCGACCTTGATGGGCCGCGTCCCGCCCACCCGGTCGATCTCCCGTTCCTGCAGCGCGCGCAGGAGCTTGGCCTGAAGGCGCACATCCATCTCCGAGATTTCATCGAGCAGCAGCGTGCCGCCATTGGCCTCCTCGAACTTGCCGATCCGCCGGGCGATGGCGCCGGTGAAGGCGCCCTTCTCGTGACCGAAAAGCTCCGATTCCAGAAGATTTTCGGGAATGGCGGCGCAGTTCACGGAGATGAATGGCTCGTTGCGGCGACCCGACTTCGCGTGGACGTGGCGCGCCATGACCTCCTTACCGACGCCGCTCTCGCCCGTGATGAGGACGCTCGCATCGGAGGCGGCGATCTGGTCGGCCAGCTCGATCACGCGCGTCATTGCGGGGTCGCGCACGATGAGCTGGTGATCGTCGCTAGCGACGGCCTCGAGGACGGCCGCGATGAGATCCGCATCCGGAGGAAGCGGGATGTATTCCTTGGCGCCGGCGTGGATTGCGCTGACCGCTGCGCGGGCGTCGGTGCCGATCCCGCAGGCGACGACCGGCACGTGAATGTGTTCGGTGCTCAGCCGCTGGATCAGGCTGGCGATGTCGAGGACGACATCGACCATGAGGAGATCGGCGCCCCGGCCGGCCCTCAGCGCGTCGATCGCCGTATCGAGCGTGTCCGAATGGGTCACGCGCGCGCCGCGGTCCATCGCGATCTTCGTGGCCGTGGAGAGCTGTCCGTGCAGCCGTCCGACGATCATCAGTCTCATGATCTATTCCTTTCAAGTCTCAGGCGCGCTTCACGCGCTCGTCGGGCTGAACCATGGCATTGAGGCGCCGTTCGAGATCGCGTGGAGAGGATTGGGCAATGATGTCACGGGCGCCGGCCCGCAGGAGAGCCATGACCTGCAGCCGGCGTTCGGCCTGGCCCTCGATCCGGTCGGCGAGGGGAAGAAGGACGACATGGCCGAGGGCGGCACCGTAGAGCGTGGTGAGGAGGGCGATCGCCATTCCCTGTCCAAGACCGGACGGCTCGTCGAGCGTCACCAGCATCTCGATGAGGCCGACGAGCGTCCCGATGAGGCCGAGCGCGGGCGCCGCATCCCCGGCCCGGCGCAGCAGTCCGGACGCGAGCACGGCGCCTTCACCATAGGTGGCCGCCTCGGCGGCAAGTGTCGCCTCGAGTTCGTCCGGAGCAAGACCGTCTGCCATCAGCTCGAGCGCTCGCCGGCCGAAGGGGTCGGCGCGCAGGGCGGTGGCCGCGTCGAGCGCCCGCGGCCCCCGCCGGCGCATGGCGTCGCACAACTCGATCAGCCGGCGGACAGTCGTGGCAGAGCCGAGGAGCGGCGTGGCATTCGTCCTGAGGAGCGCATATGTCCGTGTCCGCTCCTCGCGCGTCGAGGCGATGAAGGTGACGAGCGCCGTGCCGCCGAGCACGAGAATGAGCGATCTGAGGTCGATCCAGGGCGCGCCGAGCCCGAGGCTCCCGGCCACGAGCAGCCCGCCAAGACCGGCGAGGCCGGCGATCAGGGCCCAGGGCAGCGGCCGGCCGGCCGTGTCCGGAGCGCCCGCGCGCGAGGCCGAAAGCTCTTGTGCTCCGCTCGCCATCAGGCCTGATTTCCCTTGATGATCTCGGTCATGGTCACGCCCAGCCGGTCGTCGACCAGCACCACCTCGCCACGGGCGACGAGGCGGTTGTTGACGTAGATGTCGATGGCCTCGCCGACCTTCCGGTCGAGTTCGACCACGGCGCCCCGCCCGAGCTTGAGAAGCTGGCTCACATCCATGTGCGTCTTGCCGAGCACGGCCGAGACGTGAACGGGCACGTCGAAGACGGCTTCGAGATCGGTCGCCGATCGCTGGGCCTCCTCGTCCGTATCCGACGCGGCGCCCGCCTGCTCGAGCTCGGGCAGGCTCACATTGCTTCCCTTCGGAATGCGGGGCTGGGTGTCTGGTTCGCTCATCGCGTCCTCACTCGTTGGGTGGAGGGCTGAAGGATGCATCGGCCTGCTCGAGGAAGCGGCGCACCTCGGCCTCGATGGCCTCGGAGAGGGCCGCAGGATCGAACTCGGCCGCGCCTTGCGTCCATTCGAGACGAAGGAGCGGCCGTTCGGCCCCCCGCACTTCGATCCGGACCGCGCCCGCGATCCCCGCGGCGCGAGCCTCCGCCTCGATGGCCGGCGCGAGCAGTGTCTCGGCGGTGCCTGGAATGCGGATGGTCAGCTTCGGCTCGTCGCGCAGCAATGACAGGCAATTGGCGAGAAATGCGCGGACTTCCGCGTCGGGACAGACCTCGTTAAGGCGTGTGCTGAGCTTTCGGGCCACCACCAGCGCGAGGTCCGTCGATTCCGCGAGCAGGCGTCGCCGCTCTGCGGTCAGGGCGTCGAGCTGGGCCTTGCCCTGGGCGAGCAGTTCGCGCGCGATGGCGGTCACTTCCTGCGCGGCGGCGGCTTCCACGCTCTGGCGCCCCTTCTCGAAGGCGAGCCGCTCGAGCGCTGCGACCTCCTCGCGTGTGAAGCGCGTCTTGGGAAAGCTTCCATGCGCGGCGGGTGCGCCCTCGAAGCTGCGATCGAAGGCGAAGCGGTTGGGGCGCTCTTCCACCGTTTTCGGATCAATAAATGAATTCATCTTCGCCCTTCGATTCCGCCATCATGATCTCGCCCTTGGCCGCAAGGTCCTTGGCGATGTTGACCATCTGCATCTGCGCCTCGTCCACGTCCTTGAGGCGGACGGGGCCCATCATTTCCATATCTTCCTTGAGCAGCTTGGCCGCGCGTTCGGACATGTTGGAGAAGAACATGTCGCGCAGCGTGTCGGAGGCGCCCTTGAGCGCCAGCGCGAGCTTGTCCTTGTCGACGGCGCGCAGAAGCGTCTGCACGCTTCCCGGATCGAGATTGGCGAGGTCCTCGAAGGTGAACATGAGCGCCTTGATCCGCTCGGCGCTGTCGCGGTTGCGCTCCTCGAGCGAGGTGATGAAGCGCGCCTCCGTCTGGCGGTCGAAATTGTTGAAGATCTCGGCCATCATCTCGTGTGCGTCGCGCTTCTGCGTGCGCGCGAGATTCGACATGAATTCGAGGCGAAGCGTCTGTTCGATCTTGTCGAGGATGTCCTTCTGGACGGACTCCATCCTCAGCATGCGCATGATCACCTCGAGCGCGAAGTCCTCCGGCAGGGAGCCGAGGACACGGGCCGAATGCTCTGGCTTGATCTTCGACAGGACGACGGCGACCGTCTGCGGATATTCGTTCTTGAGATAGTTGGCGAGGACGACCTCGTTCACGTTTCCGAGCTTGTCCCACATGGTCCGGCCGGCGGGACCGCGGATCTCCTCCATGATGGTGGAGACGCGGTCATCGGCAATGAACCGCTTGAGCAGCCGCTCGGTCGCCTCGAACGTGCCGACCAGCGAGCCGGTCGACGACATCTGTCCCACGAATTCGATGAGGATCTTCTCGACGAGGGACGAGGCCACGGTGCCCAGGTTGGACATGACCTGGCTGACTTCCTTGATTTCCTCCTCGTCCATGAGCGACCAGATCTGCCGCCCGTTCTCCTCGCCGAGCGAGAGGAGCACGATCGCCGCCTTTTCAGGGCCGGTGATGGCGCGATAGTCGTCCTTGACCGCCGCCTTGACCTTCGGAGCGCGCATGGATCAGCCCGTCTCGTAAAGCCAGTTGCGCAGGATGGACATGGATTCCTCGGGGTGGCGCGAGATCAGCTCGCCCACTTTGCGTACGGAGGATTCCTTCACCTGCCCCTGGATCTGAGCGATGTCGATACCTTTTTCGATCGGCCCTTCGGGGGCGGGCAGGGCGGCGGTCTCGCCCGCCATGGTGCCGGCAAGGGCGGCGTGCCCGCCATGGCCGTGCGCATGGCCATGGCCGCCGCCGGCGAGCATGCCGCCGCCTCCGGGCGAGGGCAGGGCCGGTGCGCCGCCGCCCGAGGGCGCCTGCAGAAGCCGTGTCAGCAGCGGCCTGAAGACGAAGAACACGAGAATGAAGGCGATGACGACGAGGATCACCTTCTCCGCATAGGGAAGAAGCGAGGTGACCGAGAAGCCGCCTTCCGTCGCCTCGGTGCCGCTCTGCGGGGCCGTGGCGGACTGCGTGAAGCGGACATTGGCGATCTCGACGAGGTCGCCGCGCGTCTCGCTATAGCCGATGGCCGACCGCACGAGCGCCGAGATGCGCTGCATTTCCTCCGCGCTGCGCGGCGCGAAGCTGGGCGTGCCATCCTCGCCGAAGCTGACGACGTCGTTGACGGCGACGGCGATCGAGATGCGCCGGATGGCGCCGCCCTCCTGGACCTGTGTCTGCTTGGTGAGCGAGTTCTGGTAGTTGACGCGCTCCTCGACTCTGTTGGCCGCCGAGCTCTGCACATTGCCCGAGCCGGCACCGGCATTGCCGTCGGGAAGCTCCGTACTCAGAGACGCAGCGCCGCTCTGTTCGGAATCGGTGGTCGTGTCGCTCTCCTCGATCGTCTCGGAGGAGACGACGACCTGCGCTTCGGGATCGTAGATCTCGGATTCGGTCACGATCCGGTTGAAGTCCATTTCCGCCGTGACCTGAACGCGGACATTGCTCGGCCCGACGATGCTGGCGACGAGATCCTCGACCCGCTCCGCCATGCGCGCCTCAAAGGCGCTGCGCCGCTCGTCGAGGGAACTGCCGACCGAGGCGCCCTCGCCCTCGCCCGTGCCGCTCGCCAGAAGCTGGCCGCGCTCGTCCACGATGGCGACGTTCTGGGGCGAGAGGTTGCGGACCGCGGACGCGACGAGATAGCGGATCGCCTCCACCTGCTCCTGGGTAAGCTGTCCGCGGGCGGCCTTCACGACGATCGACGCCGTCGGGGTCGCGTCCTCCCGCGAGAACAGCTCGCGTTCGGGGAGGACGAGATGCACGCGCGCCTTCTCCACCGTCTCCATGGAGACGATGGTGCGGGCAAGCTCGCCCTCGAGCGCGCGCAGGCGGTTGATGTTCTGGACGAAGCTCGTGGTGCCGAAGCTGTCCGTGGAGTCGAACAGCTCGTAGCCGACGATGCCGTTGGCGGGAATGCCGTCGGACGCCATCTCCATGCGCAGGCTGAAGACCTTGTCCTTGGGGACATAGATGACCGTGCCGTCCCCGCCCTGGCGATAGGGGGTGCCCGCCTGGTCCAGCCGCTCGACGATGCGCGCGGCGTCGTCCGGGGCAAGGTCGGCATAGAGGAGACCCATGGGCGGCTCGTTGAGCCGGACCAGCAGCCAGATCAGGCCGCCGGCCACGGCGCCCATGAGCCCCACGAGCGCGCCGATCCGTCCGAACTCGTTGGGCCTGAGAAGATCGCGCCAGCTGTTCAAGGGTTACCTCAAGACGGAAGTTCCTGGAGCCGGGGGG
>JACAEB010000047.1 GCA_013389075.1 Alphaproteobacteria bacterium
TTGCGGCCTCCGTCGCGGGCGCGGGTGCCGGCTCCGGTTCCGGTGCCGGCGCGGAGACCGGGGCGGGAGGCGCGGCCGGGGGCGGGGGAGCGAGGCGCTGGGTGGAGATGGTGCAGCCGCATTCGGACGAGGCGCGGCGGTCGTTGCACACGAGCGTGCCGTCCGGTTCGCACCAGCCGATGCCGCCCTGGCTGGAACAGCAGGCCCCGGACTGGGCCCCGGCGGGCGCGGCGCCGCCCGTGAGGGCGAGGCCAAGGCCGGCGGCCAGCAGAGCAAACCCGGCCCGACGCACGGCGGTCCCGGCACGAGTGATGGTCTTCAGCTCGGAAATGATCATGGTCGCTCCCCCAAGGATTTTGAGGGAGGTCCGCGCGCCCCGACCCATTACACGACCGCGCTGCCTCTTTCTGTGCTTTCGGGGGCGAAAACCTCCCGCGCGGCCGAAAATTCTTGACAACTGCCTGAGCAGATGCTTCGCCGCCGACCGTAGCACGCGCGGGAGGTGCGTCAAGCCTCAGCCGGACCCGCCGAGCGTTCGCGCCACGGCCTCGAGCTGGCGGGCGGCCTTCGTCCATCCGTCGTGAAAGCCCATCTCGGCATGCCGGTCCCTGTCGGCCATCGACCAGTGCCGCGCGCGGCCCTCATAGAGGGTGCCGCCCGTCCCGTCATCGGCGAGGGTGATGATGCCGGTCATGAAGGGCGCCTCGGAGGGCTCCCAGGCGACGCGAAACGTATCGGTGAAGACGAGCCGCCGGCCGGGCACGACCTCGAGATAGACCCCGCTTTCGGGGTGGCGCGAGCCGTCGGGGCCGCACATCACCATGCGGCTCGTGCCCCCGGGGCGGACGTCGAGAAAGACCTCCTCGGTGGTCCAGGGGCGGGGCGTGAACCATTGCGTGAGAAGCTCGGCCTCGGTCCAGCAGCGCCAGACGGCGGCGCGCGGGGCATCGAGCGTCAGTGTCAGGACGAGATCGCGGGGATCCTCCCTCTCAGGACTGACCATCCGTGCCTCCCATGCCCTCGGACATCGCCTTGGTCGCGGCGGCCTGCAAGTCCTCTGCGCTCATCCGCCGGACCGGGGTGGCGATCGACCAGTGATGGCCGAACGGATCCTCGACGATGCCGTAGCGGTCGCCCCAGAACATGTCCTCGGCCGGCATGACGATGCGCGCGCCGGCGGCGTGGGCGCGCTCGATCCAGCCATCGACGTCGTCCACCATGAGATGGATCGTGACGGGGGTGCCGTTGAGCGCCTTGGGCGAGAGGGCGCCCCAGACGGGATTCTCGTCGACGAGCATCACGGAGGAGCCGTTGATCCGTACACAGCCATGCAGGAGCGTGCCGTCCGGTGCATCGAGGCTCATGAGCGTCTCGGCGCCGAAGGCGCGTCCGTAGAAGGCGATGGCGGCCTTCGCATCGCGGCAGACCAGATGGGGCGAGAGGACGTGCACGCCGTGGGCGGCGACGATCTCGGCGACGGTGGGGGCGGTCTCGGTCATCGGCTTTCCTTTTCGGTGGCTGGGGACGGGGGGCGGGCGCGGGCGGGATCGCGCCCGAAGAGCAGCGAGATGTAGCGGTGCAGGTGATCGACGCTTTCGGCGGCGATGGCCGGTCCCCCTTCGGCCTTGGCGAGGATGAAGGCTCCCTGCAGGACGGCCTGGGTGTGGAGGGCGAGGCCGCGCGTCGTCCAGGCTCCGTGTACCCCGTAGGCCGCGCGGGCGGCGTCGATGTCGGCCTCGAGCGTCGCAGCGTGGCCCTCTATGCTGTCGGCGCAGGCGCGGTCGATGGCGGGGTCGGTGGCGTAGACCTCCTGAACCATGGTGCCCACGAGGCAGGTGAACTCGGGCAGAGCGCCCTCAAGAAGGCTGCGGCGGAAGTCGACATAGCCGAGCACCCGGTCGAGCGGATCCTCATGCCCGTGATAGGGCGCCCCGGCGAAGAGCCGCCCGGTCATCTCCGACCAGTGGGCGGCGGCGGCGATGGCGAGCTCTTCCTTGCTGCGGAAATGGTGGAAGAAGCTGCCCTTGGTCAGCCCCGCCTCGGCGCAGACATCCTCGACCCGCGCGGCCGCATAGCCCTTGGTGCGGATCACCGTGAGCGCCGCCTCGAGAAGGCGCAGGCGCGTGGGGTGGGGCGGTTCGGCGGCGCGGGTGGTCATGGGGCGCGGATCCTTTCTCGAGGGCTACATACCAACCAGTAGGTATGGCGTCAAGGCGGGGGACAGCGGCGCGCGGGGACCCTCGCGCGGGGCTCAGGCGTCGGGCGAGGGTCCGGTGCGGGTGAGCTGGAAGACGGCATCCTTGCCCAGCCAGTTGGCAAGGCCGGAGCCGGGCGTGAAGGGCATGGGCCAGGCGGCGTCGCCCGGCCGCCCCCGCACGGCGATGGCCGCCTCGATCTGGGCGCCCATCTCGCGGGCGAGCGCGGTGAAGTCCGCGATCGAGCAGAGGTGGATGTTGTCCGAGGCGTACCAAGGTTCCTCGAAGCGCTCGGTGCGAGGCATGCGCCCGGTGAGGAGCAGCGAAAGCCGGATGCGCCAGTAGCCGAAATTGGGGAAGGAGACGATGACATGCGCGCCGATGCGCAGCAGCTCGTTCAGCACCTCGCGCGGCTGGCGCGTCGCCTGGATCGTCCGTGACAGGATCACATAGTCGAAGGCGCGGTCGGGATACATGGGCAGGTCGGTCTCGGCATTGCCCTGGATGACCGCGAGCCCGCGCGCGACACAGGCGCTGACGCGCGGCTGGCTGATCTCGATGCCCCGTCCGTCCACGCCCTTTTCGAGCATCAGGCTCTCGAGGAGCGCGCCGTCCCCGCAGCCCACATCGAGCACCCGCGCGCCCTGGGGCACGAGCCCCGCGATCAGCGACAGGTCGCTGCGCAGGGGATCGCGCCGGCGCGTCGCGGAGGCGCTTTCCGGACGCGGCGCGGTCATGGCAGGCCCCGGCGCTCCGCCGCACGCCCGATGAAGCCGTAGAGCGTCGAGAAGAGCTCGGGCTCCTCGAGCAGGAAGGCGTCGTGGCCCTTGTCGGTCTCGATCTCGAGAAAGCTCACATTGGCCGCGACCGAATTGAGCGCATGTACGATCTTGTGACTTTCCGCCGTCGGATAAAGCCAGTCCGAGGAGAAGGAGATGACGCAGAAGCGCGTCTTCGTGCCCCGGAAGGCGGAGCCGAGCACGCCGTCATGCTCGGCGGCGAGGTCGAAATAGTCCATCGCCCGCGTGATGTAGAGATAGGAATTGGCGTCGAACCGGTCGACGAAGGTCGATCCCTGATGGCGCAGATAGCTCTCGATCTGGAAATCGGCGTCGAAGCCATAGGTCGGCCGGTCCCGGTCCTGCAGGTTGCGGCCGAACTTCTGGTGGAGCGCGGCCTCGGACAGATAGGTGATGTGCGCGGCCATGCGCGCGACCGCGAGCCCCTTCACGGGCCGGTCGCCGCTCTTCAGATAGGCGCCCCCCTTCCAGTCGGGATCGGCCATGATCGCCTGCCGGCCGACCTCGTGGAAGGCGATGTTCTGCGCGGTGTGGCGCGCGGCGGTGGCGATCGGGATCGCCGAGAAGACGCGCTCGGGATGGCTCGCCGCCCATTCGAGCACCTGCATGCCGCCCATCGAGCCGCCGATCACGCAGAAGAGCTCGTCAATCCCGAGATGGTCGATCAGCATGGCCTGGGCCCTGACCATGTCGCCGATGGTGATCATCGGAAAGCCGAGCCCGTAGGGCTCGCCGGTGTCGGGATTGAGCGAGGCGGGGCCCGTCGTGCCCATGCAGCCGCCCACGATATTGGCGCAGATGACGAAGAAGCGGCTGGTGTCCACCGGCAGGCCCGGCCCCACCACATGGCGCCACCAGCCCGCCTTGCCGGTGAGCGGATGGGGCTCGGCCACGAACTGGTCGCCCGTCAGCGCATGGCAGACGAGGACGGCATTGGAGCGGGCGGCGTTCAGCACGCCATAGGTCTGATAGGCGATGGTGAGCGGCGCAAGGCTGCGGCCCGAGCCCAGCCTCAGCGGCCGGTCGGTCCCGAAGGTGACGAAATGGCCGGGCGGGCGCGCCATGTCGGCGCCGGTCCCGCCCTCGGTAAACCGCAAGAGACTCATGGCGTTGCCTTTGGGACGGCGGTCGGCGAAACCGCCCGTCGCCGGCCCCGGGGGCTCTCCCCGGCCGACGGCCCAA
>JACAEB010000012.1 GCA_013389075.1 Alphaproteobacteria bacterium
GGAAGCTCGTCCGGTCGGTGGGCACGAGATCGACCACGATGCGGGCGCCATAGGTGCCGTTCGGCGGCAGCACCATCATCGTCTTGACGGCGGCGGGCTTGGGCAGGTCGAGAACGACGCGCGAGCGGGTCGCGTCGAGCCGTCCGTGCCGCATGCGGGAGACCAGACCCATGCCCTTGCGCGTGCCCTCGGCCTCCCCCTTCCAGTCGAGCGAGGGCAGGTCGAGGACGACGCGATAGGGATCGCCGGCCTCGGGCGCGAGGGTGAAGAGGTCGGGCCGGACGACGCCGTCGACCTCGAGCACGAAGCGCGTATAGCCCGAATGCTGGCCGAAGCGGACGTCGCGCACGCCGATCTCGGCCGCCGCCCGCACCGGCGCAAAGGCCGCGACGAGCAGGCAGACAAGAGCCAGAATGCCCGGAAGACCCCGCCTCACCCCGTGCATCGGACGCCCTTCAAGATCCCCGCCTGCCCCAACCGGGCCACGGTGATTCGATTCGACCACAAAGATCAGCACTTGCCTCAACAAGGTTTCCACCCGGTTAACGTGCCCCGTCCCCGCGCCGAGATTTCGTGTCCGGGCTTGTCCTGTCCCCGGGCCGGCGTCAAGTAATCCTTGCAGGTGGCGCGCCAGAATCGTTACAAGAAGGGAGGGGTGATGCGAAGCTGCTTCGCAGTCAGGCCTGTCCGGATCCGTTCGGCGCGCCAGTTCCCTGTGTTCGAGATGGCCGGCGTCCCTGCCCGCCTCCCCACCCGCGCGATCGCCGATCGTTCGATGCGCCCGGCCGGGAGGGCCTTCACCAGAGGCTTACGTTAACGGTTCGCTAAGCCGACGCGGTCATCAGTTGATAGGTGCCTTTTCCGGCGGCTGCAATGCACCGGGAAAGACCGGCCGGAGGCGATCGCCCGACACGGGTCCCGACGGGATCCGAGGCGCGAGGACCCCGGTGGCGCTGGCCCCTGGGCGCGCCCGGCTGGCCCTGAGCGAGGCGCGTTCGCCTCCAGGGCGCCTTCCTCCCCGGCCCCGGCCTGACCGCCGCGTGCCGTTGCGGAGACGCCAATGTCGAGACGGCACGCTGCCCCCCGGGCATCGCTGCCGACCGGCGCAAGGCCGTATGGCCGGATGGCGAAGCCGGACGTCGTGTCGGGGTCGCGCGAGGGCGCCGCATCCGAGCGCCTGTCCTGTCCGGCTCGTCCGGACCTGACGGGATCGATGCGCGCAGCCGGCCGAAAAGCGGTGCGACCCGCCCCGTTCCGGCCGATCGAGACGAAGAAGGATCACTCTTGCCGTCGTCCTCCACCCTTCCTGTCCCCGTCGCGCCAGACCGCCGCGCCGTGCCCGTTCCGGGCCCGGCGCTCCGTCTTGCGTGGCCGGACGAAAGCTCGAGGCCGGCGCATCCCACACCCCTTGCGGGGTTCACCCAAGAATGGAGCCGGCCTGCCCTGCAAAGCCGACGGTCTGCGCCCTGGCGCGCGACCCTCGGCGGGGCGCCGCCCGGCCTCCTCCGGAGACGAATGAATGGCCAAGAAAATGCTCATCGACGCGACGCACCCCGAAGAAACCCGGGTCGTCGTCCTGAACGGAAAGCGGATTGAAGAATTCGATTTCGAGACCGCCACCCGCAAGCCGCTGAAAGGCAACATCTATCTTGCCAAGGTGACGCGGGTCGAACCCTCGCTGCAGGCAGCCTTCATCGAATATGGCGGGAACCGCCACGGCTTCCTCGCCTTCGGCGAGATCCACCCGGACTACTACCAGATCCCCGTCGATGACCGCCGGGCGCTGATGGAGGCCATGGCGGCCGAGGAGGCCGAGGCCGAGGCGGCCGAGACCGCCGCGGAGGCGGCGGCCGAAGCGGCCCGCTCGGCACCCGCAGGCGCCGGTGCCGACATCGTCGATCCCGGTTCCGCCGGCCGCGCACAGGCCGACGAGGATAGCGACGAGGACGACGACGAGGACGACGACGACGACACGGACGGGGGCGCGGAGCTCTCGGGGGACGATCGGGATTTCGACGCGCCGGCCGCGACCCTCGCCCAGGAGGGTCAGGATGCCGTCCTGCGCGGCGCGCCGCTCGAGGAGAACGGCTGGTCGGGCGAGGATGAGGGCGGCGAGGAGGCCCAGGGGTCCGAGGGCGCGGATGCGGAGGCCGATGCCGCCGCGGAAGACCGCTCCGAGGCCCGCCGCGCGGGTGGCCCGGAAGCCGTCGAGCCCGGCGACACCACGGTCGAGACGGTGGGCTCGGAGGATGCGCTCGAGGAGCTGCCCCGCCGCAGCCAGCGCTCGCCTTCCTACATGCGCCGCTACAAGATCCAGGAAGTCATCAAGCGCCGGCAGATCCTGCTCGTGCAGGTCGTCAAGGAGGAACGCGGCAACAAGGGCGCCGCGCTCACCACCTATCTGTCGCTCGCGGGCCGCTATTGCGTGCTCATGCCCAACACCGCGCGCGGCGGCGGCATTTCCCGCAAGATCACGAATTCCGTCGACCGCAAGCGCCTCAAGGCCATCGCGACCGAGCTCGAAGTGCCCGAGGGCATGGGCCTCATCGTCCGCACGGCGGGCGCCAAGCGCAACCGGTCCGAGGTCAAGCGCGACTTCGAATATCTCCTGCGCCAGTGGGAGAGCATTCGCGATCTCACGCTGCGCTCGACCGCGCCCTGCCTCATCTACGAGGAGGGCAGCCTCATCAAGCGCGCCATCCGCGATCTCTACAATCGCGACATCGACACGGTGCTCGTGGAGGGCGACGACGCCTATCGCGACGCCAAGGCCTTCATGCGCATGCTGATGCCGAGCCATGCCAAGAATGTCCAGCAGTACAAGGACATCGTGCCGCTCCTGCACCGGCATCAGGTCGAGGCGCAGCTCGACTCCATGTTCAATCCGGTGGTGACGCTGCCCTCGGGCGGCTACATCGTCATCAATCCAACCGAGGCGCTCGTTTCGATCGACGTGAACTCGGGGCGGTCGACGCGCGAGCATTCGATCGAGGATACCGCGCTCAAGACCAATCTCGAGGCCGCCGAGGAGATCGCCCGGCAGCTGCGGTTGCGCGACCTTGCGGGCCTCATCGTCATCGACTTCATCGACATGGAGGAAAACCGCCACGACCGCGCGGTCGAGCGGCGGCTCAAGGAATCGCTGAAGAACGACCGGGCGCGGATCCAGGTCGGGCGCATCAGCCCGTTCGGCCTCCTCGAGATGTCGCGCCAGCGGCTCAGAAGCTCCGTGTTCGAAGGATCGATGGTGGTGTGCGACCAGTGCTCGGGCACCGGCCATGTGCGCTCGATCGAATCCTCCGCGCTGCGTGTCCTCCGGGCCTGCGAGGAAGAGGCGATCAAGGGCAAGTGGGCCGAGCTGGCGGTCTCAGCGCCCCTCCCCGCCGCCCTCTACCTGCTCAACCACAAGCGCGCCATCCTTCAGGATCTCGAGCTCCGCTACGGGCTCACGGTCATGGTGACGGCCGATCCCACCGCCGTGCCGGGCACCTTCACGCTGAAGCCGGGCGCCGAGCTGACCCCCGAGAAGCGCGAGGCCGTGCGCGCCACCGTCATCAAGCCGGAAACCGCCTTCCACGAGGCCGAGATCGACGAGACCGGCGCGGAGGACGGGGTCGAGGAAGCCGAAGCCGACCTGCCCGAGGAGATCGAGGCCGTCAGCGAGGAGCGCGAAGGCGGCGCCTCCGAGGAGGACCGTCCCCGCCGCCGCCGCCGCCGGCGCCGTGGACGGCGCGGCGAGAGCGAGGGCGAGAGCCGTGCCGGCTCGGCCGAGACCGGCCGGGCGGGGATCGAGCAGGCGGAACAGGCGCTGCGCGAGCTGCTGGCGGCGCACCCGGCATTCGTCGGGCACGGCCGGGTCCGCATTGGCACTCCAGCCGACGAGATCGTCGCGGAGGCGCGCGAGCAGCGCGCAAGCCTCGTCGTGATGGGTGCCGTGTCGCGCGGGCGACTGGAACGGTGGATCGTCGGCAGCACTGCCGAGGGGACACTCGACCGCCTCGCCTGCAACGTGCTCGTTGTCAAGCCGGTCAGTCGCACGCAATAGTCGGTCGCAGCTAAATGGGCGCCATACGTGGATTTCTCGGTATGTGCATGCCGTCGGCCAGAGTGTACCCTCGGGTTGACTGATCCACGCACAGGTAAGCGAACCGTGGCAATTCCCGTCAACATCACCTTCCGTCACGTCGCTCCCTCCCCCGCCGTCGAAACTCGCGTCAACGAGCTCGCGCAGCACCTCGGCC
>JACAEB010000117.1 GCA_013389075.1 Alphaproteobacteria bacterium
CCCCCCCCACCGGACTACGGCACGCCCTCAGGTGGCGCGCGCGGGCGATGACCGCCCGCCCGCGGTCAGGGCGATGCCGAGGCGTCGAGCTGGGCCGTCAGCGCCGCGGTGAAGGCGCGGATGCGGGCGGCGTTGGCGCCGATGTCGCTCTGGCCGACGCGCGATTTCGAGCGGATGTCGAGCCGGCTCCCCGTCTCGGTCTCCTCGATGCGGATCACGATGTCGTCGGTGAAGCCGAACCAGAAGGAGGTCTGCGTCGCCTCGATGCGGCCTTCTTCCGGCACCTGGGCGACGATGTCCCAGCCGAGCGAGGTTGCGACGAGGATGGCCTCGGCGAAGGTGCGGTCGGGCGAGGCTGCGAGCAGGACCGGCTTGATGTCGGGATAGGAGGCCTGCTGCTGGGCCGCCACCTCCGACCCCGGATGATCGGGCGGATTGCGCGCCCCCTCGCGCAGGGCGAGGAGGTCGACGAAGGGCGGGGGATTGCCGAGATCGGTCGAGATGTCGTGGATGCGCGGCACGTCTGCCGCCGTGCGGGCCATGGTGACCGGCACATAGGCCACCGCCGCGGCGATGAGCGCCCCGAGGAGCGGGGCGACCCAGCCGTCGCGCGGCGGCATGGCGATGAGGATGAGCGCCAGCACGAACCCGATCCCGCCCGCCGCAAGGAGGCCGTACACGGAATATTGCAGAACGACCCGGAGCGCGGTGGACAGCTCCCACCAGCCGAGCTGATAGCCCGGCCCCGCGATCGCGGCGCCGACGGCCGAGCCGAGCACCACCAGAAAGGCAAGCCAACCAAGTCGCTCGAATACCTGTCTCACACCGATCCCCCGTCTCTTGCGGGCAGGCCCGGCAGCCCCTGCCGTCCGAGCCCCCCATCCGTTCCTGGCGCCGATCCCGCCCCCGACGGGCCCGGCGCGCCGCCGCGGCTATTTGGCCGTCGGCAGGACATAGTCCTTGAACTGCTCGCGCAGCGCCATCTTCTGGATCTTGCCGGTGGCCGTGTGCGGCATCTCCTCGATGAAGACGACGTCGTCCGGCATCCACCATTTGGCGATCTTGCCCTCGAGGAAGGCGAGAATCTCCTCCTTGGTCACGCTCTCGCCCGGCTTGGGCACGATGATGAGGAGCGGACGCTCGTCCCATTTGGGATGGAAGAGGCCGATGACCGCCGCCTCGGCGACCTTGGGGTGGCCGACGGCGATGTTCTCGATCTCGATCGAGGAGATCCACTCCCCGCCCGACTTGATCACGTCCTTGGCGCGGTCCGTGATCTGCATGAAGCCCTTGGGGTCGATCGTGGCCACGTCCCCCGTGTCGAAATAGCCGGCCGCGTCGAGCGGGACGCCGCCCTCGCCCTTGAAGTAGCCCTTGGCGATGAAGGGCCCGCGGATCATCAGCCGGCCGAAGGCCCTGCCGTCGCGCGGGAGCTCCTTGTCCGCATCGTCGACGATCTTGAGTTCGACCGGGAAGATGGGCCGGCCCTGCTTGAGCTTGACCCGGACCTGCTCCTCGCGCGGCAGGTCGATCTGGTCGTGACGCAGCACGCAGAGCGTGCCGATGGGGCTCGTCTCCGTCATGCCCCAGGCGTGGATGACCTCGACGCCGTAGCGGTCCTCGAAGGCCTCGAGGATGCGGCGCGGCACGGCCGATCCGCCGATCACCACCCGTTCGAGCACGGGCAGGTCGAGCCCGTTCGCCTCGAGATGCTGGAGCAGCATGAGCCAGACCGTGGGCACCGCCGCGGTCATGGTCACTTTCTCTCCGGTGAGGAGCTCGTAGACGCTCGGCCCGTCGAGCCGCATGCCGGGCAGGACCAGCTTGGCGCCGTTGGCGGGCGCCGAATAGACGAGGCCCCAGCTGTTGGCGTGGAACATCGGCACCACCGCGAGCACGCTGTCGCGGCTGCGCAGCGGCATGCCGTCGCCCACCCCGGCGGCGAGCATCATCAGGATGTTCGAGCGGTGCGAATAGAGCACGCCCTTGGGGTTGCCCGTGGTGCCGGAGGTGTAGCAAAGACCCGCCGCCGCGGTCTCGGGCAGGCGCACCCAGTCGAAGCGCCCGTCCTCGGCCCCGATCAGCTCCTCGTAGCAGATGAGGTTCTTGAGCGAGCTTGCGGGCATGTGCGCCCGGTCGGTCAGCACGATGATGCCCTTGAGGTGGGTCAGGTGCGGGGCGACCTGCTCGAGAAGCGGCACGAAGGTGACGTCGGTGAAGATGTAGGGGTTCTCGGCGTGATTCGAGATGTAGACGATCTGGTCGTGGAACAGGCGCGGATTGATCGTGTGGCAGACCCCGCCCATGCCGATGATGCCGTACCAGGCCTCGAGATGGCGGTAGGTGTTCCAGGCGAGCGTCGCGACGCGGGCGCCGGGTTTGGCGCCGAGCCGCCGGAGCGCCTGGGACACCTTGCGCGCCCGCAGATGAATATCGGAATAGGTCGTGCGATGGATCGGACCCTCGATCGTCCGTGTGACGATCTCCCGGTCGCCGTGATAGAGCGCGGCGTGATCGAGAATGGACGGGATGGAGAGCTGCACATCCTGCATGATGCCGGCGAGGACGCCGGCCGGCATCTCACCCGACGCCGGCGCCGCCACGGGGCCGCGCGCCGCCTCGGTCTTCGCGCCTCCGCCTGCGGTAGTCCCGCCAGACGTCCGCCCGAACAGATCGAACAATCCTGCCATCCCGTTTCCTCCCTCGCGCTCGCACCGGATCCGCGGGCTCTGCCGACGGCGGCAGGGTCCGGTCTCGACCCGCCTGCCCTCAACGCGCTCTTCTTCCCGGATCCGGCGCCGGGACTGTAGCCAAGCGCGCGCGGACTGGCAAAGGCGCAGGCCTCAGCTGCGCTCGAGCCGGGTGAGACGCTCGAGCCCGGCGGGATCCTGGTGGATGAACACTTCCGCCTCCGGGTAGAGCGCCTGGATCGCCCGCTCGACCTCGTCGGAGATGCGGTGCGCGGCCATGAGCGTCATCGCCCCGTCGAGCTCGAGATGGAACTGGATGAAGCTCGCCTGCCCCGACTGCCGCGTCCTCAGATCGTGAAGGGCGAGCACGGCCGGATGGGCGAGCGCGGTCTCGGCTATGCGGGCGCGGTCCGCATCCGACATCTCGCGGTCCATGAGCTGGTCCCACGAGCCGCGCAGGATCTTGAAGGCGGCCCAGGCGATGTAGCCCGCGATGGCGAGGCCGATCAGCGGATCGGCGAGCGTCACTCCGTACACGCCCGACAGCACCAGCGCGACCACGACGCCCGCATTGGTGAGGAGATCGCCCTGATAGTGCAGCTCGTCCGCCGAGATGGCGAGCGATCCCGTGCGGCGGATGACGAAGCCCTGGAAGAGCACCAGCGCGAGGGTCAGCGCGATGGAGATGCCGATCACCACCATGCCGGTCGTCGAATGCTGCACAGGCTCGGGCTCGACGATATGGCTGATCGCCTCGAAGAGGATGAACAGCGCGGAGCCCGTGATGATGATCGCCTGCGTCATTCCCGCGAGCGCCTCGGCCTTGCCGTGGCCGAACCGGTGCTCGGCATCGGCCGGGACGAGCGCATGGCGCACCGCGAACAGCGTGACGAGCGAGGCGATGAGGTCGAGGCCCGAATCGACCAGCGAGGCCAGCATCGCGATGGAGCCCGTCAGCGCGAAGGCGCCGAGCTTGAGACCGATCAGCGTGAGCGCCACCGCGACCGAGGCATAGGTCGCAAGCCGCATCCAGACCGATCCGGAGGCGGCCCGTCCGGGCCCCGGGGCGGCGGACGCGGGAGGGGGGGGAATCGTCTCGCCCATGGCCGTCAGGGGTAGAGCCGGGCGGTCGTCCACCCCGCTCCCTCGCGGCGATAGAGGAGGCGGTCGTGGAGACGGAAGGGCCGGTCGCGCCAGAATTCGAGGCTCGCCGGGGTGAGGCGGAAGCCCGACCAGTGCGGGGGGCGGGGGATGGTGCCGAGGCCGAACCGGGCGGTCGCCTTCGCCACCGCCGCCTCGAGCTCGAACCGACCCGCGAGCGGCCGCGACTGCGCCGAGGCCCAGGCGCCGAGCTGGCTGCCGCGCGGGCGCGTGGCGAAATAGGCATCGGCCTCCTCGGGGCTCACCGGGGCCACCGCGCCGCGCACCCGCACCTGGCGGCGCAGGCTCTTCCAGTGGAAGAGGAGCGCCGCGCGCGGGGCGAGCGCGAGCTGGCGTCCCTTGGCGCTCTCGAGATTGGTGTAGAAGACGAAGCCGCCCGCATCGACGCCCTTGAGCAGCACCATGCGCAGATCCGGCAGGCCGTCGGCGTCGACGGTCGCGAGCGCCATGGCGTTGGGATCGTTGATCTCGGCGGCGCGCGCCTCGGCGAACCAGCTCTCGAACAGGGCGAGGGGCTCGTCGGCGATGGACAGCTCGGTGCCGTCGGTCACGTCCGGTGCGGGAGCATCGGGAGTAGCCATGCGGGGCCTGCCCTCACAAGTTGATCATCGAGGGCAGAACATAGAGGCTCCAGCGCAAAGCGCCACCGCCCTTTGCGGCCGATGCGCTATATTGGTTAACTCGGGGGCCGGCCGGGAGCCGGCGCGATTCTGGACGGAAGGATGCGCCATGACGGCACTTCTCAGCAAAAGCTTCAAGATGGGTCTTTCGGGCCTGATGATCCTGTAGATGACGGCCTGCGCCGACGGCCGCTACAACGAGACCCTGGGCGGGCTCGCCGGGGCGGCGGCGGGGGCGGCCGTGGGCTCGCAGGTCGGCTCGGGCTCGGGACGCGACATCGCCATGGTGGCGGGGGCCCTCCTCGGCTACTGGGCCGGTTCGACCATCGCCCGCCGGCTGACCGAGCGCGACCGCGCCTATATGGGTCAGACCACGGACCGCGCCCTCTCGACCGCGTCGAACGACCAGACCCTCGCCTGGTCGAACCCCGAAAGCGGCAATTCGGGCACGGTGACGCCCACCCAGACCTATCAGACCGCGCAGGGCCAGACCTGCCGCCGCTTCAACCAGACGGTGACGGCGGGCGGGCAGTCGGACGAGGCCACGGGCGTGGCCTGCCAGCAGCCCGACGGCAGCTGGCGCGTGAACTGAGCGGACGGGCATGGGGGCGGCACGGGCCTTGACGCTGGCACTCGGGCTCGCGGTCG
>JACAEB010000019.1 GCA_013389075.1 Alphaproteobacteria bacterium
CGCCGCCCCCCCCCATGGGGCCGCGGACGTATCAGTTCGACGCAAACACAGGGATCCTTTCGGCCATGGCGTGGACATTCGGAACGATCGGGGACGACCTCCTCGAGGGCACGGGCGGCGAGGACAAGATCGCCGGGCGCGCCGGAAACGACGGCATCGAGGGCGGCAACGGCAACGACCATCTTCGCGGCGGACGCGGCGACGACACGGTCAAGGCCAGCGCCGGCGAGGACACCGTCCAGGGCGGGCGCGGGGACGACCTGCTCTATGGCGGCAATGGCGACGACCTCATCTTCGGCGGCACCGGCGACGACAAGGTGTTCGCCGGCAATGACGAGGATCTCGTCTTCGGGGGCGCGGGGGAGGACACGCTCTACGGCCAGGGTGGCGACGACACGCTGTCGGGCGGCGCCGGTGCAGACGATCTCCTCGGCGGCGAAGGGGAAGACCTCCTGTTCGGCGGCCGTGGGGACGACAATCTCCGCGGCGAGGCCGGCAATGACGTGCTCGTGGGAGGGCGCGGCGATGACGAACTCACCGGCGGCGAGGGCGAGGACTGCTTCGTCTTCTCGTGCCGGACGTTCGGCGAGGACGTCATCAACGACTTCGAGATCGGCGCCGATCACATCGTGCTCTCGCATACGGGCGTGCGCGCCTTCGAGAAGCTCTGCATCACCGATGTGGACGGCGATGCCGTGATTTCGATCGGGGGAAGCTCGATCACACTGAAGGGCGTGTCCGCCGACGCTCTCAGCGCCTCGGATTTCCATTTCTGCTGAGCAGGGATGGCCGATGTGACAGGCACCGGGGCGCGTCTTGCGCTCCGGTGCCCCGCCATCGGATCGCTGGTGGGCGGTGACGGGCTCGAACCGCCGACCTACTGGGTGTAAACCAGCCGCTCTTCCAGCTGAGCTAACCGCCCCTCTCGGGAAGGCTTAACCGATCCGGCGGACCGGAGCGAGCCCCGGGCCTGCGCCCTCTCCGGCCGACAAAAAACCCAACCACCGACCGGAGGCGGACGCCACCGGGCGGAGGTTGGGATGGGTCGAACCGGTCCGGCCCGAGGCCGGCCGTCAGTTCAGCGCGTCCTTCAGACCCTTGCCGGGCCGGAACTTCGGCTGACGCGACGCCGGAATCTTGATGGTCTCGCCCGTGCGCGGGTTGCGCCCCTCGGTCGCCGCCCGATTGGTGACGACGAAGGACCCGAAACCGACGAGGCGGACCTCGTCTCCCTTCTTCATTGCGCCTGTGATGACGTCGAAGACGGCGTCGACCGCCTTCGTCGCATCCGCCTTGGAAAGGTCGGCGGAGTCGGCGACGGCGGAGATCAGATCGTTCTTGTTCACGGTAGCCCCTTTCTTAGTGAGAGAGGTCCACCCCGGAACCGCCCGGAAATCGGGAGAATCTCTGAGGTGTGGCGAAACGTTAGCCCCCCGATTTCGGGACCGTCAAAGGAAAAGGGCCGTTTTCCGCCGCTTTTCCCTCGTTTTCGAGATGCTGCAGCGCGATTTGGGAACGAATACCTAGCGGGCGCGGCGCCCGGGGGCGCCTAGGCAGCCCCGCCCCCGAAAAAAGGCCGCGCCCGGCGGGGCGCGGCCTCCATCTCGTCCCGTCTCCCCCCTCCGCTGCGGGAGGGCGGGGGGTGAGGGTCGCCGGGGGTGAGCGCCTCAATGGGCGCGCAGGCCCTCGGGATCCTCGGTCTTGGGCAGAAGGGCCGTCTCGTCGAGAGGCTCCTTCCATTCCACGGGCGTCGGCTGGCGGGTGAGCGCCACCTTCAGCACCTCCTCGGCCGTGGAGACGGGCACGATCTTCAGCGCCCGCTTCACATTGTCGGGGATCTCGGCGAGGTCCTTCTCGTTCTCCTGCGGGATGAGCACCGTGCTCATGCCGGCCCGGAGCGCGGCGAGGAGCTTTTCCTTCAGCCCGCCGATCGGCAGCACCCGTCCGCGCAGCGTCACCTCTCCGGTCATCGCCACGTCCGAGCGCACGGGAATACCCGTCAGCACCGAGACGATGGAGGTGACCATGGCCACGCCCGCCGAGGGACCGTCCTTCGGCGTCGCGCCCTCGGGCACGTGCACGTGGATGTCGAGCCGGTCGAAGGTGGGCGGCGTGACGCCGAAATCGACACTCCGTGCCCGGACATAGGACCGGGCGGCATCGATCGACTCCTTCATCACGTCACCGAGCTTGCCGGTGGTCGTCATGCGGCCCTTCCCCGGCACCTTGTTGGCCTCGATCTGCAGCGTGTCGCCGCCGACCTCGGTCCAGGCAAGGCCGGTCACCACGCCCACGAGGTCCTCGGTCTCGGCCCTGCCGAACCGGTACCGGATCACGCCGGCATACTTGCCGAGATTGCGTGTCGTGACCTGAACCTTCTTCGCCCGCTTGCTGACGATCTCGCGCACGGCCTTCCGCGCGAGATTGGCGATCTCGCGCTCGAGGTTCCGCACGCCCGCCTCTCGCGTGTAGTGGCGGATGAGGTCGCGCAGCGCCGCTTCCGAGATGGTGAGTTCACCCTCGGTGAGCCCGTGGGCCTCGATCTGCTTGCGGATGAGGTGGTTGCGCGCGATGCCGATCTTCTCGTCCTCGGTATAGCCAGGGATACGGATGATCTCCATCCGGTCGAGCAGGGGTTGGGGCATGCGGAGCGAATTGGCGGTCGTGATGAACATCACGTCCGACAGATCATATTCCACCTCGAGATAGTGGTCGGCGAAGCTCGCATTCTGCTCCGGATCGAGCACCTCGAGCAGCGCGGAGGACGGATCGCCCCGGAAGTCCGAGCCGAGCTTGTCGATCTCGTCGAGCAGGAAGAGCGGGTTCGACGTCTTCGCCTTCTTCATCGACTGGATGATCTTGCCCGGCATGGAGCCGATATAGGTCCGCCGGTGGCCCCGGATCTCGGCCTCGTCGCGCACGCCGCCGAGCGACACGCGCACGAAATCACGCCCCGTCGCCCGCGCGATCGAGCGGCCGAGCGAGGTCTTGCCGACGCCGGGAGGACCCACGAGGCAGAGGATCGGTCCACGGAGCTTTCCGGTCCGGCTCTGCACGGCGAGATATTCGAGGATCCGTTCCTTGACCTTCTCGAGCCCGAAATGATCCTCGTCCAGCACGGCCTCGGCCGCGTCGATGTCACGCTTGACCTTGGAGCGCTTCTGCCACGGGATCGACAGCAGCCAGTCGAGATAGTTGCGCACCACCGTCGCCTCGGCCGACATCGGGCTCATCTGCCGCAGCTTCTTGAGCTCGGCCATGGCCTTCTCGCGCGCCTCCTTCGACAGCTTGGTCTTCTTGACCCGCTCCTCTATCTCGGAGAGCTCGTCGCGGCCGTCCTCGGTCTCGCCGAGTTCGCGCTGGATGGCCTTGAGCTGTTCGTTCAGATAGTACTCGCGCTGCGTCTTCTCCATCTGGCGCTTGACGCGTGTACGGATCTTCTTCTCGACCTGCAGGACCGAGATCTCGCCTTCCATGAGCGCGAAGACGCGCTCGAGCCGGTCGGCCACATCGATGGTCTCGAGCAGCGCCTGCTTGTCCTCGATCTTCACCGCGAGATGGGCGGCGATGGCGTCGGCGAGCTTGGAGGGGTTCTCGATCTGGTTGATCGAGACGAGCACATCGGCCGGGATCTTCCGGTTCAGCTTCACATACTGGTCGAACTGCGCCGTGACGGACCGCGAGAGCCCCTCGACATCGGCGGGGTCGACGGATTCGTCGCCGACGATCTCGGCCTCGGCCTTGAAGAAGGACTCCCCGTCGAGATAGCGCTCGATGCGCGCGCGGGCGACGCCCTCCACCAGCACCTTCACGGTGCCGTCAGGCAGCTTGAGGAGCTGGACCACGGACGCCACCGTCCCCACCCCGTAGATCTGGTCGGGCGCGGGATCGTCATCCCCCGGATTTTTCTGGGTGACGAGGAGGATCTGCTTGTCCTCCATGATGACGTCCTCGAGGGCCCGCACCGATTTCGGACGGCCCACGAAGAGCGGGACCACCATGTGCGGGAACACGACGATGTCGCGGAGGGGCAGGACGGCGAGCGTGGCCCTCGAGCCGACGGGCGGCCGTGGAGCGGGCTTGCGGTTTTCCTGTTCTTCCATACTCGGATCCTCACTGTTACGACCCGGAGACGAACCGGCGCGACGCTGGCTCCATCGGCGAAGGGATCCGCCGAAGACCCTGGCGGGCAGTGACGTGGCGGGGATGGCGCCCGGTCAGAATCTCCATCGACAGCCAAGGCTCTCATGGCCCGTCGGGCCTGTCGAGGGCGGGTCGGAGGGTTGACCACTTATGCGCTAAGTGGCGCTGGACGGGCGCGTGTTCAAGCTTTGATCCCCTGCCCGGCCGCGCGGCTCGCGAGGGAAGCGGGGGTCACCCGGCCGGCGGACAGGCGAAGGGCCCCTCGCGGGGCCCCTCCGGTGACGGCCGACGCCGCGTCCGTCAGGCGCTGTGTTCGACCTCGTGCCGCCGGTCGGCGTAGATGTAGAGCGGGCGGGCCCGCCCCTCCACGACCTCGGCGTTGATCGCGACTTCCTCCACCCCGTCGAGCGAGGGCAGCTCGAACATGGTCTCGAGCAGGATGCTCTCCATGATCGAGCGCAGGCCCCGGGCGCCGGTCTTGCGCAGGATGGCCTTGCGGGCCACCGCCTTCAGCGCGTCGTCGGTGAAGGTGAGCTGGGTGTTCTCCATCTCGAAGAGACGCTGATACTGCTTGAGCAGCGCGTTCTTCGGACGCTGGAGGATCTCGACCAGCGCCTCGACATCGAGGTCCTCGAGGGTCGCGACCACCGGCAGGCGGCCGACGAATTCGGGGATGAGGCCGAACTTGAGGAGGTCCTCGGGTTCCACCTCGCGCAGAAGCTCGCCCGTGCGCCGCTCGTCCTCGGCCTCCACCGTGGCGCCGAAGCCGATCGAGGTCTTCCGGCCGCGCCCGGCAATGATGCGCTCGAGCCCGGCGAACGCGCCGCCGCAGATGAAGAGGATGTTCGTCGTGTCCACCTGCAGGAATTCCTGCTGGGGATGCTTGCGCCCGCCCTGGGGCGGCACGCTCGCGACGGTGCCTTCCATGATCTTGAGCAGCGCCTGCTGCACGCCCTCGCCCGAGACGTCGCGGGTGATGGACGGGTTCTCGGACTTGCGCGAGATCTTGTCGACCTCGTCGATATAGACGATGCCGCGCTGCGCGCGGTCGACATTGTAGTCGGCCGCCTGCAGGAGCTTGAGGATGATGTTCTCGACGTCCTCGCCCACATAGCCCGCTTCCGTGAGCGTGGTCGCATCGGCCATGGTGAAGGGCACGTCGAGGATGCGCGCGAGCGTCTGGGCAAGGAGCGTCTTGCCCGAGCCCGTGGGCCCGATCAGCAGGATGTTCGACTTGGCGAGCTCGACATCGCTCGACTTCGCCGAATGGCCGAGCCGCTTGTAGTGATTGTGCACGGCGACCGACAGCACGCGCTTGGCGTGGGACTGGCCGATCACATAGTCGTCGAGCACGCGGCAGATCTCGGCCGGCGAGGGAATCCCGTCCCGCGCCTTGACGAGCGAGCTCTTGTTCTCCTCACGGATGATGTCCATGCACAGCTCGACGCATTCATCGCAGATGAACACCGTCGGCCCGGCGATCAGCTTGCGGACTTCGTGCTGGCTCTTTCCGCAGAAAGAACAATACAGCGTGCTCTTGCTGTCGCCGTTTCCAGTTTTGCTCATACCGTCTCCTCGGCCTTGTTCGCCAGCCTCTCACGGGGCTGGCGCTGTCCGGGGCTGGGGGAGAATGCCCCTGCCGCCGGTGCGCGACGCCTTCCCGGCCGGGAAGTGACGCACGTCGCGGGTCTTCGTGTGGCTCTGGCCTTCTCCGTTCGACGCATCCCGCGAGACCAAGACTCTATACGATCATCATAGGTTGGCGCGATCAAGATTGGATTAAGCCGATCGTCTCACCGCTCCCGCTGCCCGCGGTCCGGCAACATCCCGATCAGATAGCAAGGATGAGGCCATCCCGTGGCACGCCCGGCACCGAACTGGGGCAGGGCCCGCCTTCACGCCTAGTCCTTCTCCGGATCGGGACGCCGCGAGAACACCTCGTCGACGATGCCGAAGGACTTCGCCTCCTCGGCCGTCATGAAGCGGTCGCGATCGAGGGCCTCCTCGATCTCCGAGAGCGTCCGGCCGGTATGTTTCACATAGATCTCGTTGAGCCGCTTCTTGACCTTCAGGATCTCCTCGGCGTGGCGCTCGATGTCGGAGGCCTGGCCGGAAAAGCCGCCCGAGGGCTGGTGGACCATGATGCGCGCATTGGGCAGGGCGTAGCGCATGCCCGGCTCGCCCGCGCACAGGAGCAGCGAGCCCATGGACGCCGCCTGGCCGATGCAGATGGTCTGAATGGGGCAGCGGATGTACTGCATCGTGTCGTAAATGGCGAGGCCCGAGGTCACCACCCCGCCCGGCGAGTTGATGTAGACCGAGATCGCCTTCTTGGGATTGTCGGCCTCGAGATAGAGAAGCTGCGCCGTCAGCAGCCCGGCGAGATGGTCTTCCACCGGTCCGGTGACGAAGATGATGCGCTCCTTGAGGAGGCGCGAATAGATGTCGAAGGCCCGCTCGCCGCGATTGGTCTGCTCGACCACCATGGGCACCAGATTGGACATGGGCGACATGCTCGCGGTTCCGAGGTCGACCGATCCCGTTGCGATCGATCCGAATGGCAGCTTCATGATGTCCTCTTGGGCAGCGTGCCGGGCCGGGACCGGCGTGAGGGAGGGGCGGGACCTGGCCCGGCGCGGGGCCACGAACCGAGACCATGTGGTCCGCTTCGGCCCGGATGCAAGTGTCGCATCCATTTCATTTAAGGCAGGTAAGCGCCGGGACCAACCCCGGCGCGCCCGGGCGGCGCCTGGACGCCGGGCGTATGCGGGCGCTTTCCGCCGGCCGTGCCGGCGGCGCCTCGCCCTCCGGCCCGACGCAAGATCCCGGGCTTCCCTCCCCCGCTCGATCCCGTCAGACCGAGCTCCCGCGGGCGCCCGACCGCTCAGCGGCCGTGGGAATGGTGGTCATGATCATGGTCGTGATCATGATCATGGTCGTGGTCGTGGTCGTGATCATGATGGTCATGACCATGGTCGTGGTCATGATCATGGTGATGATGGTGCCCGCCACCGGCCGCGGCATGCGGCAGACCTTCATCGGGATCCTTGAACAGCTCGTCCTTGGAGACCGTCTCCTCGCTCACCTGGGCGAGCTCGAGGATGAAGTCGACCACCTTCTCCTCGAAGATGGGGGCGCGAAGCTGGGCGAGCGCGGCGGGATTGCGCTGATAGTACTGATAGATCTGCTGCTCCTGCCCGGGATATTGCCGGACCTGCGCGCCGAGCGCCCGGGTGAGCTCGTCCTGGCTCACGGAGATCTCGTTGCTCTGGCCGATCTCGGCGAGAACGAGGCCGAGGCGCACGCGGCGTTCGGCGATCCTGCGGTATTCCGCCTCGAGCTCGGCCTCGGACTTGCCCTCGTCCGAGGGGTCGTAGCCGTGATGCTCGATGTCGTGCTTCACCTGCTGCCAGATCTGGCCGAACTCCGCCTCCACCATGCCGGCGGGGAGCTCGAAGCTGTGGCGTTCGTCGAGCGCGTCGAGGAGGCGCCGCTTGAGCTGCATGCGGGACTGCTGGGCGAAGTTCGCCTTCATCCGCTCGGTGACAGCCTCCTTCAGCTTGTCGAGGTTTTCGAGCCCCATGCGCTTGGCGAGCTCGTCGTCGATGGCGAGGGCGTCGGGCTTGCGCACCTCGCTCACCTGGACCGTGAATTCGGCCGGCTTGCCGGCCAGCTCCGCCACGCCGTATTCGGCGGGGAAGTCGACCTTCACGAGCTTTTCCTCGCCCGCCCTGGCGCCCTTGAGCTGCTCCTCGAAGCCCGGGATGAAGCGGTTCGATCCGATCTCGAGCGTGACGCCCTCGGCCGTGCCGCCCTCGAAGGCCTCCCCGTCGATCCGGCCCACGAAGTCGATCACGAGCTGGTCGCCCTCCTCGGCGCCCTCGCCCTCGGCGCGGGGGGAGAAGGTGCGCGCCTGCTTGGCGAGCGACTCGAGCGTCGACTGCACGTCCTCCTCGGGCACGTCCGCCACGGGACGCACGAGGGTGATGTCCTTGAGCTCGGCGACCTCGAAGGTCGGGATGATCTCCACCTTCATCGAGAAGGCGAGGTCCTTCGTTCCGGCGACGACGTCGTCGAGCTCGCCCTCGAAGTCGATGCGGGGCTGAAGGGCCGGCCGCAGCTCGCGCTCGGCGAGGGCGCTCTGGCTCGAGCTCGACACCACCTCCTCGATGACTTCGGGCATCAGGCCCTTGCCATAGGTCTTCTTGAGGAAGGACATGGGCACCTTGCCCTTCCGGAAGCCCTTGATATGCACCCGGTCCTTGATCCCTTCGAGCTTGGCGTCGAGCCGGGCAGCGAGGTCGGCGGCCGGCACGATCACGCGGAATTCGCGGGCCAGACCCACATTGCTCACTTCTTCAACCTGCATGGGATGTCTCTTCTGACTCGGGTGGGAGCGCGGGGGCCGTCCTCTGGCCGCCGTGGTCGCGGACTTAAATCAGATAGGCGGCAGGGAGTAAAGGCGGGGGGCCACAAGACGAACCGCTTCGCCGCGCCGCCTGGATCGCCATGGGCCTCCGGCCCTCGCGATGACATCTCGTGTCATGGCGAGCGCAGCGAAGCCATCCAGGCGGCACGCAAGACGCCTCGCCCGCCGCTCGGCGCCGTGGTGCCCAGGAGAGGACTCGAACCTCCACGCCTTGCGGCACTGGAACCTAAATCCAGCGCGTCTGCCAGTTCCGCCACCTGGGCCGGTGCGTCGGTGCGTCTGGATACAGGATGCACGCCCCCGGCGGAAGGCGGGGGGTCACAGGCCCCGCTCGTACCAGACGACGTCCCAGTAGCGGCCATATTTCCAGCCGACCTCGGTGAAAACGCCGACCTTCGTGAAGCCGACGCGCTCGTGCAGCGCCTGCGAGGCGGGGTTGGGCAGCGCGACGCCGGCGACGAGGCGATGCACTTCCTCCTCCGCCAGCGCCGTGAACAAGGCCTCGTAGAGCCGCCGACCGAGCCCGGCGCCCACGGCGTCCGGGGCGAGATAGATGCTCGTCTCCACCGAGCGCCGGTAGGCCGGCCTCGGGCGGTGCGGCTGCGAGCAGACATAGCCGCGGATCTCGCCCCCGTGGTCGGCGACCAGGAGGCGATGGGGGCCCGTCTCGGCAAAGCCGGTGAACCAGGGCGCGCGGGTCGAGACCGTCTGGGCATCGACATCGAAGGTGATCGGCGTCGTCAGCACATAGTGGTTGTAGATGGCGACGATGCCGGGAAGATCGCCCTCCCGCGCCGGCCGTATGGTCGCGCTCATGCGGGATCCGCCCACAGATCGGCGATGACGCCCGGCAGCGCCTCCGGCAGGTCCTCGGCGATGAGGCCGGGGCCGAAGCGCCGCGCCGCCTCGCCATGGGCCCAGGCGGCAGCCGCCGCCGCCTCGTGGGCGGGCATGCCCTGAACCATCAGTCCGCAGATGAAACCGGCGAGCACGTCGCCCGACCCCGCCGTGGCGAGGAAGGGAGGCGCGTTGGTCGTGATGAAGGCGGGCCGGCCGGGGCTCGCGATGACGCTCGCCCCGCCCTTGAGAAGCACCGTGCAGCCGAGCCGTTCGGCGGCGCCCGCGGCCATGGCGACCGGATCGTCCGTCCCCGCCGCCCCGCCGAAGAGCCGCGCGAACTCCCCCGCATGCGGCGTGATCACGCTCGCGCCCGCCCGCGCCCGCAGAAGGCCCGCGAGGGCGTCCGGCTCTCCGGCGAAACTCGTCAGCGCGTCCGCATCGAGGACGAGCGCCGCCGGCGAGCGGGCGGCGGCGGCCACGAGCGCGCGTGTCTCCGCGCCGATCCCGCAGCCCGGCCCCAGAACCACGCCGTTGAGCCGCCGGTCGGTCAGCGTGTCCGCGAGCCCGTCCGCCCCTTCGAGGCGCCGCACCATGATGGCGGTGAGCTGGCTTGCATTCACGAGAAGCGCGTCCGGCGGGCTCATCACCGTGACGAGGCCCGCCCCGATCCGCAGCGCCCCGCGCGCGGCGAGCCGGGCCGCGCCCGTGCGGCTCGCGGGACCCGAAACCACCAGCGCATGACCGCGATCATATTTGTGCCCGCTCGCCGCCGGCCGGGGCCACAGGCGCGCGAAGGCATGGGGACCAGACTCGAGCGCGCCCACGCTCACGCTCTCGAGCGCCGCGAGCGGCAGACCGATGGGCGCCACGCGCAGCGCTCCGCACAGGGAGCGTCCGGGAAGGAGGGCGTGTCCGCGCTTGCGCCGCTCGAAGGTGACGGTGAGCGTGGCGGCGAAGGCCGTGCCGCGCACGGCACCCGTCGAGCCGTCGACCCCGCTCGGAACATCGACCGCGACGACCGGCACCCCGCTCGCGCGGGCCCGGGCGGCGAGCCTCGCCGGCACGCCGTCGAGATCGCGCGACAGACCCGCGCCGAACAGGGCGTCGATGACGACGTCCGCTCCCTCGATCGCGTCCTCGTCGAGCGGAAGCGGCAGCGCGTGCCACAGCCCCGCCATGGACGCGGCATCCCCGCGAAGGGCCTCGCGAGGCCCCAGAAGATGAACGCGCACATCATAGCCGTCGGCGGCGAGGATGCGCGCGGCGACGAAGCCGTCCCCGCCACCCGGCCCGCACAGCACCGCGATGCGCCGCCGGCCCTCCGAGAGCGGATAATGCTCGGCCACGGCGAAGGCGACGGCCCGCCCGGCATTCTCCATCAGGAGGTGCCCGGGCACGCCCTCCCGCCCCGGCGCGCCGGCGATCGCGGCGGCATTCGCTCTGCCCATTTCGGCGGCGGTGAGGAGGGCATGGGGATCGGCGGCGGTCGGCGTCATGGGCCGAGCCTGCGGTCGGATCGGCGGGCCGTCAATGCCTGCCGCCCTCCCCTGCCGCCGGCGGTCCCCCGCCCCGCCCTCCCGGCCGGCCGGGAAGGGAGACGAGGGGGCGGCCCACGCTTCCCGTCCCCGCCCCGCTTTCGGGGGGAGGTGCCCCGACGGGGCGGAGGCGGGGCCGAAACGAAAGAGGCCGGAGGTTTCCCTCCGGCCCCGGTCTCCGTCCGCAAGCGGACGATGTCAGCAGCTGTAATACATCTGGAACTCGACGGGATGCGGGGTGATCTCGAAGCGGATCACCTCGGTCATCTTCAGCTCGATGTAGGAGTCGATCTGGTCGTCATCCATCACGCCGCCCTTCTTGAGGAAGTCGCGGTCGGCATCGAGCGCCATCAGCGCCTCGCGCAGCGAGGAGGCGACGGTCGGGATGTCCTTCAGCTCCTCGGGCGGGAGGTCATAGAGGTCCTTGTCCATCGGATCGCCCGGATGGATCTTGTTCTGGATCCCGTCGAGACCGGCCATGAGCAGCGCGGTATAGGCGAGGTAGGGGTTCGAGCCCGCATCGGGGAAGCGCACCTCGACCCGCTTGCCCTTCGGCGAGGCCGAGAACGGGATGCGGCAGGAGGCCGAGCGGTTGCGCGCCGAATAGGCGAGCAGCACGGGCGCCTCGAAGCCCGGCACCAGACGCTTGTAGGAATTGGTCAGCGAATTGGTGAAGGCATTGATCGCCTTGGCGTGCTTGAGCACCCCGCCGATGTAGTAGAGGCAGGTATCGGACAGGTCGGCATAGCCGGTGCCGGCGAACATGGGCTGGCCGCCCTTCCAGAGCGACTGGTGGACGTGCATCCCCGACCCGTTGTCGCCGAACATCGGCTTGGGCATGAAGGTCGCGGTCTTGCCATAGGCATGCGCGACCTGATGCACGACGTACTTGTAGATCTGCATCTTGTCGGCGCAGCGGGTGAGCGTGCCGAAGCGGAAGCCGAGCTCGTGCTGGGCCGGCGCCACCTCGTGGTGGTGCTTCTCGGGCTCGAGGCCCATCTCGCCCATCACCGCCAGCATCTCGGTCCGCAGATCCTGTCCGGAGTCGATCGGCGGGACGGGGAAGTAGCCGCCCTTGGGGCCCGGCCGGTGGCCGAGATTGCCCGTGTCATATTCCGTACCCGAATTGGCTGGCAGCTCGGTCGAGTCGATCGAATAGAACATCCGGTTCTGGTCGGCGGCGAAGCGCACGTCGTCGAACACGAAGAACTCGGCCTCGGGGCCGAGATAGGCCGTGTCGGCGATCCCGGTCGACTTGAGGTAGATCTCGGCCTTCTTGGCCGTGGTGCGCGGATCGCGGTTGTAGGGCTGGCCCGTGGAGGGCTCGAGCACGTCGCAGGTGATCGACAGCGTCGTCTGGGCGAAGAACGGATCGATCACGGCGGTCGAGGGATCGGGCATCAGAGTCATGTCGGACTCGTTGATCGCCTTCCAGCCCGCGATGGACGAGCCGTCGAACATGGTGCCGCTGGTGAACAGGTCGGCATCGACCATCGACAGGTCGAAGGTCACGTGCTGCCACTTGCCCCGCGGGTCGGTGAAGCGGAGGTCGACGTAACGGACGTCCTTCTCCTTGATCATCTTCATGACGGAATTGGCGTCGGCCATGGGTGCTTGTTCCTCTCGTTACCCAAAGTTGAACCACGGCCCGCGAGTGGTGAGTGGCCTGGCGCACGATCCCATGTCGCCCCCCTCACCGGGCCTTCGCCGAGGCGAGGGCCCTTGCGGCCCGCTCCCCGGCACGACTGCCGGCAAACGGGCCCCCTGGCCCGCCTGCCGCCTCTCCTGGACGGTCCGTCCCCGACCTCTCCCGGTCCGGTGGACCCGTCCTAAAAATCTCAGATGGCTTCCCGCCCCGTTTCGCCCGTCCGGATGCGGATGGCTTCCTCCATGTTGGAGATGAAGATCTTGCCGTCCCCGATCCGTCCCGTCCGCGCGGCCTTCTGGATGGCCTCGACCGCCTTGTCGACGAGCTCGTCCGGCAGCACGATCTCGATCTTCACCTTGGGGAGGAAGTCGACGACATATTCGGCGCCGCGGTAAAGCTCCGTATGCCCCTTCTGCCGCCCGAACCCTTTGGCCTCGATGACCGTGATGCCCTGCAGTCCCACCTCCTGAAGCGCTTCCTTCACCTCGTCGAGCTTGAACGGCTTGATGATCGCCTCGATTTTTTTCATGGATTCCGCGTCCCTGGACCACCGCAAAGGAGAGGCCCCCGCTGCGTGTTCGGGAATAGCACGCCGCGTGCCAAGGCCTCGGGCTTCCCTGCGTGGACCGAAACCCTAGGAAAATCAAGCGGTACCTCGGGAGCCTCCCCTGGGACATCTTGGCCGGAGCCTAAGGTTTAGTCTGTCCGCCCAAAAAATGGGCCGCAGCTGATGCGGCCCATTCCGTCCCGAAGGGTTCTGCCCAACCTTCAGAAGCGAAGCTTGAGCTGCAGCCGGACCGTGCGGGGCTCCACGGGATGGAAATGAATGTCCTCCACCGGCGCGGGCTCAGGCAGCCATGCGAACGGATTCCGCGGCGGCTTGATCTGGTCGCGGTCTATCCCCTTAGTTGTGACAGGCGCCGCTCCGGCGCCCCGCTTGTAAGGGCAATATGAGGATGGATCACATGCCCCTGCGTGCCCGTCACGACGTTCTGGTCAGACCGATGATCGGGGAGGGGTCGGCATGCATCGCGTGACGATCACCATCGACGACGCGCTGATGGCCCAGCTCGACGCCTATATGGCGGCGCACGGCCATTCGAACCGGTCGGAGGCGGTGCGCGGGCTCGTCCGCGACACGCTCGACCGCGAGCGCCTCGCGGCCGATGCGTCCGGCACCTGCATCGGCACGCTCAGCTATGTGTACAATCACGAGGAGCGCGAGCTCGCCAAGCGGCTCACGCAGACCGGCCACGCCCATCACGCCCTGACGGTCTCGACGCTGCACGTGCATCTCGATCACGATCGGTGCCTCGAGGTCGCGGTGCTCAAGGGAGAGGCCGGCGATCTGCAGCATTACGCCGATCATGTGCTGACCGAGCGCGGCGTCTTCTCGGGGGAGCTCCACCTCGTGCCCACCGCCTGACGGCGGCGGCGCCGCCGCTTCGCAACGGAGGAATCCGCCATGTCCGCCATCGACCCGCGCACGCCGGTCCTCATCGGCTGCGGTCAGTCAACCTGGCGCGGCGCGCCCGACCGCCCGACGACCTACAAGTCCATGCTGGTCGAGGCCGGCAGAGCCGCGCTCGCCGATACGGGGGCGGATGTCGGCGGGGCCATCGATACGGTCGCGGTGGTGCGCTTCTGGGTCGATTCGCTGCCCTTCGATACGGGCGTGCCGCGGCTCACCAATCCCCCCCGCTCGCTTGCCCAGGCACTTGGCCTTGCCCCCCGCACCCACGCCTATACGGCGGTCGGCGGCAACACGCCGCAGATGCTCGTCAACCGGTACGCGGACGCCATTGCGCGCGGCGAGGTGGAGACCGTGCTGATCGCCGGCGCCGAGGCCCACAGGAGCCTTGCGGCGGTCCAGAAGACCGGCGGCGATATCTCGGCCTGGGGCGAGGAGCGCGGCGTGCCCGACCTCGTGATCGGCGACGACCGGCCCGGCATGAGCCCGCACGAGCTCGCCCATGGCGTCGGCATCCCCTCCTCCACCTACCCGCTCTTCGAGGAGGCCTATCGAAAGCATCGCGGCCGCAGCAGAGCCGGCCACAAGGTGGTCATGGGCGCGCTGATGAGCCGGCTCTCGGAGGTCGCCGCGGACAATCCGCTCGCCTGGTTCCCGGTGAAGCGGAGCCCGGAGGAGATCGTCCGCCCCTCGCCCGAGAACCGGATGATCTCGACCCCCTACACGAAATTCATGAATGCGGTGGACTCGGTGGACCAGTCGGCCGCGCTCGTCCTCACCTCCGCCGGACGGGCCGAGGCGCTCGGCGTGCCGCGCGGGAAGTGGGTGTTTCTCCACGGGGCGGCGGAGGCGAACGAGATCTGGCACGTCTCGGACCGGGTCGATTTCCATTCCTGCGGGGCGATTCGCGCCATGGTGCAGGCGGCGATGGAGATGGCCCGGATCGGCCTTCCCGACATCGCGGCCTTCGACCTCTATTCCTGCTTTCCGGTGGCGATCGAGATCGCCTGTGCCGAGATCGGTCTGCATGAGGACGATCCGCGCGGGGTGAGCGTCACCGGCGGGCTGCCCTATTTCGGCGGGCCGGGCAACAATTACGTCACCCATTCCATCGCCACGATGATGGAGCGCCTGCGCGCCCGTCCCGGCGCCTACGGCCTCGTCACGGCGAATGGCTGGTATCTGACCAAGCATGCCTGCGGGATCTATTCGACGCGCCCGCCCGATGGGCCCTGGACGCGCCCGGACATGGCGGCGCTTCAGGCCCGGCTCGACGCCCGCGAGCACCCGGCCTTCACCGAAACGCCGCACGGCCGCGGGAAGGTGGAGACCTGCACCGTGTTTCACGACCGCGCCGGCCCGCGCAAGGTGATCCTCTACGGGCGGCTCGAGGACGGGCGGCGCTTCCTCGCCAACACCCCGCGCGAGGCCGCCGACATCCTCGAACGCTTCGACGCCGAGGACCTGATGGGGGCGCGCGGCACGGTCGAGCGGGGGCCCGACGGCCGCAACCAGTTCGTACCCGGATAAATCAGCGAGGACGCGCATCCCATGCCGAAACTCTATATGGTGCGTCACGGCAAGGCCGCCGCCGCCTGGGGCGAGGACCCCGATCCGGGCCTCGATGGAACGGGCCATGATCAGGCGAAAGCCGTTGCAAGGGGGCTCGCCGGCATGGGCCCGCTGCTGATCGTCACGAGCCCGCTCCGGCGCTGCCGCGAGACCGCTGCCCCGCTCGCCGCGCTCTGGGGGATCGAGCCGCGCATCCTCGATGCGGTGCGCGAGGTGCCCTCGCCCGCGCCCGATTTCGCGAGCCGGGGCGAATGGCTGCGCGGCTTCCTCTCGCGGAGCTGGAGCGAGGTCGAGCCCTCCGTGCTGGCCTGGCGGCAGGGGCTGATCGCGGCCCTGTGCGCCCTCTCCGAGGACAGCGTGGTCTTCACCCACTTCGTGCCCATCAACGTCGCTGTGGGCGCGGCCCAGGGCACCGAGCGCGTGGTCAATTTCCGCCCCGATCACTGCTCGGTCACCGTCTTCCAGGCCGACCGCCACGCGCTCACCCTCCTCTCGCTGGGTCGGGACGCCGAAACCCAGATCCGCTGAACCCGTGACAGAGACCGAGTTCGCCCTCCTCGTCGATCTGCACAAGGACAATCCGCGCCAGGGACCGGGACGGGTGGCCGACACCGGGCGCGCCATCGAGCTCTCGGGCCTGTCGCCGTCGCCCGCGCTCCGCCTCGCCGATATCGGCTGCGGAACCGGCGCCGCCGCGCTCGTGCTCGCCCGGCGGCTCGGCGGACATGTGACGGCAATCGATCTCTCGCCCGTCTTTCTCGACACCCTCCGGCGGCGGGCGGGCGCCGAGGGCCTCGCCGGAGACATCACCCCGGTCGCTGCGTCCATGGAGGCCCTGCCCTTCGCGCCCGGCACCTTCGACGCGATCTGGTCGGAAGGCGCCATCTACTGCATGGGCTTTGCGGCGGGGCTCGCCGCCTTTCGCCCCCTGCTCCGGCCCGGGGGCATTCTCGCGGTCTCGGAGCTGACCTGGCTCACCGACGAGCGGCCCGCGGAACTGGAGGCCCATTGGAGCGCCGCCTATCCCGAAGTGGGGACGGCGGCCGCCAAGCTCGCCGCGATGAGAGCCGCGGGCTACACCCCGCTCGGCTGGTTCCCCCTGCCCGCCTCCGCCTGGCTCGACGCCTATTACGCCCCGCTGAGGGCGCGCTTTCCGGCCTTCCTCGCCCGCCATGCGGACACCCCCCTCGCGCGGGAGCTGGTCCGGCTCGAGGAGGAGGAGATGGCCCTCTACGAGCGCAACGCCGCCCATGTGAGCTATGGCTATTATGTGGCGCGGCGCGCCGGCTGAGCCCCTGCGCACTCGACAGGGCCCGCGTACGGGCCCTAGTCTTGGGCCCAACCGCGCCGCCCAAGGGCGCGGAGACGAGGGGAGGATCTTCGATGAGCGCTGCTTTGCTCCGTATGCTGTGCGCCGTCTGTCTGGTGATGCTCGCGGCCTGCGGCGAGGAGGGCGGCGGACAGACGGCCGCACCGGCCGAACGCCCCGCGACCGGGGCGCCGGCCCCCGCCGCCGTCCCGCCCGAGGTCACGCCGCAGCTCGCCACGATCGGCTAGGGCTGGATGGCCCATGTCATCTGCACCAGCCATTTTGCCGCCGGCCGCTCGGTGGACGAGATGCGGAAGGTGGAGTTCGGCGAAGGCTCGAACCCGACGCTCTCGGCCTACACGATCGAGGTCGACGAGGCGGGGCGGTCCGTCACGGTGAGCCTGCCGGAGCTTGCCTCGAGCACGGCGGTCTGGCGCGAGGGCCTTGGCTGCGCGCTCGCCATCGACACGAGCATCGAGGCGCTGCGGGCGCAACGTCGCCCCGAATCTCCGCGCCCGCCGGTCAATGACGCGGTGCTCTGGCCCGAGGGCACCGGCCTCGACGAGGCAGCGCTCGGCATCGACCGGGCGAAGCTGAACGGCGCGCTCGACTTCGCCATCGCCCATGCGCGCGAAGGTCGCGGTACACGGAGCGTCGTCGTCGTGCATGGCGGGCGGCTCGTCGGCGAGGCCTATGCGGCCGGCACGACGCGCGACACGCCCCATTACGGCGCCTCGATGACGAAATCGGTGGCCGGGATGCTGATCGGCCAGCTCGTCGGGGATGGCCGGCTGTCGCTCGCCGATACGAAGCTGCGGCCCGAATGGCAGGGAGCGGACGATCCGCGTGGGGCGATCACCCTCGACCATCTGATGCGCATGTCGAGCGCGCTCGAATTCGACGAGACCTATGTCGCCGAGTCCGACGCGAACATCATGCTCTTCGCCCGCGCCGACGCGGCGGCCTATGCGGCGCAAAAGCCCCTCCTCGCCGATCCCGGCACGCGCTGGTCCTATTCGAGCGGCACCACCAACATCCTCATGGCCATCGCGCGCGACACGTTCGGCGGCGACGAGGCGGCCTATCTCGCCATGCCCTGGGTCCGGCTGTTCGAGCCGCTGGGCCTGCGCACGGCCGTCTTCGAGACCGATCCGACCGGGACCTATGTCGGCTCGAGCTATCTGTGGGCCTCGGCGCGCGACTTCGCCCGGCTCGGCCTTCTCCTCCTCAATGACGGGGTCTGGGGCGGCGAGCGCCTCCTGCCCGAGGGCTGGGTGCGCTACATGGCGACGCCGACCCCCGCCGATCCCGAGCACCGCTACGGCGGCCAGATCTGGCTCTCGGGCGCCACGGACGGCGCGGGACCCGCGCCGGTCATGGAGATGCGCGGCTATGGCGGGCAGAGCGTGACGGTCATACCGGCCCATGACCTCGTCGTCGTCCGCATGGGGTGGGATTTCGGCGTCGATCCCTGGCCCCACAGAGCCTTTCTCGAAAAGGTCATCGAGGCCGTCCGGCCCGCGAGCGCGGAGGTCACGCCCTGAGCACCCCCGCCACCACGGGCCGGATCGCGGGCAAGACGGCGATCGTCACGGGCGCCGCGCGCGGCATCGGCGCTGCCATCGCGGCGCGCTTCGCGGCGGAGGGCGCGCGCGTCCTCCTCACCGATCTCAACGAGGCGGAGGGCGAGGCGCGGGCCGGGGCGATCCGGCAGGCGGGCGGCACCGCCCGCTTCCTCGCCCAGGACGTCGCGGTCGAGGCGGGCTGGACCCGTGTCGTGCAGGCGGCCGAGGCGGAGTTCGGGCCGATCGACATCCTCGTGAACAATGCCGGGCTGTTCCTAGCCCGCCCGCTCCCGGAGTCGACGCTCGAGGATCTGCATCGTCTGTGTGCGGTGAACATCGACGGGGTCTTTCTCGGCACCCGCGCCGCCATGGACTGCGCGCGTCGCAGGCCAACCGACGGGCCGCGCCTCTCGGTGATCAACCTGTCCTCCGTGGCCGGACTGAAGGGCGCATCCAATACCTCGATCTACAGCCTGACCAAGGGCGCGGTCCGGCTGTTCACGAAGGCCGTGGCGCTCGAATGCGCCTCGGCCGGCCTGCCCATGCGCGTCAACTCCGTCCATCCGGGCGTGATGGATACCGAGATGGCGCGCGAGGTGATGCAGAAGCTCGTCGACGACGGCCTCGTGACGAGCCCCGGCGAGGCGCGGGACTTCATCGCCCTGCGTCATCCGCTGAAGCGGATGGGCACGGCCGAGGACGTGGCGGCGACGGCCCTCTTCCTCGCCTCGGAGGAGTCGTCCTTCTACACGGGCGCCGAACTCGTCGTGGATGGCGGCTTCACGCTCTGAGCGGCGCGCGGCGTGTCCGGAGCTGGGTGCCGGCCCTCAGCACCTCGTCCCCCTCGACCAGCCGGCCCGGCTCGATCAGCCTTTCGCCCTCGCGCACCGCCGCGAGCGGACCGCCGAGCGCGTCGTAGAGCTCGGCATAGGAGTCGATCACGAAATAGGCGGGCTGGAGATCGTCGATGAAATAGTCCGTGCGCATCACCCGTCCGGGCTCGAAGCGCAGGATGTGGGGCGAGGCGTCCTCGAGGCAGTACCGGGTTTCGGCCGGCGAGGAGACGATGCCCGAGCCGTAGATGCGCAGTCCCGCCGGCGTCCGCATGAGCCCGAACTCCACGGTGAACCAGAAGAGCCGCGAGAGCGCGGCCCGCTCCGCCTCCCCGCGCGCGCCGAGCCAGCGCCGCGCATAGGCCTCGAGAAAGTCGGCGAAGACGGGCTCGGTCAGCATCGGCGCGTGGCCGAACACGTCGTGGAAGATGTCGGGCGCCTCGATATAGTCGAGCTGATGGCCCTGGCGGATGAACACGCCGGCGGGAAACAGGCGATGGGCGAGCAGCGTGTAGAAGGCGGCATCGGGGATCGTGCCGGCCACCCCCACGAGCCGCCAGCCGGTGAGCGCCGCGAGGCGGGCATTGAGATCGGCGAAGGACGGGATGCCCCCCGGCCGCAGGCCAAGTCGCTGAACGCCCGAAAGGAAGGCCGGCGTCACCCGGGACGGCAGGAGCGTCGCCATGCGCTCGACCAGCCGGTCCCACACGGCATGCCGGTCCGGACCGTAGCCCGCCCAGTCCTGATCGACCGTTTCGTCCAGCGCCTCGGCGAGGCCGCGCGAAATCACGGACATGCCTGCCCCTCGTCCCGTCTCCCTGCCACCGCAGGTCAGCTTGCAATCTTCGTTCCGGGCTGACGGAATTTTCACCCGGATTTTTCATCCTTTTCGAGAAATGTGATGCATATGTTCCAGATTGGCCTGTCCTGTGAACGGTTCGTTTCATGCTCGATGCCATCGATCGTCAGATCCTCGCCGCCCTCCAGGCCGATGCGAGCCTCTCGCACCAGGCGCTCGCCGAGCGCGTGGGCGCCTCGCCCACCTCGTGCTGGCGCCGCATCCGCGCGCTCGAGGAGGCGGGCATCCTGCGCAAGCGCGTGGCCCTCGTGGACGGGGCGCGCGTCGATCTCGGGGTGAGCGTGCTCTGCGGCATCCGCCTCAAGAGCCATTCGCCGGCGGCGCGGCGCGACATCGAGCGGCTCGTAGCGACGCGGCCGGAGATCCTCGAGGGTTACGCCATGTCCGGCGAGATCGACTACATGCTCCGCATCGTCGTCCGGGATGTGTCCGCCTACGAACAGTTTCTGACCGGCTGGCTGCTGGACAATCCGCACATCGCCTCGGCGAGCTCCAGTTTCGCCCTGCGGCAGATCAAGTACGAGACCGCGCTGCCGGTGTGACGTTAACCATGATCGGCGCCGTCCGCCGGCTCAGGTGAGGGGAAAGTGCAACAGTTTCGCTCCGTTTCCCTGTGAATTACTCGGAATCAGCGTGCCGACCGGGGGCGCGGCATTGAGGCCGGCCCCGTCTTGCGTCTATCCTTTCGGTGATCGGATGTGGGTCAGGCGTGGGGAGTGCGGCAAATGCTCGGTGCGGGACGATTGCGGGCAGGCCTCATCGAGCCGGCGCAGGTTCCCTTTCCCTGGGCGCGGGAGGAACTGCTGCTCGACGCCGATCTTGCGCCCGGCGCGCGGGGCCTGCCCGTCCGTGTGCTCCAGGAACATCTCAATCTCAACGGCCAGGGCGTGGCGATCGACGCGGAGTTCGGGATCGTGACCGAAACGGCCGTGCGCGCGATCCAGCGATCGCGCCGCCTCAAGCCGACGGGCACGGTCGACCAGGCCCTGTTCGACGAACTCACGCTCCCCTTGCGCGCCGCCGTCTCGCCCCTGCCGAGCGCCGCCCGCCGCTTCCACGAGGCGGTGAACGCCACCGCCCTCCAGCACCGGCGCAACTTCCCCCGCGCGGTGGGGCCCGAACCCAATATGGGCCCCTGGGTGCGGCTCTACATGCACGGCTACGAAGGGCCGTCCTATCCCTGGGCGATCGGCTTCGTGCTCTTCGTGCTCGGCCAGGCGGCCTTCCACGCCGGCCACGAAATGCCCCTCTACCCCGCCTGGACCCCCGACGCGCTCGCGACCGACGCGCGCGGCCGGGGCCTCCTCGTGACCGAGCGCGATCTCGACAATCCCGACATGCGGGCCGAGCTGCTCCAGTCCGGCGCGGTGTTCCTCCAGCGCGACCCGGGCGGGGACTATGTCCATGCCGGGTTCGTCCACAAGCTCGCCCGCGAGACCTTCACCACCACCGAAGCCGCCCCGCCGAACCTCTCCGGCTATGAGGGCAGCGCCGTCACGAGCCGCCTGCGCGGCTTCCGGCACATGGACTTCATCTCCTTCGCGGATGTGTGAGGACACGGAGCGGGCGGCCCCTCACGCCGTCATCGCGAGAGCGAAGCCCGTGCAAGACCGCGATCGCTTCGGGACGCGCGCCGCCTTCCCCCGATCCGGACGTCATCCTCCGGCTTGACCGGGCCACCCAAGGCGCCGCCCGGCGTGCCGCCGGCGTGGATCCCCCGGTCGAGCCGGGGGATGACCGGCTTGCGTGAGGTGGGCGGCGATCATCGCCGTCATCGCGAGGGCGAAGCCCCTGGCGATCCAGGCGGCCGGGCGAGGCAGACGCGCCCTAGCGCACGAGGCGCTTCGCCGCCTCGCTCTCGTTCTTCCGATAGCGGAGGAACGCCTCGAACACGCCGAGCTTGAGGTCGGGGTCGAGCCCGTCCCCCATCCGCAGGAGCTGGAGACAGAACCAGCCCTGCTGGCCCCAGCCATTGAGCGCCTTGACGATGGTGAAGGGCGATTGCGGGCTCAAGGGGCCCGGTCCGATGCGCAGGGTCTTCTCGTAGGCGGGCGTCGCCTCGAGCGTGCCCGCGAGCAGCCGGGCGGGCGCGTCGGGCATCACGCAGAGCGGGCGCCCGAGGCCGATGAGGTCCACAGCGCCCGAGGCGAGCGCCTCGTCCATGCCGGCGCGCGAGCGGAAGCCGCCCGTCACCATCAGCGGCATCGAGGCCACCTCGCGCACGCTCGCGGCATAGTCGAGGAAATAGGCCTCGCGTGCCCGCGTGGAGCTCCGGCCCTCGTCCGTCACGGGCTCGATGCCGAGCGCGTTCACCATGCGCGGCTGCTCGTAGTTGCCGCCCGAGATCTCGAGGAGGTCGATGCCGGCATCGTTCAGCATACGGACGACATCGAGACATTCGGCGTGGGTGAAGCCGCCCTTCTGGAAATCGGCCGAGTTGAGCTTCACCGCGATGGGAAAGGCGGGCCCCACCTGCCGCCGGGTCTCAGCCACCACGGACAGCAGGAAGCGCGCGCGGTTCTCGAGGCTGCCGCCCCAGCGGTCGTCCCGCCTGTTGGCGTTGGGACTGAGGAAGGAGGAGATGAGATAGCCGTGCGCGCCATGGATCTCGACGCCGGTGAAGCCGGTCGCCGCGGCGATCGCCGCCGCCTGGGCGAAGCGGGCGATCAGCTCCTCGATCTCGGCCTCGGTGAGGGCGACCGGCGGGCCGAACTGCTTGCCGGGAAGGCGCAAGGGGACGGCCGACGGCGCCTTGGGCGCAGGGTTGACGGCGATGGGCGTCTGGCGGCCCGCATGCGAGATCTGCATGAAGAGCGCGCTGCCGCCCGAGGTCCCGGCCGTGGCGAAGGCCTTGAGCGCCTCGATGGCCTCGCCGGAGAGGTCCCCGTCGATCACGACATTGCCGGCCCGCTCGAGGCAGCTCCGCTCGATCTGGACATTGCCGGTGAGCAGCATGCCCGCCCCGCCCTCCGACCAGCGGCGATAGAGCCGCTGATGGCCGATGGTGGCGCGGTTGCGCGGATCGGCGAGACCTTCCGTCATCGCCGCCTTGGCGAGCCGGTTGGGAAGCACCACCCCGCAGGGCAGCGCGAGCGGATCGGCAATCGTCGGCATGGTTTGTACCCGGATTACTTGCGCCAGTCGCGGCAGATGAGGACGACGCTGCGCTCGAGCGCCGCCGTCCGGTGCTTGAGCACGTCCTTGTAGGCCGGCATCTCGGTCATGTCGCGCATGGCCTTCGGGCTCGGATAGCGGATGCAGGCAATATCGTCCCAGTCGTCCGCCGGCTCGCCGACGAAGGTGAGCGCCACATTGCCCGTGAAGACCGGCCCGCCGCCGACCTGCGAGATGAGCTGGCGCGTGACGGTCGCATAGCGGAGGTAGGCGTGACGCCCGCTGACATCGGGACTGTCGACCGGCTCCTCATAGGCGGCCCACTCCCGGTATTTCAGGAGGTTCACCGCGACGATGGGCTCGTCATCGGCGAGCGCTGCATGAGCGGCCGTCTGTTCGGGGCCGGGATCGATCGGCATGGGCAACCTCCCTCTCCTTGGTCGACTGCTGCCATAGCAAACCCGGGGGCGGGGACGGAAGGGCCCCGGAAGATGCTGGTCAGCCCCGCAGGAGGCCGCCCATGGCCTTCACGCCGGAACTGTCGGGGAAGACGGCCCCGTCAAGCGCGGCGCGCGAGAGCTTCAGATGGTCGCCAAGGACGCCCTTCAGAACGGCGCGCATGTCCGTGGTCGGCCGCAGGTCGCGCCCCTCGAGGAGGTCGCGCGGGCCAAGGCCCGGCCAGTCGGCGACGACCCGCCCCCCGGCAACCGCGCCGCCCGCGAGGATCATCGCGCCGCCCGTCCCGTGGTCGGTCCCGTCCGTGCCGTTGCCGGCGACGGTGCGGCCGAACTCGGTCGCCATCACCACCACCGTCCGGTCCCAGACCGGACCGAGGCCGGAGGCGAGCGCGGCGATGCCCGCGTCGAGCGTCGCGAAATTCCGCAGGAGCGCCGAATAGGCCCCGAGCTGGCGCGCATGAGTGTCCCAGCCCCCGATCTCGAGGACGGCCACGCGCGGCCCCTCCTCGGGCGTGAGGAAGCGGGCGGCGGCCTCAGCGAGGGTGACGAAGGGGTCGCGCCCCTGACCGCCCTGCCCGCTGCCGGCCATCGCATTGGCGTCCTGGCCGCGGGTCAGCGCCTCGGCGAGGGCGGCGTCCCGCTCCGCATAGAGGCGGGCGATGCGGGCGACGGTGTCGGCATCGACCGGCGGGGCGATGGTGGGCGACCAGCTCGTCACGCGGGCGGGGCCCCGGAGGGCGAGCGGCATCTGCGCGGCGATGGCGACGCCGAGATCGCGGTCCGATCCCCCCGCCGGCATCGCCGCCAGCGCGCGGTTGAGCCAGCCGTCATCGGCGCCATAGGGCCGCGCCGTCCCGTTCTCGAGCACGTTCTGCCCGTCGAAATGGGAGCGCTCGAGATAGGGCGAGCAGGTCGCGTGGACGACGAGCATCTCTCCTGCCCCGTAGAGGCGATGGAGCCCCGCAAGCTCGGGCGCGAGCGAGAAGGTGCCGTCGAGCACGAGCCCTCCGCCGGGCGCGCCGGGGGGCGGGCTCGCAAGCGCTCCGCGGGCGGAGGCATGGGCGGGATCGCCGTGAGCCGGCACGGCCGAGAGCCCGTCCATGCCGCCGCGCAGGATCACGAGGACGAAGCGCGCCTCGCCGCCCGTGGCGCCGATCGCAAGGCCCGGCAGACCGGCGACGCCGACAAGACCCGCCCCCGCGCCCATCCGCAGAAGGGCGCGCCGGCTCTGCACGAAGGAATCTCGCATGGGCATGGCTATCTCCGCTGGAATTCGGGGCTGGCAAGGAGGATGGCGAGCCCCTGGGCGGGGCTCTCGGCGCGGGCGATGCTGGCGAGCGTCTCGGCGCTCGCGAGGGGCCCGAGAACGGCTGCCGCAAGGCTCGCGGGATCCCGCGCCGCGGTCGCGAGGCCGCGTGCCGTGGCGATCGACCATTCGACGCGCTTCCAGACCGCATCGGCCCCCATCCAGCGGTCCTGCGTGTCGGCCCATCCGTCCGGACCGGGCTGATAATAGGGCTGCTGGCCCATCTCGCGCTGGATGGCGAGGACCGCCGGGCCCGGCAGGGCGGGACCGGGTCCGGCCCGGAAGGTGGAGACCAGGAATTCCTCGGGGCGCTTGAACTTCGCAAGCTCCGCCGTCCAGGCCTCGGGGCTCTCGATCAGCGCCGTCATCACCGCGCGCACATCGCCTCCGGTCTCGCGGAAGGAAAGCGCCATCCGGTCGACGACGGCGGGGGGCGGATCGTCGGCGATGAAGTGCCGGGCGAGCTTGAAGGCGATGAACCGCGCCGTGGACGGATGAACGGCGAGATCGGCCAGCACCGCCCGCCCCTGCTCGAAGCCGCCTTCGGGATAGGTCTTTCCCATGACGGTGTGATCGCCCGGCTCGTGCTTCTCCGGATCGAAGGCGAAGAGATCGCGCCCCTCGAGATCGCCCGGCATCATGGCCTGACCGACGAGACGCAGCGAGGGCGCCCGGTAGCCCCAGCCCGTGATGATCTTCGCAAAGCTCGTGACGTCGGCCTGGGTGTAGCCGCCGTTCACGCCGACCGTGTGCAGCTCGAGGATCTCGCGGGCGAGATTCTCGTTGAGCCCCGTGGGGCGCTGCTGCAGCGGGTTGCGCGACGCCTTCGGGTCGGGATCGCGGGCGAAGGCCGAATTGGGGCCGACCGACTGGACGTTGTCGAGATAGAGGAGCATCGCCGGATGGGTGGTCGAGGCGAGAAGGAGGTCCTCGAACCGGCCCACCGCATGGGCCCGCGCGACATCCCGTTCGAAGGAGGGCGGCATGGCGACGGTCGCCGGCTTGGCGCTCGAGACGACGAAATGGTTCGACCAGAAGTGGACGAGCCGCTCGAACAGGGGTCGCTGCGTGGTGACGGCGGTATCGAAGCGGGCCTTGGCCGCCGCGATGAGGCGCGGGCCGAACTCGGCCGCGAAGGAGCGCTCGACGGAGAAACCCTCCCCCTCCATGCCCGCCCCGCCCGTGCCGCCGCCGGGTCTCTGGTTCTCGATGTCCACATCGGCCGCCCGGCCCTCGCGGCGCAGCTTGCCGAGCCAGCGCAGGAAGGCGAGCTGGTCCTCGAGCGTCGAGGGCAGCGCCTGAAGCGGGGCGGGCAGCTCCGTTTCGGGGGTGAGCTGGGACTTGAGCCAGCCGCGCGGATCCTCTGCGATGGCCGGCAGATCATCCGGACGGGCGCCGAGCCCGAAACGGTTGGCCGCGATCGCGGCGGCAAGAAGGGCGCTTTGCGAGGGGGCCATGGGCGTCTCCGGTCTCGGTCGGGCTCACAGGACTAGAACGCTGCGGCCGGGAGGCTCCGTCGTCCCCCCTTCGCAAAGCCGCGATTCGGGCTATTGTCGCGCGGCCGGCCGGTTCACAGAGCCCGCGCCCACCCGCCATTCTCCGCCCTCCTTCCTCTCTACGGGGATCGTTTCATGCCGCGTGCCCCCAAGTCCCGCTCCGACAAGGATGTCTTCGACCCCTCGTCCGAGGCGGGCGGCGAGGCCTATTCCGCCAAGGACATCGAGATTCTCGAAGGACTCGAGCCGGTTCGCCGGCGGCCGGGCATGTATATCGGCGGCACGGACGAAAAGGCGCTGCACCACCTTTTCGCCGAGGTGCTCGACAATGCGATGGACGAGGCCGTGGCCGGGCACGCGACCCGCATCGAGGTTCATCTCGATGCGGACGGCCGGCTGACGGTGACCGACAACGGCCGGGGGATTCCGGTCGACCCCCATCCCAAATTCCCGAAGAAGTCCGCCCTCGAAGTGATCTTCACCATGCTCCATTCGGGCGGCAAGTTCTCGGGCAAGGTCTACAGCACGAGCGGGGGCCTCCACGGGGTAGGCATCTCCGTCGTGAACGCCCTCTCGGACGCGCTTACCGTCGAGGTCGCCCGCGGCAAGAAGCTCTACGGCCAGTCCTATTCGCGCGGGGTTCCCCAAGGCAGGCTCGAGGAGCTCGGCCCGGTGAACCGGCGGGGCACGAAGGTGACCTTTCATCCGGACCCGGAGATCTTCGGCCCGCGCGCCGCCTTCCGGCCGGCCCGGCTCTACCGCATGGCGCGCTCGAAGGCCTATCTCTTCGGCGGGGTCGAGATCCGCTGGTCCTGCGATCCCTCGCTCGCGGGCGAGGATGTCCCGGCCGAGGACGTGCTGCACTTTCCGGGCGGGCTCGGCGACTATCTCGCCGTCAGCACGGCGGGCCGCGTCATGGTCACGGCCGAGCCCTTCACCGGCAGCGTCGAGCGTCCGGGCAATGAGGGCCGCGTCGAATGGGCCATCGGCTGGGCGGCCAATGCCGACGCCTTCCTCCATTCCTACTGCAACACCATCCCGACGGCCGAGGGCGGCACCCATGAGGCGGGGCTGCGCGCGGCCCTCACGCGCGGCCTCAAGGCCCATGCCGAGCTGATCGGCCATCGCCGTTCGCAGATCATCACGCCCGAGGATGTGCTCGCGCCCATCCAGGGGCTCCTGTCGGTGTTCATCCGCGAGCCGGAATTCCAGGGCCAGACCAAGGAAAGACTGTCCTCCGCCAGCGCGCAGAAGCTGGTGGAGACGGCGCTGCGCGATCCCCTCGCCCACTGGCTCGCCGCAAGCCCCCGCGATGCCGAGCGGCTGCTCGATTTCGTCGTGGAGCGCGCGGAGGAGCGGCTGCGCCGCCGGCAGGAGAAGGAGGTCTCCCGCAAGACCGCGACGCGCAAGCTGCGCCTGCCCGGCAAGCTCGCCGACTGCGCCCGTCAGGGGGCGGACGGGACCGAGCTCTTCCTCGTCGAGGGTGACAGCGCCGGCGGCTCGGCCAAGCAGGCGCGCGAGCGCGACACCCAGGCCATCCTGCCCCTGCGCGGCAAGATCCTGAACGTCGCCAGCGCGGCCAGCGGCAAGCTCCAGGCGAACCAGGAGATCTCCGACATGCTGCTCGCGCTCGGCTGCGGCGCGCGCGAGAAATACCGCGAGGAAGACCTGCGCTATGAGCGCGTCATCATCATGACGGACGCCGATGTGGACGGGGCTCACATCGCATCGCTCCTGATGACCTTCTTCTTCCGCGAGCTGCCCGATCTCATCCGCAACGGCCACCTCTTCCTCGCGGTGCCGCCGCTCTACCGGATCACCCAGGGCGGCAAGACCGCCTATGCGCGCGACGACGCGGACAAGGAGCGGCTGCTCAAGTCCGAGTTCAAGGGCAAGGGCAAGATCGAGATTTCCCGCTTCAAGGGCCTTGGCGAGATGATGCCGGCCCAGCTCCGCGAAACCACCATGCGGCCGGGCGCGCGCACGCTCCTCAAGGTCCGCATCGAGGACGGCGAACCGAGGGACACGGACGATCTCGTCGAACGGCTCATGGGGCGAAAGCCCGAGCTGCGCTTCGCCTACATCCAGGAGAATGCGAGCTTCGTGGAAGAGGTGGACGTGTGAGGCCGGGACCAGGCCCGAGCAGTACGCTCTGTCCCTTGCCGCCGGGTCGCCTATGATGGGTCACGCGCGATAGACGCGAACCAGATCCCGGGGAGAGACACCATGAAGGCCCATTCAGCCCTGACAGCTCTGATCCTGTGCCCTGCCGCCAGCACCCTGCCGGCGGTCGGCATCACGAGCGCCGGGCCGACGCGCGGTGACGAGTCGGCGAGCGGGATGGCATGTGCCGACCTCGCGCGGCTTGCCCTTCCGGACGTCCGGATCATCTCGGCAGAGGATGCACGAACGCCTGTACCCCATTGCCGGCTGGAGGGGGTGATCGGGCGCGAGATCGGCTTCGCGGTCTGGCTGCCCGAGAGCTGGAACGGGCGGTTCATGATGGGCGGCGTAGGCGGCTATGCCGGACGGATCGACAATCAGGCCAATTCGCTCGGCGCACTTGAGAAGGGCTACGCAACGGCCGGCACGGATGCGGGCCACAAGGGCCAGGGGCCCGATGCAAGCTGGGCGCTCGGCGACCTCGAGCGGATCGTCAATTACGGCCATGTTGCCGGCCATCGCGTGACGGAGGTGGCCAAGGCCGTCGTTGCCGGGCGCTACGGCCGCCCCCCGCAGCGGTCCTATTTCGCCGGCTGCTCCAATGGCGGGCGCATGGCCCTTCAAGCGGCCCAGCGCTATCCGGAAGACTTCGATGCCATCATCGCGGGGGCGCCGGCTTACGACTTCACCCGGAAGGTCGTCTCTCAGGTCAACATCGTCCGGCATGTCTATCCGGATGCTGACGACCTCTCGCAGCCTCTCCTCTCCGGAGCCGACCGTTCGGCGCTTGCCGGCGCGGTTCGCGCCGCCTGTGATGCGACGGACGGGGTCGAGGATGGCATCCTGAGCGATCCACTCAGCTGCGATTTCGACCCGGGCCAGCTTGCCTGCGATGGGGACAACGCGGACGGATGCCTTTCCACCGACGAACTTGCGGCCGTCAGGGCGATTTACGAGGGGCCCAGGACGCCCGATGGAGAGCCGTTCTACTATGGCTACCCCTTCGGCGGGGAGGATGAGATTCGTGGCTGGGGGATGTGGCTCATCGGCCGGAAGGACCTTATCGCACCGGATGTGCCGAGCCTTGCCTTCAGCTTCGGCGTCGGCTTCATGCGCTATTTCGTGATGCAGGATCCCGGCTGGACACATGACGAGTACATCTTCGGCTCGCATGAGACACAGATGGCTCTTCTCGGGGCGACACTGAATGCAACGGCCACGGATCTTTCAGACTTCCGCGAGAGGGGCGGAAAGCTTCTCATGTATCATGGCTGGACGGACTCGGCCCTCTCCCCGCTGGCAACCATCGGCTATGTGGAGGATGTCTATGCCGCTGATCCGACCGCCCGCGACGACGTGCGCCTCTTCATGATGCCGGGCGTGTTCCATTGCGGCGGCGGCCCCGGGCCCGACCGGGCAGACTTCATCGCCGCACTCGAGACCTGGGACGAGACCGGAACGCCGCCGGAGCAGTTGGTCGCAGGCTTCAGCGACGGCAATGGTGGCCGCACCCTTTGCCCCCATCCCAGCAAGGCCATATTCCTTGGTGGTGATCCGCGAGACCCGCCCGGTTCGCCTGCCGGTGAACATTCCCAAGATCGGCTGTCGCTGGACGGGACGGGCCGGCGGTTTGACGGACCGCCGCACCCCCGGCCCCCTCGCCCCGCCGCCCGCGCGCGTGCTACACTTTCTCCCCATACGGAGACCCGCCATGCCGCCGCGCAAGCTGATGATCGTGCTCGGCCTTTGTGCCCTCGTCGCCTTCGGCACGGCGTCGATGTGGCCCGGGCTCGGCGCGAACGTGATCACCTATGTCCGCCACGACAACATCTATTCCCGCTCGCTCGCCAGCCAGGCCATCGGGCCGGAGGGCATGGGGGCGCTGATCTTCGGTGCGCCGCAGACGGGCGTCAGCGCCGCCGAGATCGCCGCCCGCCTCGAGCTGCCGGCCGCCTTCCGCAACCGGAAGGTCCGGGCGCTGGCCCCCGAGGAGCTCGCCGACTACCCCGTCCGCATGGTGCTCCTGTTCAATGCGGGCGTGCCGGACGACGCTGTCGCCTGCACCGCCCCCGAGACGATCGGGGCCGGCGTCCGCGACGGCGCGCTGTCGGTCTTCGCCTTCCTCTGCCTCAAGGACGAGGCGATCGCCCGGGCAGCCCTGCGCAACGACGCCATCACCGGGATCGATCATCCCGAATTCACCTCCGCCATGCGTCAGCTATTCCTCGCGCTGCTGCCGCGCGAGACCGAATCGGACAGAGACCGGCGCGAGGGCGGGCTCGTTCCGTAAGTGATCGGCAAGAAATCTTCCCGAATTGGCAGGCGCTCTGTTACTTGAAGACCACAGCGCTCGATTGACAGGCGGGCCGCAATCCCTATCTTGCGGGCATCGTTCAGGGCCTGTCCCTCGCGGGGAGAGGGGGCCGGGCGGACGATCCGGGTGCGCCAGGCCATCGGGTGCCCCGGGGACCGTGGCCGCCAGAGCTGCAGGCAGGGCCACAGCCCCCGCAGATCAGCACGAGCGGACAGAAGAAACGAGGATGGCGTCGGCGCGCGCGGCGTGCCGGCTCGTGACGCGCGGCCGTGACCGGTGGCCGCATCGCAGGATGAGGCCGTGGGGCCGGAGCCGGAACCAGCCGGACCGGTCCCTGATCTCAGGCAGGCGCTCAGGGCAGGTCCCGACGGGACCCAGCAGGGCAATGACCCACATGCGCGAGGAGCCGGCGGCATCGCCGCCCGCCCGCGCCGATTGAAAAGCAGACACGATCTTAATGACAGAGACTTTCGACGACCTCGGTCTTGGCCCCGATGTTCTGAGGGCCGTTGCCGAAAAGGGCTATACGACGCCCACGCCCATCCAGGCCAAGGCGATCCCGCACATCCTCGCCGGGCGCGACATTCTCGGGCTCGCCCAGACGGGAACCGGCAAGACCGCCTCCTTCACCCTCCCGATGATCGAGATCCTCGGCCGGGGCCGGGCCAAGGCGCGCATGCCGCGCTCGGTCATCGTCGAGCCCACGCGCGAGCTCGCCGCCCAGGTGGCCGAGAATTTCGAGGCCTACGGAAAATATCACCGCCTCTCCATGGCGCTCCTCATCGGCGGGGTGTCCTTCGGCGATCAGGACCGCAAGCTCGACCGGGGCGTCGACGTGCTGATCGCGACGCCGGGCCGGCTGCTCGACCATTTCGAGCGCGGCAAGCTGATGCTCTCGGGCACGCAGATCTTCGTGATCGACGAGGCCGACCGCATGCTCGACATGGGCTTCATCCCGGACATCGAGCGCATCTCGCGCCTCATCCCCTTCACGCGGCAGACCCTGTTCTTCTCGGCGACCATGCCGAGCGAGATCGAGCGGCTCGTCGACCAGTTCCTGCAGAACCCCGTGCGGGTCGAGGTGTCCCCGCCCGCCTCGCCGGCCGAGACGGTGGCGCAGAATCTCGTCCGCGTCCGCAATGCCGACAAGCGCGCGGCGCTCCGCGCGGTGATCGATGCCGAGGACGTGAAGAACGCCATCGTCTTCTGCAACCGCAAGCGCGATGTCGGCGTCCTCGCCACGGCGCTCAAGAAGTCGGGGTATGCGGCCGGCGCCCTCCATGGCGACATGGACCAGCGCAACCGCCTGCTGACGCTCGACCAGTTCAAGCAGGGCGAGATCACGGTCCTCGTGGCGAGCGATGTCGCCGCCCGCGGGCTCGACATTCCGGCCGTGAGCCATGTCTTCAATTTCGACGTGCCGATCCACGCCGAAGACTATGTCCACCGCATCGGCCGGACCGGCCGGGCGGGCCGGTCCGGCAAGGCCTTCACCCTCGCCGATCCGGGCGAATCCCGGGCGCTCGCCGCCATCGAATCCATGCTGGGCAAGGCCATACCGCCCGCCGATCTCGAGGCCCTGAAAAATCTCGCTCCGTCCGCGGATGACGAGAGCGCGACCGAGGCCGCGCGCGGGCGCGGACGGGGTGGCCGCCAGCGCGGCGGCGAAGGCCGGGGCCGGTCGGGTGGCCGCCCGGCACCCGCACCCGCCAGAGAGGCCCTCCCCGCCGAGACCGAAGCGGAGGAGGCGCCCGAGGCCCTGCTGCCCGAGCCTGAGCCCGCGCCCGAAGCCCGCGCC
>JACAEB010000036.1 GCA_013389075.1 Alphaproteobacteria bacterium
AGAAGCGGCAGGCGCTCGGCGTGCCAGGGCCGGTCCCTTTCGAGGAGCCGCGCGTTCTGAAGGTCGAGGATCGGCGGCTCGACCGTGCTCACGGCCGCGAACATCCAGACGATGGCGCGGGCGCGGAGCGCGGGCTCGACGGGGAGCAGCCCGCCATGTCGCTCGGCAATGTGAAGAACGATGGCGCCCGACTCGAAGAGCGAGAGCGGACCGTCCGTATAGGTCGGAATCTGGCCGAAGGGGTTGCGGGCGAGATGGTCCGGCGTCTTCATGTCGGCGAAGGAGAGGCGCAGCACCTCGTAAGGCGCGCCCACCTCCTCGAGCGCCCAGCGGACCTGCATGTCCCGGGCGAGCGCCCGCCCGCCGTCGGGCGCCTCGGCGAAAGCGGCGACGACCGCCCTCATGGGGACATCCTGTCGCGCGACACCCTCATCCCTCGATGGCGGCTTTGATGACTGCGATGTCGATCTTGCCCATGGTCATCATGGCGGCGAAGGCGCGCCTTGCGGCCTCGCCCCCGGCGGACATGGCTTCGGTGAGAATGCGCGGCGTGATCTGCCAGTTGACGCCCCAGCGATCCTTGCACCAGCCGCAGGCGCTTTCCTGCCCGCCATTGCCGACGATGGCACTCCAATAGCGGTCGGTCTCCTCCTGCGTGTCGGTCGCGATCTGGAAGGAGAAAGCCTCCGTATGCGGAAACATCGGCCCGCCATTGAGCCCGATGCACGGAATGCCGAGCACGGTGAACTGGACGACGAGCACCTCGCCCGCCTTGCGGCTCGGATTGTCCATCGGCGCCCGCAGGATGGCGCCGACGGCGCTGTCGGGAAAGGTTTCGGCATAGAAGCGGGCCGCGCCCTCGGCATCGCTGTCGTACCAGAGGCAGAGGGTGGTGCGCGGGATCGTCATGAGGGTCATCCACTTCTTCGGGGGCGGAGGGAAGCACGCCGCTGCATACCAACCGGTTGGTATGGTGTCAACGGGCCGCGGGGCCGGAGGCGGGGAACGTCACCTCCGTCACATCGACGAGGAAGAACGGAGCATAGGCCGCCGTTCCATAGAAATTGCCGGCCTCCACATGGGTGGGCAGGCGGAAGCCGCCGAAGTCGCGGAAGGCGGAGAGGTCACCGCCGAACGGCTGCAGCCTGTAGGTCCTTTCCGGATCGGCGTCGCTCCAGCGGGGGAAGACGACGCGGACCGGCCGCCCCTCGGCGTCGACGGTGACGTCCACGGACTGAGGCAGACCCGCATGGCTGAGCGTCACGCGGGCCGTGTCGTCATCGACCGGCTCCCACGTCACCCCCGGCCCCGGCAGGACCGCCGCCGGTGTCCAGAACACGGCCTCGGCGGCAAGACGTCCGAAGGCCGATCGTCCGTGGTCCTCCGTGCCACCGAGATGGGCGAGGGGGAAAAGCCCCAGCATCCGGAAGCGCGTCCAGCTCGTGCCGTCCGCAAGACCGTCCGAGCCCGAGAGGCAAAGCACCCCCCGCCGTGCCGCCATGCGCCAGACAAAACCCTCGGGCGCGCCGAGGACCTGATGGGCACGCATCGCAAGGTCCCGCGCGGCCTCTCCCGACCCGAGGCGGAAGCGTCCGGTCATGTGGATCTCGGCGACGGTGCGGAGCGGGGTGCCCGGCGCGATCGCGAAGGTGAAGTAGCGCCGCGCCGGCTCGGGGAGGGACGCCACAAGCGCGGGGTCGAAGCGGGCCGGCGCCGCCGGCTGGCGTGCGCGAAGCCGGTCCATCGCCCGCCGGTCGGCGCGCACGTCGGACGCCTGCCAGAGCGCAAGCCCGGCCAGGGTGAGAGCGAGGGCGATCAGCAGGAGGACGAACGGCATGCGCGGCCTCTGGCGTTACCTCGGGGTCCGGAGCGGGGCCGGCGTAACAGCGGCCCGCGCCCGCCTGTTTCGGATCGAAGGGCGCGCGCCCCCTTGGACCATAGCGCTCGCCCCCGAAAAGGAGAGTCTGCCATGTCGCCCGCCCGATTTCGCCCTCCGTACCGCCTCGCCGTCTGTCTTGCCGGGGCGCTCGTCCTCGGCGCGGGCGGAGCGCTCGCCGGCGAGGGGGTGGGCGGACCTGAGGGCGCCTATCGCGGGGCGATCGCCCCCGAATCCGCCGCCCGGACCGATGCCGAGAGGCCGCAGAGCGAGACGGTGCTGCGGGCCCAGCGGGCACTCGCGGGAAAGGGCTATGAGCCCGGTCCGGCCGATGGCGTCATGGACGGACGGGTGCGGGAGGCGCTGCGCGCCTTCCAGCTCGACGAGGGCCTTGCCCCCACGGGCGGGCTCAACGTCGCGACGGCGCGGGCCCTCAGCCTGCCGCCGGAGGCGATGCCGGCCGGCCCTGCCGGCGCGGGGGCGGGAAGCGGGTCGGAAGGCGGCTTCGGGGCCGTCACCTCGGGGCTTCTGACCGATCCGGACTTCGATCATCCTGTCATCCTGCGCGAGGGCGAACCGCTGGACAGCACGCTGCTCGGCGAGGCGGAGGAGCCGCGCGCCTTCTGGACGACGCCCTTCGGCGCCCGTCCGCCCGGGCCGCCACGCCCGGACCGCTGAGAGAGGGGAATTTCCTCGCCGGTCTTGCGTCGGCTTGCGGGCCCTGCCTTCGTTGTGGAGCGGGGGACCCAAGGCCGGGCTCCCGTCCGCCGTTCGACAGGGAGCCTTTCCGCATGACCACCTCGCGCCCACGCCTCGCCGCCGGAGCCTCCCGGCTGATCCTCGCCGCCCTCACCGGACTGGGCGCGAGCACGCTCCTCCTGGACGGGGCCACGGCCATGTCCGGGCGGGACGGGGCGCGCGCGACCACCGAGCGCGCGGCCTCGCGCGAGGCCTATTTCGGCGATCTGCACATCCATACGCAGTATTCGTTCGACTCCTTCATCTACAATGTCCGCACGACGCCGGACGATGCTTACCGCTATGCCAAGGGCGAGGCGATCGATCTTGCCGGCGGCAGCAAGATCCGCATCTCCGGCGCGCCGCTCGACTTCATCGCGGTGACCGATCATGCCGAGTTCCTGGGCGTGATGCCGGGCGCGAACGATCCCGCCGATCCGCTGTCGAAGACCCCCGTCGCGGAGAGCCTGCGGACGGGGACGCAGGAAGAGCGCTCCAAGGCCTGGGCCACGATCGGGGGGGCTCTCGTCGCGGGCCAACGCGACCCCGCCATCGACGACGTGCCGGCGCTGCGCGCGGCCTGGTCGCGGATCGTCGAGGCGGCCGAGCGCCATTACGAGCCGGGCCGGCTCACCACCTTCGCGGCCTATGAATACACCTCCGCCCCGGACCGGCAGAACCTCCACCGCAACGTGATCTTCCGCGGGCGGGCGCCCGAGCAGCCCTTCTCCGCGCTCGATTCGCAGAACCCGGAGGAGCTGTGGCGCTGGCTCGACGGCCTGCGGGCGCAGGGGATCGAGGGCATCGCCATTCCCCACAACATGAACGGCTCGGACGGCCGCATGTTTCAGCGCACCACCTTCGATGGCGGCGAGATCGACCGCGAGTGGGCGGAGCTGCGGATCCGCAACGAGCCCATCGTGGAGATGAGCCAGGTCAAGGGCACCTCCGAGACCCATCCGCTGCTCTCGCCCAATGACGAATGGGCGGGCTTCGAGCAGTTTCCCTACCGGATCGGCAGCAACGAACCGATCACGGTCTATGCCGGCGGCTTCGTGCGCGATGCGCTCCTCGCGGGCCTCCAGCTCGAAGGGGCGGTCGGCGCCAATCCCTACAAGTTCGGCATGATCGGCGCGACGGACACGCACAATTCGGCCGGCCCGTTCGAGGAGGCGCGCTATTTCGGCAAGCTCGGCCTTCTCGACAACACCTTCCGCTCGCGCGGCGGCACCACGCCGCCCAACCCGGCCGAGGTGCCCTCCTACGACCCGAAACTGCCCCCCGTGCCGGGACGCTGGAGCGCGGCCGGACTCGCCGGCGTCTGGGCCGAGGACAATTCGCGCGAGGCGATCTTCGACGCCATGCGGCGCAAGGAGACCTTCGCCACCTCGGGCCCGCGCATGAAGGTCCGCTTCTTCGCCGGAACGGGCTTCGACGAGACCATCCTGTCGGCCCGCGATTCGGTCCGCGCCGCCTATGCGGGCGGCGTGTCCATGGGCGGGGACCTCGAGGCGGGCGAGGCGGCGCCGGCCTTCTTCGCCTGGGCGCTGCGCGATCCGGAAGCGGCCTGGCTGGACCGCCTGCAGATCGTCAAGGGCTGGCTCGAGAATGGCGAGCATCGCGAGGCGGTCTATGACGTCGCCTGCGAGGGCGGTGCCGTGCCGGACCCCGCCACCCATCGCTGCCCGCAGACCCGGGGCAGCGTCGATCCGGCGACCTGCGCCATCTCGTCCGAGGTGGGGGCGAGCGAGCTCAGGGCCGTCTGGCGCGATCCCGACTATCGCCCCGGCACGCGCGCGTTCTATTATGTCCGCGTGCTCGAGGTGCCGACCTGCCGCTGGTCGACATGGGACGCGATCCGGAACGGACGCGAGCCGCACCCCGCGCTGGCGCGGACCATCCAGGAGCGCGCCTGGAGCTCGCCCATCTGGCTGACGCCGCGGAGCTGAGCGCGAGGGCGCGCCCCGGGGCCGGGCGCAAGGAGACAGTGGAATGAACCGCACGGCCCTGATGATCGGCGCGGGCGTCGCCCTCCTGGGCGCCGCCGCCGCCGGCTGGATCGCCTTCGAGGGCCTTCCGGGCGGCACCGCAGCGGGCACGGCCACGGCCGGCGCCTGCCGGCCCGCGCAAGCGGGGCTGCCGACCCCTGGCAACGGCATGGTCTACATCGCCGGCGGAACCTTCCGCATGGGGACGGATGAGGGCTATCCCGAGGAAGGGCCGGCTCACGAGGTGAGCCTCGAGGGCTACTGGATCGACACCCATGAGGTGACGAACGCCCAGTTCGCCCGCTTCGTCGAGGAGACCGGCTATGTGACGGTGGCCGAGCGGCTGCCCGATCCGGCGGCGCTCCCCGGCGCTCCGCCCGACATGCTCAAGCCCGGCTCGGCCGTCTTCTATCCGCCCGAGGGGCCGGTCACCGCGATGATGCAGTGGTGGCACTATGTTCCGGGGGCGGACTGGCGCCATCCCGAGGGGCCGGAGAGCACGATCGAGGGGCGCGGCAGCGAGCCCGTCGTGCAGATCGCCTTCGAGGATGCGCTCGCCTATGCGCGCTGGGCCGGGCGCGATCTGCCCACCGAGGCGCAATGGTAATTCGCCGCGCGCGGCGGGCTCGAGGGCACCACCTATGCCTGGGAGGGGGACGAGCTCGCGCCGGACGGGCGGCAGATGGCAAACACCTGGCAGGGACTCTTCCCGGTACGGAATGATTTGCGCGACGGCTATTCGGGCGCGGCGCCGGTGATGTGCTTTCCGCCCAACGCCTTCGGGCTCTACGACATGATCGGCAATGTGTGGGAATGGACGGGCGACTGGTTCGCGCCGCGTCATGCCCGGGGTCCGGCGAGCAATCCCGAGGGGCCGCCCCCGCCGCAGGGCCTCGACTTCAGCCAGGGGGAGGCGCCCTCGCGCGTGATCAAGGGCGGATCGTTTCTCTGCGCGCCGAATTACTGCATGCGCTACCGGCCGGCCGCGCGCCATGCGCAGGACACCGGCCTTGGCACCAATCACATCGGCTTCCGGACCGTGCTGAATGCGCCGGGCCCGGACGGTCCCGCCCGCTGAGGCGGAGGGCCGGCGCTGCCCGCGTCAGAGGCGGACGCCATCCTCGATCCGGCCCCGGTAGGGTGCATCGAAGCTGGCGGCGAGCGTCTCCATCGCATCGGCGAAGCAGTCGCGGATGAACGCCTCGCTCCGGGGCGGGGTCTGGATGTGACGCAGGCGCGCCCATTCGGACAGCAGCGCCGTCATGGTGAAGATCGAATTGCGCTGCCGGATCGCCAGCACTTCCTTCGGCACCCCCGGATAGAGCCTGCCCAGCATCTCGGCGATGCGGCGCGTGGAGCGCATCCGCAGGCTCATTTCGAGCGGCACGAAATTCACGTCGGTGTTGAAGGTGTAATGGGCGGCGAAACGGAAATAGTACCAGTTCTCATCGCTCAGCATGACCTCGAGGCAGGGCTCCCAGGCCGCCACGCAGATGTCGTGCATGGTGGGCGAGGGGATGGTCTCGAGCATGCGGTCGAGGCTCGCATTGCAGATGATCTCGAACTCGTCGAACCGGTAGGAGAAGATCGCCGCGATGAAGTCGGTCTTGCAGCCGAAATGGTAGTAGATGGCCGACTTGTTGCGCTGGCCGGCCGCATCGTTGATGTCCTGGATCTTGACGTTGTCGCTGCCATGGAGGGCGAACAGGCGCTCGGCCGTGCGGATCAGAGAGACGCGGGTGCGTTCGGACTGGGCCTGCTTGGCGGTGACGGCGCCATCCTCGGCCCGCGCGCCGCGCGATCCCTCGCCCGGATCCTGCACCGCATTGGCTCGTGTCTCTGCCATCGCACTCTTGCCCCCTGGCTGTGCCGGACGCGCGGGTCCGGCCATGTCTCAAGAGCCGAAGCCCTTCTTGCCTAGCCCCTCTGGCGCCGTGTGGCCGACCGGCGGCCGGCGCGCGCTTTGCGGGCGGAGCTCGGCTTCTCTTGCTGCGCTGCGGCAGGAATGTAGGGCCCGGACAGGTAGGCGGCAATGCCGCGCGCGTAATCGAGATACCGGTCACGCAGGGCTGCCTCGCCCAGACCGGGGGTCTGGACATGGACCTCGCGCGCCCATTCGGAGGCGAGGGCGACGAAGGCGAGGATCGCCTGGCCCCAGCGCAGGCGCGCCACCTCGAGGGGTATGTCGGGCGCCGCCCTGATCACCGCCTCGAGGAAACGCGCGAAGGCGGGCAGCTTCGCGGCCCGGCTGAGCGGCACCTGGGTCGCGTCGGCCATGAAGGTGCCATGGGCCGCGAAGCGGAAGAAATACCAGAAGTCCTCGTCGAGCAGCATGTCGACCGGCGGGGAGAAGGTCGCCAGCACGATGTCGAGCATGCCTGGCGCCGCCGTCCGGGCGAGCAGCGCGTCGAGGCTCGCCCCGCAGGCCTTGTCGATCTGGGCGAGGCGGTAGTCGTAGATGGCGTAGACGAAATCTTCCTTGCTGCCGAAATGGTAGTAGATGGCCGACTTGTTCCGCTGCTCGGCGGCGTCGTTCACGTCCTGGATCTTCACCTTGTCCATCCCGTGCAGGGCGAACAGGCGTTCGGCGGTGAGGATCAGCTTGATGCGCGTGGCTTCGGCCTGAAGCTGACGCATGGACGGGCGTTCCCGGGAAAGGCGGGACAGGCCGCTCGTTGGCATGGGTTTCGTGTCTCTCTCTATCTGTTGGGCCGGACGGACATTCGGTGTCGGTGTCCCTTCAACGGCTGTCCGGCCGGATACCTGTCCGGAGGGCGGGACCTCCCTCGATCGGTGGTCGGATGATCAGGGCGCTCCTGATCCAAGTCATGACGAACATGCCGCTTCCGTTACGATTGTGCAAGGTGGCAGGAGCTGTGTCCATTGTCGGCAGCGCCTCGGCGATGCGCAAAATGGACGCGGGACTGGCCGGAGGCCCCCGCTCGGTGGCACAATCGGCCGCATGTTCCGTTCAGTGGGGGACGACCTGCCCATGACCCTGACCCGCAGAGCCACG
>JACAEB010000020.1 GCA_013389075.1 Alphaproteobacteria bacterium
GGGCCGACCAGGGCCGCGAGCACGGCGACGAGCGCGCCCACCGCCAGAATCCCGTCGAGCGCTCCCGGACGCATGCGCACGGGCGCGCCGCCCCTTGCCTCCGCCCTCAGGTCGTAATCGAGGAGGCCCAGCGCGGCGCCCGCCTCCGCAAGACCCTCCGGTGGCCGCGCCGGATCGGGAACGAGGATCACGGCGGTCGTCGCATCGCCCCGCGGGGGCCTGCCGTCGGCATCGGTCAGAAGGCCGCGCCGCTGGTCCCAGCGCAAGACCGCGGACGGGCGCGCCGGCTCCCGCAGGAAGACGGCCGCGAGCTCGCCCGTCCACCAGCGCCACAGCCCGGCCGGGCCGCTTCCTGTCCCGCTCTGCCCCTGCTCGTCCGCCACCGCGCTCGCGCTCTCCCTTGGGCCATCCGGCCGGACTATAGCATCGGGCCGTAGAGCCAGTGGAGCCAGAAGGCGAGGCAGAGAAAGACCCCGAAGGGCAGCGGCGTGTCGGCGGCGGGGCGGCGCCCCCCGAGCGCAAGCACCCCAAGGGCGGCAAGACCCGCGAGCGCCGCAAGGAGAACGAGTTCGGGCAGCGCCGCCGGACCGAGCCAGGCCCCGGCCGCCGCGAGGAGCTTGGCGTCCCCGAGCCCGAGACCTGCGCGCCCGCGCAGGGCACGGTAGAGCCGGTCGATGGCCCAGAGCGCGAGAAATCCGCCCAGCGCCGCGCCGGCATGGGAGAGCGCCATCTCCCGGCCCCCGCCCAGGGCGAGCAGGAGACCCGCCCCCGTCAGCGGCAGGGTGAGGAGATCGGGGAGCCAGAAATGGCGCAGGTCGAGGAGGCCGAGGGCGAGCAGCATCGCCCCGAGGCCGAGCGTGAGGACAAGCTGCTCCGCCGGAACGACGAGCACCGACCAGAGGCCCATGAAGGCGAGCCCGGCAAGACCGGCGCGCCAGAGCGGCGGATCATCCGCAAAAGCCTCGACAAGGGCCCGGATGCGCCCGGGCTCGGGGCCCGCCTCGGGGGCCGCCGGGCTCAATAGCCCCGCATCCGGTCGACCGCCGTCCGCACGGTCTGGCCTGCCTCGAGGCGGCGGACGTTCTCGGCAAAGACGGCGACGGAGGCATCGAGATGGCCGGGAAAGCCCCCCGCCACATGCGGCGTCAGCACGAGATTGGGAGTCTCCCAGAGCGGGCTGTCGGGGGGCAGCGGCTCGCGCTCGGCGACATCGAGCGCCGCGCAGGCGAGGCGCCGCTCGACCAGCGCCGCGGCGAGGGCCGCCTCGTCCACCACCCCGCCCCGGCCCAGATTGATGAAGGACGCCGTCTTCTTCATGGCGCCGAGGATGTCCGAGCCGATGAGCCCGCGCGTCGCCTCGGTCAGCGGCAGGAGGCAGACGAGCACGTCGGCCTCGGCCGCGACACGCGCCGTGTCGCCCGCGCCGTGGACCGCCTCCACATGGGCCACGGGCCGCGGTGTGCTCCGCGTGCCGATGACGCGCATGCCGAGTGCGGCCGCCTTGCGCGCCAGCGCCTCCCCGATGCGGCCGAGCCCCAGAATGCCGAGCGTGGTCTGCCGCGCGTCCCCCGGCAGGAAGGGGCGCCAGAGCCGGTCCCGCTGGGCCGTGGCGGCCCAGGGCAGGCGCTTGATCATCATCAGCACGAGGGCGAGCGCGAAATCGCTCATCGGCTCGACCGAGATCCCGGCCGAGTTCGCGAACACGGCTTCCGGCCTCAACCCGTCGAGCGGATAGAGGTGGTCGACCCCGGCCCCCGGCGCCTGGAGGAGACGAAGCCTGCGCGCCCGGCCCCATTGCCCGGAGGGCGGCTTGAGCGCGAGGAGATAGCTCACCTCCGGCAGGCCGTCGGTGAAGGGCCCGGGCGCGTCCCAGAGGATGACGGGCCGGTCCGGAAAGGCCGCCTCGAGCGCCGCCTTCATGTGCGCGGCATAGGCGGAATAGACGTGAACCGGAGGCGGCGTCGGCGGCACCGGACATACTCCTGTCAGTTCGGGCAGAACCTTGGCCTATTCGGCCGCACAGGGATCCGGAGCGCAAGGCCCCCGCCGCGCGCAGGCGCCAGCGTCCGGGGCAGCCACCGGGGCGGGGGCGGGATCGGCCCATTCGAAGGCGCGCGCCATCCACTGGGCCCGGTCGGGTCCCACGAGCGCCCCGACCGATTCGGCGAGCTGCTCCTCGAATCGGGACATGAGCTGACACCCGGCTTCCGTTAGGCTCAGACGGGAGGAGCGCCCGTCGGTCGGGTCGGCATCCCGCCGAATGAGGCCGCGATCCTCGAGCTGCTGGATCTGCGGCGTGATGGACGGCTTTTTCACCATGGTCCGGGCGGCCAGCTCGACGGCGCGGCGCGGCCCTTCCCGCATGAGCAGGAGGAGACGATACTGTGCGAGTGTCAGTTCGCTGTCCCGGGCGAGGGCTTCGACGTCCCGAAAGAGCACCACGAGGCTACGAACCGTTCGGACCATACTCCGATCGGGCAAGGTCACACCTCTCAGGCTGGATTGATTTTGTTCAACAAGAAGGGAATGCTTCCCGGATGAGAAGCGCCATAGACGAGTCCTTATCGTGAAGAGCTGTCGTTACGTCAAGCCACCCGTTAAGCACAGTGTTCGAACCACGCTGGCCAGGGGGATCGATTTGCTCGGTCTATCCGCCGCCCTGCTGGCGTTTTGGGCAGCCTTCGGGAGCGCCGTGGCAGAGGATGCCGATTGCATGAAAATCACGCGGCTGGGGGACGGCCCGATCATCCGGCCGGAGATGGACGCCCGCATGGGCCCCAACATTCAGGGGCCCTCGCTCATCCGCGTCCCCGACTGGGTTCCCGATCCTCTGGGCCGCTACTATCTCTATTTCGCCGACCACAAGGGGACCTATATCCGCCTCGCCTATGCCGATGCCGTGGCGGGGCCCTGGACGGTGCATCCCCCGGGCAGCCTTCAACTCGCCCAGTCGGGCTTTCCGACCGAGGCGCCGGCGCTGCCCGAGGGCAAGCCCCTGCCCGACCGCGCGCCCCGCGCGCCCGGCGTCCCGAGCCCCTATGACGATCAGGTGATCCCGCACATCGCCTCGCCCGACGCCCATGTGGACGAGGATGGCCGGCGCATCCTGCTCTACTATCACGGGCTCGAGGCGTTCGGCCTTCAGGTCACGCGCGTCGCGGTCTCGACCGACGGGCTCGCCTTCACCGCCCAGCCGCAGATTCTCGGCCATCCCTATTTCCGGGTCGTCCGGCACGAGGGGGTCAGCTATGCCCTCGCCATGCCCGGCATCCTCTACCGGTCCGAGGACGGGCTCACGGGCTGGAGCGCGGGACCCGTCCTCTTTCCCGCGACCATGCGCCATTCGGCGCTCCTCAAGCGGGGCGACACGCTCCACGTGTTCTGGACCGAGGCGGGCGACGCGCCCGAGCGGATCTGGGTGTCGCGGATCGCGATGGTGGGACCGTGGACCGAATGGCGCGCCTCGGAGCGCGTCGAACTGATGCGGCCGGAGCTCCCCTACGAGGGCGCGCTCGAACCCGTCGCCCCCTCCCATCGCAGCGCCGTCACCCACCCGGTGAACCAGCTCCGCGATCCGGCCATTTTCGAGGAGGACGGGCGCGTCTACCTCCTCTATGCGGTGGCCGGCGAGAGCGGCCTCGCCCTCGCCGAGATCGACATGTCGGCCTGCCGCTGAAAAAAAGCCCGCCGGCAGGGCCGGCGGGCCAGGCAATACGCCGCCCGCAAGAGAACGGGCAGCGCGGGAGGACTCGAGGCGTGGCGGCGAGCGCACGCCACGCGAATCTGAAAGGCACCGGAGCCTTGATGCCGAAAGGCCAACCCGATCTGCCACCGGGCTTTGAGCAACGTATTAATTCAAGTGTATAGCAGGGCGCTCGACGGAAATCCACAGCCCTCGATGCGACAATCGCGCGCTTGGGCGCACGCACCTTCGCTCCTAAGGTCGACCTGTCGAAGAGCCCTGGCCCGGCCCTGCCGAGAAGACGACAGGCGCGACACGTCCAGTGCAGCGAGGGAGGTTGCGCGATGGGAGGCAGCATGCCGGCAAAGACCCGTGCCGCGGCCGAGCCGGCCGAACATTTCGACGTGCTCATCGCCGGCGCCGGCATTTCGGGCATCGGCCTTGCCTACCACCTCACCCGTCAGTGTCCTGATCGCACCTTTCTCGTTCTCGAGGCACATGAGAGCTATGGCGGGACATGGCTCATCCATCGCTATCCCGGCATCCGCTCGGACAGCGATCTGCACACCTTCGGCTACCGCTTCAAGCCCTGGTCGGGCCCGCCCATCGCCACAGCCGCCGAGATTCTCGCCTATATGGGCGAGGTGATCGAGGAGAACGCTCTCGGCGATCACATCCGCTACCGGCACCGGATCGTGCATGCCGACTGGAGCTCCCGCGAGGCCCGCTGGACGGTGATCGCCGAGCGGCCCGACGGCTCGCGCAGCACCTTCACCGCCGGGTTCTTCATCGGCGCCCTCGGCTATTACGAGCAGGACAAAGGGTATACGCCCGAGTGGCCCGGCATGGCGTCATTCCGTGGGCGGATCGTCCATCCGCAGACCTGGCCCGAGGATCTCGACTTCGCAGGCAAGCGCGTCATCGTCATCGGATCGGGCGCGACCGCGGCCACGCTCGTGCCCGCCATCGCCGGGCAAACGGCCCACGTCACGCTCGTCCAGCGCTCGCCCACCTACTTCAAGACCGGACGCAACGAGATCGAGCTCGCGACGCTTCTGCGCGAACGTTCGATTCCGGAGGCCTGGATCCACGAGATCGTCCGGCGCGGCATCCTGCACGAGCAGGCGAAGTTCGTCGCCCGCGCGAAGGCCGAGCCCGAGACGGTCAGGGACGAACTTCTCGCCGATGTGCGCGCGAACCTGCCCGAGGATTATGACGTCGGCAGACATTTCACGCCGCGCTACAGGCCCTGGCAGCAGCGGATCGCGTTCGTACCCGACGCGGACCTCTTCAAGGGCATTGCCGCCGGCAAGGCGAGCGTCGTGACGGACACGATCGAACGCTTCACCGAACGGGGCCTGATCCTGTCATCGGGAACCGAGATCGAGGCGGACATCATCGTCACGGCGACGGGATTCAATCTCTCCGTGCTCGGCGACATCCCCTTCACCGTGGATGGCGACCCGGTCGATCTCTCGCAAACGCTGACCTATCGCGGCTTCATGTTCACCGGTCTTCCCAACCTCGTGTGGATCTTCGGCTATTTCCGTGCCAGCTGGACCTTGCGCGTCGATCTTCTCGGCGATCTCATCTGCCGTCTGCTCAATCACATGAAGGCGAAAGGCGCGCGCGCGGTGGAGGTGGCCCCGCCCGAGGGTCTTGCCCTGAAGCGGCTGCCCTGGGCGGACACGGAGGATTTCAATCCCAACTATCTCCTGCGCCGCCTCGACCGCATGCCCCGCCGCGGTGATCACCCCGACTGGCAGCACACGCAGGACTACTGGCGCGAGAAGGATGAATTGCCCGCCATCGATCTCGACGGTCCGGCTTTCGTCTATCGCTGATCCGCCGAGCTGCCGGGGCGCCGGTCGATCCAGATGGGGCTCGACCAGGCAAGGCCGCCATCCGCCTGCTTTATCCGCACATAATAGGTGTCGCCGGGCCGCGTCCGGGACGCATCCTCGAAGCGGAAGGCGCGATCCCAGCTGTCGGGCGTGGTGTACCAGCCGACCCGGATGAGGTCGGTGTTCGCCCCAGCCGGCACTTCGATCTGCACCGGCCCGTCGTCGAGCGCCGACAGGGCGATCTCCCTGACGATCGGCTGGGGCTCACCGCGCGGCCTGAGATCGAGCTGAAGGCGCGCGTCCGGACCTGCATCCTTCAGACGCGCGAGCGCGAAGTTCCATGTGCCGCGTGTGCGGATGGCGAGTTCGCCCGTATTGCGGTCGGTCTGGCTCACGCCCGCTTCCGGCGTATGCGGATCCTCCGGATGCGGTGCATGGAAGTCCTCGAGCGTGACGCCCTCGAAACGCGCGCTTCCGCGCCAGATGCGCCAGGCGCGGGACGGCACATGGCGCTCCTGCGGATCGGCCTCGGAGAAGAAGGCGATCTGCAGCAGCTTCTCCTCGCCTGCGCGGGGCCCTGTGTAGGAGATCGTTTCGATCTCCTGCCCATTCTTCACGATACTGATGGACTCGATGGGAGCCGACCCGACGACCTCGCCTTCGACCAGCACCGGGGAGCCGGCCGGCGCGATGCCGCCCATGCCGGTCCCGTTGACGGACACGTCGAGAATGATCCGTGCCCCGTTGGTGGCGTAGGCCGCCCTCTCCCGCATGGCATCGAAGATCATGTCCCGGTCATGTTCGGGCGCAAGGACCGCCGCAAGTCCGCCCCGGCTCGGAAGGACAGGCCTGTCCTTGCGCTCGACCCGGATTCCGGGATGGCCGATATGGTTGTCGCTGGCTCCGATGAACCCGACAGGATGGCCTTCCTGCAGATAGCGGCGCCCCAGCCATTCGAAGGTCCCGTGCTCGGACACGATCTCGATCAGACGCTCGACGTCGGGATCGGACACCATCCAGTCCCCGGGATTGTGTGCATGCGGAATGACGATGACGTCCTCGGGGTCGTTTTCCGCCTTCAGTCGCTCGAAGAGCTCGGGAAGCCGCGGTGCCCGCTGCCGTTCGACGCGCCTGCGCCCGTCATTGGTCCGGAACGCCACATTGTGGTGGCCGCCAAGATCGGGGGGCGCGGTGTATTCATAGCCGAGATAGACGGCAAATCCGGGGCCGTCCCAGCGTTGCGCCGCATCGACCAGCACATCCCATTCCTGATCGTCCATCCAGAGGTCGTGTTCGCTGAGAACGGCGAAATCGAGCCGCGCATCGTCACGGGCGAAGCTGTAATAGCCATCGACCGTCCCGTTGCCCTCGGCAAAGCCCGTATGTCCGTGGGTTTCACCCCAGAAGACCCGCGCGCGCGGAGCCTGCGCCACGAGAATGGGCGTGACCCATCCCTCGATCGCTCCGTCCACGGAGCGGATGCGGATATGGTGCGGACCCGGCTCGGTCAGCCCGATCTCGATGCGATCGAGGGTCGGCGCGCCGGCCTTCGTCGTCGCGATCGTGGCACCGCCGCTTTCCAGCACATAGGCCGGAGCGGAGCCGCTCGCCCGGTTGCGGAAGACGTCCTCGGTGCGGATGGTCAGCTCGAAGCGCTCCCCAGGTCGGACGATCGCCGGCGCGAATCCCGCGACACGCGAGGGGCTCGCCCCTCCGATCTCGAAGGGAACCTCCTTGAGCGGAAAGATCGGCCCTGCCTCCTCGAGGCGCACCCAGACCCGCAGGCGAAGGCCGTCGGTCGAGAAGCTGGGCACCCTGTAGCCCGGCGACCCCTGGCTCGTGTCTCCGAGCGTCAGCGTGACCCTGTCGCCCGGTCCGAGCTGGCCCGACCTCACCCTGAAGAAGGGTTGCGGCACGTCGACACCCCCGAGCATGCCCGAGAACGTGCCGGAGAACGGATGGGTCGTCACTTCGAACTCGACATCCGGATTGGAGCTCGACACGCTCAGATAGTTCGGTGCCGCGGGATCCGTCGTCTGATAATCCGTCCGCGCGGCAAAGACGCGCGGGGTGAACATGAGCCCGCCGCCTGGCCGGATCGGGCTCGCCCCGACCGTGTAGGTCTGCGCCAGCGTTGCGTAGCCATCCGCCGCGAAGGGTCCAGTATCGTCGGAGGAGAGAGCACCGATGGCGTCGGGATTGGCTTCGCGGAAGGTCATCTCCCGAACGAGGTCGTCGATGCCGGCATAGGCGGCGGTGCCCGCGGGGGACCTGCCGCGCGCACCCTGATCGATGATCGAGGAGACGACGCTTGGCAGGTCGGGGTGAATCTCCCACCCCTGTTGCGCGAAGCGATTGGCCCAGGCGTAGAGGGTTTGCGCCCGCTCGACGAGCGTATTTGCGCTGGTGGGCGCACGGTCGAGCGCCGCCTTCAGGCTCTCGACCTCCTGCCGCAGATCGGCGGAGAGATAATCGTCCGCCCGCTCACCCGCGGAGGGTCCGGGCCCGGACCAGACGGCAAGGCCAAGCGCGGCCAGAAGGCCCAAGGCGGCGATCAGCCCCATCCCGCGCCCCTGCGACCAACGCCCTGTCAGCATGCGCATTTCCCCCACTCCCTGAGCTTTGCCTCGCTGCACGCCCGAGGCGGGGCCGGGCCAGAATGTCACAACTTCTGGTCAATGGTGGTGTAACGGAAGGCATGGCCCGGACCCTGCGGCAGCCGGATGGGGCTACTCCAGGCGCCGATACCCGCCGGGTTGCACAACGGGGAGCCGGAGACCTAGAGTCGCCCGGAGAAGAGCGCGGCCGGCAGGATCTGACGGTTCGGACCGCGCCATGAAGGCTGGATCAGGGAGGATCTGTCGTGACAAGGGTGCTGGGAGTGATTTCTGCGCTGGCGCTTTTCGGCCTGTGTGCCGGCGCCGTCGTGCTGGCCTTCGCCGGATTTCTCTATCAGGCCGGCGTCATTGACCTGCAGACCGCGTTTGGCCGCTGGCGGCCATCGCTCGACAATCCGGTCAGCTTCTTCCTGCCGCCAGTGCGACATGGCTTCCTCGCGACCGGCGCCTACGTCGTCTTTCTGTCCGCAGCGGTCTCGTTCGTCATGCTTGTGCTGGGGCTTGTGCTGCCACCGCACAGGATCATGCGCCTGTCGGCTGTGACCGTGATCCTGAGCGGCCTCGTGCTCTGGACTCCCTACCAGCAATCCACGAACGCCGCATCCGTGCCGCCGATCCACGACATTACAACCGACACGGAAGATCCGCCCCGTTTCGTCGACGTTGTCCCGCTTCGGGAAGCGGACAACGCCCGCAATCCTCCCGACTATGCCGGAGCGCGGGTGGCGGAGGCCCAGAAGCGCGGCTATCCCGGTCTTGGCCCTCTGCAGGTGCAGGCGATGCCCGACGCGGTCTTCCCCGAGGCGCTCGCGGCCGCCAAGGAGATGGGATGGACGATCGTTGCCTCCGTCCGGGAGGAGGGACGTATCGAGGCCACCGACAGGACCTTCTGGTTCGGGTTCCGCGATGACGTCGTGATCCGGCTGCGGGCGGAGGACGGTGGGACCCGGATCGACGTGCGCTCGAAATCGCGCGTCGGCGGAAGCGACATCGGCGCGAATGCCCGCCGCATCACCACCTATCTCGATCGCCTCGCAGCGCGTCTTTCCTGAGGGGGGCGGGGACTTGACCCGCCCCGCCCGAAGGATCCCCGGATTCAGATTGCTTTCATGACCTCAGGTCATCTGCATGAAGAGATCGATCATTCCGACGATCGCTTCGTGAGCATCCTCCGGCACGAAATGGGCTGACTGCGGAAGTTCCACGACGGGCGCACCCGGAAACTGGTGCTTGAAGATCCGTATCGTGACCTGGGGCATGACCGCGAGATCCTTCATGCCGCAGACCATGAATTTCGGCTTGGCACGGAGCTTTTCGATGACCTCAGGGCTCGGCTGCTCAACATAGGGCACGCCCTTCCCCTCGATGAGCGGAATGTAGACCTGCCGCGCCTGCTCCTCGACGGCGGCCCGATGCTCCTTCTCCTTGAACGGCGCCGTGTACGCTTTGTCCATGAGCGGTGTCCATGGTGTCTTCGCGAGCAAGGGCAATTTGACGAAGAGACCCCCGAGCGTTGTGTCCATGTTGTCATACATGGTCTGGAAGACACCCTGCGCGTGCTTCTCGGCAATCCACATCAGATAGGGGGCGGCGTTCTCCGGACCCGCGAGGAGGCTGTTCTCGAACTCGAGATCGATCCCGAGCATCACCGTGTTCTGAATGACAAGGCGCTTGATCCGGTCCGGATGACGGAAGGCGAAGCCCGCGCCGATCGGGCCCCCGATGTCATGGAGCACGAGCGTGATATCCTTGAGATCGAGGTCGAGGATGAACTTGTCGAAATTCCGGCTGTGCCCGTCGAATGTGTAATCCCGGCCGCGCGGAGAGTCGCTCTTGCCATAGCCCATATGGTCCGGGGCAATCACCCGGTATTTCCTGGAAAGCGGGGGAATGTAGTTCCGATACAGGTATGACCATGTCGGAAAGCCATGGACCAGGAAGATCGGCTCCCCTTCCCCCTCATCCACATAGTGCATCCGGAAGCCCGGGGCATTCGTGAAGTTTGCCTTGAAGGGGTAGGTTCCATCGAACGTCTCGGTGGCGGGAACATTGCCCATAAGAATCTCTCCTCAGGCTCAAGAGTTGCAGAGAAGTGCGTCTGGTTCCGGCGCTCTCAGCTGGGCCAGTAGACGAAGTCGAGCTCGTCCAGATCCTCAGTCGACGGATCGGGCGGAGGTGGATCGGCCCGCGAGGGGATCTCGAAAAGCGTCATGTTCTCGGGCGGACCGACGTCTTCGTCGAATGTGGCGAGGGCCTCCGTGAGGCGAGCAACCGTTTGAGGCTCATCGGCAGCAATATTGACCTTCTCCGTCGGGTCCTCCTGGAGGTCGTACAGCCAGACCCGCTCCGGGCGATTCGCGGTCATCAGCTTGTACCGCCCGTCGAAGATGGCGAACACATCGCCCGCACGCCAGATCATGGGGACGGCTGCGGACGGTTTCGTGCCACCGGCGAGCGGTGAGAAAATGTCCGTCCCGTCGAGCGGAGCCGCAGGCTCGGCCACTGCGTCGGCAAGGGCCCCAAGTGCCGGAAAGAGGTCGAGATGGCGTACCGGCGTCTTCACGACAAGGCCCGCCTCGAATCCTGCCGGCCAGCGGACGAAGAGGGGCACACGGATGCCCCCTTCCCAGAAGGATCCCTTGAAGCCACGAAAGGGAAGATTATGCGTGTAAAGACGGGTGTACTCGGCACCGCCATGGTCGGAAGTGAAGATCACCAGCGTGTCCTCTGTGAGGCCTTCCTCCTCGAGCGCGTCGAGAATACGCCCGATCGCACGGTCGAGAGACACGACCATCGCCGCATAGACGCGCTCTTCGTGATCCTGGATCCAGGACAGTTCGTCATAAATTGCCCGAGGCGCCTGCAGCGGATTGTGCGGCGCGTTGAAGGCGACATAGGCGAAGAAGGGCGCGCCGGCATTCCGCCTGATGAACGAGACCGCTTCGTCCGCCCAGAGATCTGTCTGGTACTGCCGGCTATCCATGGGCTCGCCATTGCGGAGCGCATCATATCGGAAGATCTGCCACAGGTTCTCGTCGATCGGCAGCTTCGCATTGACGATGTCCGGGTCCTCCGGGAGCGCATAGAGCGACGCGCCGCCGAGAAAGCCGACCCACTCGTCAAACCCCTGGGCGCCAGGCTGCATGTCCGGCGCCATGCCCAGGTGCCACTTGCCGAACATGGCGGTGCGATAGCCCGAGGACTTCAGGAGTTCGGCGAGGGTAACCTCCTCCGGCGGGACCCCCACCGCCTGCGGAGGATCCTGGCCCTCCGCCCGTTCCGGAAAATACAGTCCCGGAATCCCGTCATAGACCGTTCCGGACAGCGTCTTCGCAAAAGCCGCGGACCCGGGATTGAACTCGAAGCCATAGCGCTGCGGCATTCGGCCCGTCATCAGGGACGCCCGGCTCGGTGCACAGGTCGCGTGCCCGGAATAGGCCTGGTCGAAGCGAACGCCCTCCAGCGCGATCCTGTTGATATTGGGTGTCGCCACGGGGGCCGGCCGATCTCCCGCCCGAAGCTCCGTGTTCAGAGAAAGATCGTTGATACCGAGGTCATCGGCAACGATGAGGATGACGTTTGGCGGCCGCGCGGCGGAGGGCGCGGGCGCCACGTCCGACATGACCGGCGCCGCTGCGGCCGGGCTCTCCGATTTGGCGGTGTCGCTCTCTCCGCATGCGGCAAGCGCAAGCAGAATGGCCAGTGTCGGCGCAAATCGCTTCGGGGACCTCATGAACCATTCTCCTCGCTTCCGGACCTTCATCCCGGCCAGTACATGTAATCGAGTTCATCCAGTCGCTCGAAATCCCCCGGGACCGGCGGCTCGGCCCGTACCGGCATCTCGAACGCCGGAACGTTTCGAGGCGGCGGCATCGGGTCGAAGTGATCCCTTACGCGGTCAAGCAGTGACTCGACGATATCGGGCCGTGCTTTAGCCAGATTGTGGTCTTCCGCCGGACCCTCGCCGACGGAATAAAGCCAGACCCGGCCCGGCTCCGGACGCGGTGTGGCGATCAGCTTCCACTGCGGACCGAGATAGGCGACGGCCTCCCCTGCCCGCCAGAAAAGCTCCTCGTGGCCAAACCGGGGAAGAAGGCCGCCCTCTTCAGTCAGGAGTGCGCGCCCGTCGAGCGGCCCGGCTGTTGTCACGCTGGCAGGACCCATGAGCCGGTCGAAGGTGGGAAAGAGGTCAAGAAGGCTGACGGGTGTTTCGATCATTTGCCCGCGTGCAGCAATGGCACCATCCCAGCGGATGAAGAGCGGCACACGGATCCCGCCCTCCCAGAAGCTGGCTTTGAACCCGCGTAACGGCTGATTGTGCGTCCAGATCTCCGTGTAGTCTGCCCCGCCATTGTCCGAGGTGAAGACAATGACGGTGTTCTCCATCTGCCCGCTCTCACGCAGTGCATCCAGAACGCGCCCGATCGCCCGGTCGAGGGCTCTGATCATTGCATAGTAGACACGCGTCTCGTGATCCTCGACCCCGACGATTGCATCGTAGTCGGATTTTAGCGCCTGCAGCGGATTGTGCGGAGCCAGAAAGGCGAGATAAGCAAAGAACGGCCTGTCATCATCCTCGCTTCGGATGAACTCGATCGCTTCGTCCGCATACAGGTCCGTACGCAGCCGATCGGCCTCGACGGGGACGCCGTTTCTGAGCGGTGGCGCGTTCGGAAACATCCAGAACTCTGCATCGATGGGCAGGGGAGCATTGACGGCGCGAGGATCGTCCTTCGGCAGATAAAACGGAAATCCGGCGAGGAATGCCGTCCAACGGTCGAAGCCCTGATTGCCGGGAAGGTATCGCTCCTCAACGCCAAGGTGCCATTTTCCGAACTGCCCAGTGCGATAGCCGTGCGCTCTGGCGAGTTCACCGAGCGTAACCTCCGATGTCGGAAGGCCTGCAGCCTCCTGGGAGGATCGGCCAAGCCGGTCTTCGAAGAAGAGTCCCGGGATGCCGCTGTAGCTTCTCTTGCCGAGAACACTTGCGAAAGCATCCGAGCCCGGATTGAATTCGAGGCCGAACCGCTGAGGCTCACGGCCAGTCAACAGCCCGACCCGGCTGGGCGCGCAAGTCGCATGTGCAGCATAGGCACGCGTAAAAATTAAGCCCTGCTCCCCGATCGAATCGATATGCGGCGTTGCGACAGGAGGCAGAGAAGTGCCGCGTTCCCCCCGAAGGGGATTGAGCGACAGGTCGTTCACACCAAGATCATCGGCGACTATAAGCAGAATGTTCGGAGGGCCTTCTCGGCCAAGGCCGGCCTGCCGCCCGCTTGCGTCCAGCAGACGACACCCCACCAAAGACAGAAGGGCCGTCAGCGCACACAGGACCCGCAGACTGTGCATCCTGATCAGTGTCCAGACCGTCCGCGGGGCCTCAGGACGCCCGTCAACCGCGTCGGGCGCACCTGATCCAGCGGGGCCGGATTGCCCGGAATCTGGCTTCCGCCCAGGAAGAACCAGGGCCGGTACCCAAGCTGGGCGCGGATCTCCGGGTCGAGCGACATCATCGTCTCGTCATCGATCGAGAGAAACGGATTCTCGAACTGGCGCAGATAGCCGCGGCCATAATAGGCGAAGACGCCGGTACGGGTCCGATCGCTTGAGCGATTGCGCCCCGTCCCGTGCAGGAGGCGCCCGTCGAAGACCATGCAGGTCCGCGCCGGCGCAACGGCTCCGACCGTCTGCGGCGGGTTTTCAAGCCCCGTCCCGGCGTGGAGGCCCACGCCCTCGTGCAGCTGTGCGACGCTTGCCGGATCCCAGCGGTGGCTGCCGGGAACGATCCGTGTAGCGCCATTATCTTCCGTGAAGTCCTCGAGCATCCAGACGGTGTTGACCACCATCGGAACCGGCGTCGGAAACCCGATATAGGACTGGTCGACGTGCAAGCCTTGCGAGAACGACCCCGGAAGGGTGCGGACAGAGCCAAGCGTCGACAGCAGGAAGCCCTCTCCCAAGGCATGGCTCAGGATCTGGTCCGCGATCGGATGAAGCAGAACGCTCTGGAAGATCTTGCCCTTCATGAGAAGATTTGTGAGGCGCGCGTCTCTCTGCTCCGTCTCAAGAGCGATTCCGGCTTCCCGCTCGCCCTCATACTGCTCGACAACGCGGTCAAGCAAAGCCGCACGCGTCGGCTCGTCGATCGCTTCTGCGATGAGGCAGTAGCCGGCCCGGTCGAAATCCGCCTTCAGTTGATCGACGTCCCGTGTCGGCGCGGGAAGCGGCCCGTCGAATGCCGGTCCGGCCGCCTGCCCCGCCGTCACGGGTGCACCAATGAAGGGCTTGTTGGCTGCATGTTGGGAGATTCGTGTGAGATCAATTCCGGTCTGGCTCTTAGACACAAGCGCTTCAGACATTTCGGCACCTTCCCAAATTCTGCAAAGCCAAAGACGGGTCCGCCGGCCCCGGCTCGCTGCCGAGGCCGGATCTTCCGGTGTTCCAGGTCAGAACTTCACGCCCAGCCGCACCGACCACGTCCGCGGAAGATTGATCTTTTCCGTGTTGCCAAGTGGAGCGGCGACCTTCTGTATGCTGAATTCGCTGTCGAAGGCGTTCTGCACCCGGGCCGTGAGGGACCAGCGCTCGTTCCGCACCCCGAGCGCGAAGTCGTGCAGGAGCGCGTCATCCATTTCGAGGACGGAGTTCGGTCCCAGGAGAGAGTTCCCCGCCTCGTCGATCCAGCCGCCCCAGGCCCCGGTGAACCCGTGCTGTGCGAACGCTTCGACCGAATTGGCGATCGGCTGGGTAAAGGTCGAGGTAAGGGCCAGCTGCCAGTCGCGAAGGTAGGGAATGGCGAAGCCTTCGAGCGGTCCGCTCTCGAATTCGCCGTCGGCCCAGCTCGCCGCCAGATTGAAAAGGAGGCGCCCGCCGGTCGGCTCGAACGGAACCCGCGCCGCTGCCTCCAGCTCCACGCCATCCACCTGAGACTTGCCGGCGTTGATCACGTAGTTGAGGAATCCAACGCTCGAGAACGTGGTCTGATTGATAATGAGATCGCTCGCGATGGCGCGGAAGACGGCCGCGTTGACATCGAGCGCGCCATCCAGAAGCTGCGACTTGACGCCCAGCTCGTAGGACTTGGTGTCCTCGGAATCATAGGCGAGGGAGTAGACGGGATCGGTGGGCAGAAGCGTCGGTGCCGGACGATTGTTGAATCCGCCCGGTCTGTAGCCCGTCGCGTATCGCGCATAGACATTGAACATGTCACTGGGGCTGTAGCTCAGCGTGACCACCGGCGAAATGTTCTCATAGTCGTCGCTGGCGCTCGTGGTGAAGCTGGACGGAAGACCTGTGAAATCGATGTCGATTTCCTTCTTGTCGCGCGTGTAGCGAAGCTCCCCGGTGAGATTGAGGCTTGACGTAATGTCGTAGCCCACAAGGCCGAAGGCGGCGTAGGACCAGTCGTCGGACGTCGTGGCCGACCGGAAGTTCTGGGCCGCCATGGCGAAGCCGCTGCGATCGACCACATTGTCGACCTCGAGCCTGAGAATTTCTGCACCAACCACCGAGGAGAGGGGGCCGCCAGGATTGGAAACGAGGCGGACTTCCTGGCCCCAGCGGGTCACTTCGTCCGTCTGGCCACGGACCTGACCGGGGTCGAACATGCTGGTGCGCGTGTAGGCATCGTTATCGTCGACCTGTTCCGCGTCACGGCTCTTGTAGATGCTTACGCCGGAGAGCGTGGCAAAGCCGAGATCCCAGTTCAGTTCAAGGATTCCGTTATATTCGCTGCGCTCGAAGCGGCTCTCCGTGTTCAGAGCGTTCCGGAAGGGATCGGGGCCAAGCGTCGACACGAAGGTGAGCGGGACGAGGCTCGGCGTTTCCTCATCGAAGTAATCGATGGTCAGATTGGCGTCGAAGCCATCACCCTCATAGCGCAGGCCGAGCCGTCCGCCCGTCGCCCGCTCATCGTCGAGCGTCGATCCATCGAGCGTGTTCGTCGCAAATCCGTCCTGCTGATCGATATGCAGCGCGCTGAGCCGGGCCGACCAGCGATCCGACAGGGGCCCCGTGATGTAGCCGTTGACCTCGTAGCGGTCGTTCTCTCCGTAGGCGACTTCTGCACCGGCACCAAAGGCGTCCTTCGGCCGGGCGGAAACGACATTGATCGCACCACCAACGGCATTCCGTCCGAAGGTCGCGCCCTGAGGGCCCCGATACACCTCGATGCGCTCGACATCGAACATGTCGAGGCGCGTGAAGCTGTAGCCCCCGAGATTGCCGCCCGCCGTGAACGCGCCATTCCGATAGATGCCGGTCGCCGCCTCGGCGTTGATCTGCAGGCCCACACCCTGCCCGCGGATGGAGATCTGATCGGCAAAGGGCGCGCCAACCGCCTTCCAGTTCACGTTGGGCACGAGGCGAACGACGTCATCGATGGTGGTGATGCCATCGCGGGCCAGACGCTCGGAAGAGAGAGCGGTAACCGCGGTCGGAACCTTCACAAGCGATTCTTCGCGCTTACGGGCAAAGACCACCAGCTCGTCCACCCCCTGCGCTTCAGCGAGGGAGGGGACGGACAGGAACGCGAGGACCGATCCTGCGCTCAGCAGCTGTGCCGGCCTGGATAGGCGTTTCATTGGACACTCCCCTCAATTGACGTTTCGGCCGTTGAACACCGGCCCCTTCAGTGTCGACATATTTGATTCAAAGTCAACATTGATCGAGGCCTTGACCTGGATCACCGCTGCCGATCACATCGCCCGCACGTGCGGCCCGGCCGCCCCCGAATCCGGAAAGGACCATGAGCGAACAGGGAAAGCGCGATTCAAAAGCGATCGTGGACGATGTGATTGCACGCATCCGGCGCAACGAACTGCGGCCTGGCGAGCACCTGAAGGAGAAGGATCTCGCAGACTATTACGGCACGAGCCGCGGCCCGGTCCGTGAGGCGCTGAAGGCGCTCGAAGCGCGGCTCTGGCTCACCCGCGAATCGGTCCGTGGCCTGCGGGTGGCGAGCGCGGCCGACGAACAGAGCATCGATGCCGTGTGGATCAGCTCGGTGTTGCTGGGCCTGTGCGCCCGCCTTGCCGCGATGCGTGCGACACCGGAAGAACAGGACGACCTTTTCGCGACGGTCCGGCGGCTCAAAGCGGCAGCCGACTCTCCGATCGATACGGGCGATTTCATCATGCTTGCGCAGGAACCCTGGTTCAAGCTGTCCGCGTCGGCACGCAGCGCGCAGTTGACGCTCTTCTTCGAAAACAGCTTCCAGAGCGCGCTCCGGACCTTTGCGCGCAAGGGCTTCGAACGGCCGGTCGCCCGGCAGGAGCTCGCGCAGCTCTGGCTTGAGCTGGCAGTGGCGATCAAGACACGAAATACGACGAGGGCGGAGGATATCGCCCGTCAGATTCCGACCCAGGCGCTCGATGAGGTCCTTCGTCAGACGGGGCTCGAGGAAGAACGAGGAGAAGCCGGCCCGGTCGCGTGGTTGGGCGATCCGCATCGGCCGGCCGAACCCGCGCGGAAGGCCAGGGGGAAGCCGGACCGACCAAAGCCGGTGGACTCCTGAGCCCTGAACAAGATCACCCCGTCGTGAGAGGGCTGCCATTTCCCCCTCGGATGAACGCGTCCAGGATCTCCGCCAGCAGCGGTCCGGCATCTTCCTGGATCATGTGTCCGGCCTTTGCGATGACCCTGTGCTGACGCCCCCGAGCCCCCGCAGCCGCCTCCTGAAGCATGCGGTCCCAGGTGCCGGTTGCGACCGGATCATCGGCGCCGAAGACCGTCAGGAGTGGTGTGTTGATGTGCCCGAGCGCGGCCAGCGCCTTGCGGTTGTCGCGAGCGCCCTCATCCTCGGGTGACACCGGTATGAGCTGTGGAAACCGTCGGGCAGCAGTCTTGTAGGTCTCGGACGGAAAAGGGGCGTCATAGGCGCGCCGCTCGTCCGGCGAGAGGCCGCATGTGGTCAGTTGGCTGACGATCTGGCCAACCGGCAACACGGGCGTGAGACGCGCAAACAGCCTCCAGACATGAACGAAGGGTGAGAGCCTGCGTCCGTCGGGCAGGCCCGTGTTCGCAGCACAAACGCTCAGAAAGAGGTCTGGCTTTTCGGCAGCGAGGCGCAGTCCGATCAATCCGCCCCAGTCCTGGCAAAAGAGGTGGACCGGGGCAATGCGGGTCGCTTCGATGAAGGACGCCATCCAGGCAACGTGCCGACGATAGGTGTAAAGCGCAGGATCGGTGGGCTTGTCAGACCGGCCGAAACCGATCAGGTCGGGCGCGATGGCCCGGTAGCCGCGCGACACCAGCCCCGGGATCACCTTCCTGTACAGATAGGACCAGGAGGGCTCGCCGTGCAGAAGAAGGATCCGCACGCCGTCGCGCGGGCCCTCGTCGAGATAATGCTGACGGATCACTCCCACATCCGGGTCTGCGATCTCCACATAGTGCGGCGCGAAAGGAAAGTCTGGAAGATCGGCGAACCGATCATCCGGCGTCCGAAGAACGGGCGACTGCAGCTGCACGGCCATGATGACGCTCTCAACCGATGACCGGCTGAGGGACCTCGGCCAGGACAGTGTTCTCAAGCACGCCCAGCCCTTCGACTTCGATCCTGATGCTGTCGCCCGGGCGAAGGAATCTCGGTGGCTTGAAGGCCCCTCCCACACCCGCCGGGGTTCCCGTGAACAGGATGTCGCCCGGTTCGAGGGTGAACGCGGTCGTGAGATGGGCGATCTGGTCGAAACAGTTGAAGACAAGATGGCGTGTGTTCGAGTTCTGGCGCAGCTCCCCGTTGACCCAGCATCTGATATCCAGCGCATGCGGATCGGCGATCTCGTCCGACGTCACGATAAAGGGACCGATGGGTCCGTGCGTGTCAAAGGACTTGCCGATCGTCATGGTCGGAGTTCGCAGCTGCCAATCCCGCACGCTGACGTCGTTGCCCACGCAGAACCCGAAGATCACCTCGCCTGCCCGCTCACGCGGCACGTGACGGCACCGCTTGCCGATCACGACGCAAACCTCCGCCTCGTAATCGAGATAATCGCTGACGGCGGGCTTGGCGATTGGCTCGCCGCTCCCGATGACGCAGGTCGACTGCTTGTTGAACCAGAGCTGGTGCTCCGGACGCTGCATGCCGCTCTCCTCGATATGGTCGGCATAATTGAGACCGATCGCGAGGATCTTTGGTGGACGGAGGATAGGGGCTCGCAGCGAGACATCCGCAAGCGGAACAGCTGTCGCGGTCTCGAGAACAGTGCGTATGCGCTCAAGGAGCGGCCGGCCGGCGGCGATCAGCCTGGTCATTTCGTTGGGGATGGCCGGATCCTCTGCGCTCAGATCGACGATCCCCTCGCCCTTGACCGCACCGACCGCTGTCCGCCCACGGTACTCGAAAGTTCCCAGTTTCATTCCTGCCTCTCCGTACCCTAATTGTGCTGCAGATCGAGATGCGGTCCCCATTGCGTCTCGATCAGCTTGTTGACGGGATGCCGCCCCGCCGGCGCATCGGCGGGGAGCATGTCGCCATCCGTCCAATGCTCGAGCTGATTGCCCCACGGATCACGCCAGTAATCGAATATCTGACTGCCGAGGATGTGACGGCCAATGCCCCATGAGTGTCGGTGCCCCGCCTTCTTCATGTGGTCGTGCCCGGCCATGACGGCATTGACATCGGTGACCTCGAAGGCGGCATGGCCGAAGCCCGGTCGTCCCATTTGCAGCAGAACGAGCGTGTGATGATCGACAGGTTGCCGGCCGCGATCCACCCGCATGAAGGCACCGATAAGACCCTCGACACCATCCATGTAGATTTCGTCAGACGACAGAAAGCCGAACCGTTCCTTGTACCAGGCCTCGCTTTCGCGAAAGTCCTTGCATTCGATGACGCAGTGTCCGAGCCGCTTCACCTCGGCCGGCCCCTGTGTCACCGTCAACCGGCCCGACCGCGGCTTGTCCTGCGCCGTGTTGACGATGGCGGCCGGCTTCGCGGGCAAAGGCTTGGACTTACGGCCTCCGGCAAAGACCTCGATCGTGAAGCCCCCCGGATCGGTGAGACGGACGCAGGAACCGCCGCCCGGCCCATCCTGTGCTGCGACCTCGACATGTTCGGCGCGGGCGAGACGCTCGACGTCTCGCTCGCTCGCGGCCCGCAGCCCGATACCGAGGAAAGCGGGGGCTCCCGGCTCGGTGACATGGCAATAGGGACTGTCACCCGTTCCCCGCATGTAGAGCCGGTCGGTTTCCCGACCAGCGCGTACAAGGCCGAAATCCGTGAGGAATGCTTCCATCTGGTCGAGATCGGGGGCACGAAAGCGCACATAGCCAATGTCGTGGATCTTGATGATGGCCATCAGCGCGCCTCCTTCAGTCTCGCTTGCTCTGTATCAGGATGGATGATCACCTTGCCTCTGGCCTCACCGCTCGCAAGGCGGATCATGGCGGCAGCGATGTCGCGGAGAGGATAGTGCCGATCCAGAATCGGCCGGATCCGGCCCTGCCCAGCCCAGCCGGCCAGCCGCTCGAGTGCCGCCCGATTCGGCTGGAAGAGGACCCACTGCACGCCGACGCCCAGCTTGCTCGCCTCACGACGCTGCTCGGCCAGCACACGCTTCGCCTTGATTGGTCCAAGGAGCAGTCCGTGCTTGTCCACAAGGGCAAGGGTCGGATGAATGGTCGTCGCGAACACGCCACCGCCTTTCTTCAGTATGCCAAGCATCCGGTCGAACTCGGAGGGATCAGCAGAACAAAGAGCGATATCGTAGTCCCGCAAGCTCGCCGCATAGTCGCTTGATCCAACCGGATGAACCTCATCCGCTCCGAGCGCCTGAACGGCCTCGACTTCGTGCGCGCGACAGCTCGCGGCAACGTGGGCCCCGAGCGCCTTGGCAATCTGGACCGCCATCGAGCCGACGCCTCCAGCACCCCCTTGCACGAAGACACGCGCATCCCCTGCGCCATCGTCCGAGAGCGGTCCCTGACCGACGAGGCCTGCCCAGGCGGTCAGAAAGCAATAGGGCATGGCAGCCGCCGACTCCGGTGAAAGACCCTCGGGCACTGCGACGACATGCTCGGCCGCCAGGATGACATGGCTTGCGAGCGTGCCGTCCCGCGACGGCGGCTTTGCGCCGAAGACCATGTCGCCTGCCGAACATCCGCTTACGCCGGACCCGACAGCCTCGACCACTCCGCATACATCGGTTCCGAGCGTCAGCGGAAATCCGCCTGCCTTGCGGATCCTGAAGAGTCTGGCGCCATAGCCCGACATCCGCATCACGTCGATGTGGTTCAGCGAAGCGGCCAGGATGCGCACCCTTACCTCGCCAGGCCCGGGCGGCAGCCTTGGCCGGGTATCATTGACCCGAAGGACCTCTTGGGGCGGACCGAAGCGCCATTGAAGGGCAGCCGTAATCTTCTGCTCCGGGGATTGTTCGAGAATGCGCTTGAGATTGCCGAGCCCCGCCCTTAGACGCGGGCGCAGGACCGCCCGCATCAGCCGGAAGGCAAGAGCGACGGATGCACCCCTGGCCCGCGCCTCACACCGCCAGCGGAACTCGGTTCGCTCCGCCCCCCGTTCGACGACTTCATAGGTGAACTTCGGAAGGACGGGCGCAAGGTCTGGATGAATGACGAGCCTCCGGCCCCGCTCGAATTCGGCGATTTCGACCGAAACGGCCTCCTCCCGGCCCGGCGGCACGACGGCGATCTCGTTGTAGCGCTTGCCGATCGTGCCGTCCGGCAGATCATCCGCGCTGCGCATCTGAACCACACCCGGAAACCAGTCCGGGTAGTTCTCGAGATGGCTCACAAAGGCGAACACCGCTTCGGCAGGGCGCGCAATCTCAATGGTGTCGGCCAGGACGAGCATGACGCCACTCCGCATGCGCGCCTCAAGTGGCGCCGGTGGACAGGGGAACGACGAGGATTGAATGTCGACAATAGGTCGCCCTATGTCAACACATTCGATTTCACTCCCTCACACGCCACCCGGGCTGTACCGCGCGGCGAAGGAGGCGGTGGCTGCAATGACAGCAATGCCGACAATCGCCTCAGCGAGGATGGATCCGCTCAGAACGGCTCCCGCGCCTGCCCGTCCCCCTCGCAGGCGGTCCGTCAGAAGAAACCGGTGAAGAGCCGCGAAGCCGATCAGGATCCCGACAAGGCTCAGCTTGACCAGAAGGCCCCGGCCCCAATCCGTTCCCAGCCACAGCCAGGGCCATTGCGCCGACAGCAACCCTGCGAGCGCCCCGCCCGCGAGGACCAGCACGATCAGTCCGGTCGCCGCGCGCCGCGCGAAGGCATCCATGAGCTGCGCCGCAATGTCGGGCGTATCCTGACGCGCGGCCGCCGCCAAAGGTGCAAGCGACCCGAGCCAGAACGAGGCGGCTATCACATGGAGACCGATGGCAAGCTGCAGGACCGGCCGGGGATCGTGAGAGACCACGTGGCCCGAAAAGGCGAAGGACGCCGACAAGATGACCGCCGCCCCGACCGCCGCCACCCTTGAGCCTTGCGCCAGCCAGACGCCCAGAAGGGCCAGTCCCGCCAGCCGCATCCCGAGACTGATCCCGTTCGTCTCCAGATAAAGCTGGACCGTGTACGGATCGACGGCACCTGCCCAATCACCCCCGATCGCGAGCAAGGTGACGGCGGCCAGCAGGCTCAGGCCCACGAGCGCCGCGACAAGCGCCACGACACCCGTCCGGCGGGCGGTCCTGTCGGCGGGCGCCGACCGCCCGCCGAGCGAAGCGGCGTAGAGGGCACTGCCGATGCTCCACACGAGACCAAGCGTCGCCAGGATCCGGATGGAGAGGTGCGCGAGCTCGAAGCCCGGGCTCATGGAGGCTTACCGGACCGAGAAGCCGAATTCGCCGGTCATGATATGGCCGTCGTCAGCCACGGCACGCCACTCGACCACATAGGCGCCCGGGGCAAGCGCTTCCCCCACAGGCACGACCATCTTCGTGGATGCGGGCGCGCTGCGATCGAGTTTGAGCCTTATCGGCTTCCCGCCGATGGGAACAATCTGCACTCTTGCCAGCTTCACGTCCGCACCAAACTCGAGCATCAGCTCCTCCGGCGGGGCGACCTCAGCCCCGTCCGCGGGGACCGAGCTCGTCAGCGTCGTATGCGCCGCGGCCGACAGCGTCAGCGTCACGGCGAGAGCCACCCCACTCAGAATGGCCACGAACACACGGATCATATCACGTCTCCAGAGTCAGACGAGGCAAGAGCGTCGTCATTTCCACGTTCGTCAGGGGTGACCACCGGGCGAATGTTCGTGTCCGGACAGCATGTTGCCATAGGCGACGTCGAGCAGCTTTGCCCGTTCCGGCGAAAGCTCGCGCGAGTGGATGGCCCGGATATCGGTCCAAAAAGCACCCATCTCGCCGAGGACCGCCACCATCGTGCTGCGGTCATCCGCTTGGTGGCTGGCGAGATAGTCGGGTACGAGCGCTTCGATCTCGGAGCGCAGCTCGTCCACTTCCTCTTGTGCCGCCTTGGGGAGCGCATCATAGGTGCCGGTCACGATAAACGCAGAGCCGTTCACCTCACCCAGCGCGAGGGCCGCCTGACCAAGGAGCTCCCCCTTTACCGAATCGGGCGGAATGGGAAGGCCGGCATCCATGAACGGGAGCCAGTGGTTGTGGCCGGTGAACTCTCCATCCTGAGCGGGGATGAACCAGAGGTGGTTCATCACGATCCCGTCGGCGCTGGTCCGTCTCGGGCCGCCCTCCGTCCGCGCGACATCGGCCAGGGCCCGATTGAGCGGATCCTCCGCATCGTGACGGTGCCACATCGCCTCCATCCCGTCGAAGAGATCAGGCACCGGATCTTCCTTGGGCTGCCGCTTGATCCAGGAGGCGCCGACCAGCTTCAGCTCTCCCTGAAGCGGCGCGAACATGAGCACTTCAGGCTTGGAGGGATCGAGGTCGGGGCTGTCGAGCAGATCCCGGTTTCCCCAGTGCTCGCCCATGGTGGGCGTGCTGCTGTTGGGCCGCCGCCAGCCGGCCGCCCGGGCTTTCTCGGGGGTACCGTACTTGCTGATCACCTCCTTGCGCGCAGCATCGAGCTGGGCGCGCGCCTTGGCCGAGACCTCGATCTGACCACCATAGCCTCCATCGGCCATGGCCGAGGGCGCACTCCAAACCGACAGGGTGACGACTGCGGCAGCCAGCTGCAGGCTCAAAGACCCCGGACGGAAAATCTTGCTCATGCGGCATTCTCCCTATCGCTTCGCGCACCAAAGATGAATGACCATTCATTTCATGTCAAGTCGCCGGTGGAACACCCGCACGTTCCGTTGACCCTGAAGACCTCATGCCGTTCAATCACGGGGACTCTTGCCCTTCAGGCGCGTCCTTCGGAGACGATCGAGCGATGTCACTCAGCGGTGCACTGCCCGCCCTTCAGGACCGGAGCCGCGACAGCCGAGACAGGATCCTCGAGGCGGCCGAGGAAGCGTTCTCCGAAAACGGCTTCGCGGGCGCAAAGCTCACCGACATCGCGGAACGGGCAGGCCTGGCGGTCGGAACGATCTACAATCGGTTCACGGACAAGGATGGCCTCTTCACCGCCGTGCTCGACAATTACGTTCGGACCACACGCTATCTGATCGAGACGGGCGTCGACTGGGAAGGTCAGCGAAAGTCTCCGGCAGGAGACATCCTCCAGAATTTCGTCTTCGGCAGCTTCGAGAACCTTCTGCGAAACAAGGGTCTCATGCGCGCCATCATCGAACGCAGCCTGTCGGATCCATCCGCCTACGCTCCCCTGGCCGGTCTTGCCGACAATGTCGAGGACAGGTTCCACTCGCTCCTTCGCCTGCACCCCGAGTTCAAGCGATCGAGCACGTTGCGCAGCGAGATTTCCCTCGCATTCCGCCTGATCAACGGAACGTTCATGGATCTGCTTGTCCGGGGACAGCTCACGAACCATTCGATATGCCAGACGAGCGTCCATTACCTGACAGAATTGCTGGTGGCTCGCTTTGGGTGCAAGCCGCCCTCGCGCAAGCGCACGTTCGATCCCACCCACGCAATGCGCATACGGCAGAGACCTCCGCCTGGGGACAATAGGTGACGATCCGATCGCCGAGGCGCGGACGTCTGCCGCGGTCAATCGCCGATCACGATTTCCTCCGCCATATCCGGGCGGTCGCGCAGGACGCTCATTCGCCCGCTTCAATCCAGATGGGAGAGGTGTAGGCTCGCTCCTGGATGGTCGAGGGCACATCGGCAGGTGTCGGCAGGCCAAGTTCGATCGCATCCAGGGTCGTCCACCGCGGCGTCGGAATCTCGAGGACGCGCACGTAATAGGCGGCCTGCGCAGCCGGATCGTATGCCGGATCCTTCCAGACGGCACCGAGCTGAACCGCCCCGATGCTGTTCGTGTAGCGCCCGGTCACGAGATCGACGGTATTGCCGACGGGGGGAACCGCTCCGGTCTTCGGATCCGCCATCCGGCCATCGGACAGAGCGACATCGAAGATGTCTTCGCCGCTTGCTCCTCGCTTGCTCCACACTTTGACGATCTGTATGCGGTCGAGATTGGCTCCCTCCGGATCTTTCGCGGCGCTGACCAGAAAGACCGGTCCGTCTCCCGCTCGGGCCTTCAGCGAGCCCCCCATGGGCACGCCCCGCGCGTAAGCGTCCGATACCCATCCGCCCACGCCCGGTTCGAGCCCATCAAGATTCCATCCGGCAAAGAGACGAACCGTGATCCGGGGGCCGGTCGTCGCATAGGTTTCCTTCCGGGCCAGGGCGTCGAACAGCGCCTCCCGCGAGTTCTCGGCCGCCCAGATACCGGTCAGCCCCGAGGCACCATATTTGCGCAAGCGGCCCGCGTTCGCCCGGCGCTCCGCGGTCGCGTCACTCGCACCATGGTTGCCATGAAATCGTGCTTCATCGATCTGTGGCAGACCGTTGTGCGTGTCGGTCGCACCGACCAGGCCGAACTTGTACGGATTGAAACCGTCCGACTCCTGGAACGTCACGCCTGTCCGAAGCGCGTCGCGGACATATCCGCCCGCGAAGTTCGTCACCGGCAACTGCGATCCAAACCGCTGCTCGATGATCTCGAAGTCTGCAAACTCGTCGGTCAGCGAAAGCGCGGGATGGGTCTCCGACGTCCCCTTTGTCTGTGTCACTTCAACAAGGGGCTCGTTGGCCATGCGCCGAGAGGCGTAGGTCGCCGTCAGCGCCCCGCCATACGAATCCTGGAGCGGAAACATGAGGCCATTCGAGCTGTTCGAGTTGTGGGGGATCGCGAGAACAGAATGTCCGTCGCGGCGCGCGTCCTCCATGTAGGTCCAGAGATCTTCGGGCCGCACACTGACGTCCGAGCTGAACGGCAATGGCGCGGTGTCGCCACGGAAGATGACATTGCGGTGCAAATTCTGCCCGTCTGGAGCCGCGCTCCATTCGAAGGCGATGAAGCTCGTGAATTCGCCGGGCCTGTTGGCCACATTCGCCGCACTGATTTCGTCATCCCATGCGTCGCGGATGATCTCGGGAAGAAGCGCGGGATCTCCCCCGAGAGCCTCGGCGGTCCGCCCCTGCATCGAGGCGATGCGGAATCGAATGTAGGCTGCGCGGGACTTCGCCGGATCGGGATCGTTGATTCCTTCCGCAAGCCCGAACTTCGACGCCGGGCTATCAGGATCCGAGGTCGCACGAAACACACCCATGAACTCCGCGTGGTCGGTCACGGCCAGAAAGTCGAGAGGCCGATCGAGCTGGAGCTTGTGCCCGCTCGGATGCAGAACCGGCTCGCCGCGCGCGAAGGCATACGCGTCCGCTGGTGTGGCAAGGGTCTTGAACGAGAAGGCGTCCAGGGAATAGGACGTGTGCACGTGCAAGTCGCCGAAATACACGTGGGTTTCAGCCTTCCCGGCCTCCTCCGCTCCGACGGGATCAGAGGCAGCGAATACACCGAGGCCGACGATCAGCGCCGCACCAAGGTGCAATGCGCGATCAGAACCGAGAATCCGTGTCATGAGCGTCAGCCCCCTTCCCGCTACGGGTAGCGCTGTTTCAGAAACGCGACCAGATCAGCGAGTTCAGTGTCGCTGAAGCCGAACGCAGGCATGGTTGGATTCGCAGGCGCCAGAATGAGGCTGGACAATTCTTCGTCCGTATAGGTTGAAAGCGCGACGAGCGGACGCCCACCCTCGCCATGGCAACCCATACAGCCGTTGGCGGTGAAGATGGCCTCACCCCGCAGGAGTGCGTCGGCGGCCAAATCCGCACCTTCAGCATTCGTCCTGTCGGAGCCGACCCCCACAAGAAGCGACAGGGCCAGCAACAACAGGCCGGGGACTGCAAGTCTCACACTCTGTCTCCGTTCAGTCCGCGAGTGCAAAAGCGACAAGCTGATGGGGCGGGCCCGCGTTGGTCTGCGTCCCTCTGTCGGTTCCACCAAGAGCGACGACGATGAACTGGCGTCCATTGACCATGTAGGACATCGGTGCCGCGCCCCAATACGTGCTCGGAAGATCGTAGGACCACAGAACGCTTCCCGTGGCCTTGTCGTGCGCCCTCAGCTTCGGCCGCATTTCGTCGAGCGGCTGCATCTCGCCCCAGTGGCCCCGCTCCGCGCTGAACAGCAACGTGCGGGTCGCGATGACGGCACCGAATCCCCATGATCCGAGCGGAGGAAACGTGCGGCCCGCCAGTGCGGGATGCTGATTATACCCCTCGCCAAAAGGCACCCGCCAGAGATGTTCACCCGACGTCATGTCGATTGCGGTGATCCGCGCATATGGGGGCCTCGTGATCGGGAAATTGTTCGGCATCGGGATGGTCGTTCGGCGGAGCCCGTAGGGAACATTCCGTACCGCCGGATCCGTGCGGTCGAGCTCACGGAATTGCATCACGTTGAAACCCGTCCATGACGGCACATAGAAGATCTGAGACTCCGGATCGAACGCGCCGCCCGTCCAGTTGCCACCGCCGCCCGTGCCCGGCAGGATCAGAGTGGGTTTCGTGCCGATGGGCGTGTAGAGCTCGCCCGGCCCGGTCTTTGCGAGCAGTTCGCGCGCTGCGGCTTGCAGCTCAGGCGTGAGGTCAACCACCTTATCGTCTGTGATCGGAGGCAGGACATCATAAGGTGCCGGCTTGACCGGAATGGGTTGCGTCGGCGACGTGTACTCGCCCTTGATGACACTCCTCGGGACCGGGCGCTCTTCGATCGGCCAGACGGGCGTGCCATCGCGCCGGTCCAACACGTACAGATAATTTGTCTTGGTGACCTGCGCGAGCGCAGGAATGGCCCGACCGTCTACGGTGATATCCATCAGGACGGGGGCTGCCGGCAGGTCGTAGTCCCACAGATCGTGATGAATGGTCTGGAAATGCCAAGAGCGCTCTCCGGTCGCCGCCTCAAGAGCCACGATGCTCTGTGTAAAGAGGTTATCACCGGGCCGCTGAACGCCGATCAGGCTGGTTTCTGCCGAGGTCACCGGGAGATAGACAAGCCCCAGATCCTCATCGCAGCTGGTCATCGACCAGACATTGCCCTTCCCCGTGTACCGCCAGCTCTCGTTCTTCCACGTGTCGTTGCCGAACTCACCGTCACGCGGGATGGTATGAAAGACCCACCGAAGCTCGCCGGTCTCGGCATCGAAGCCCCTGACGTCGCCGCGTGGATGTGTGAGCACGGAATATCCCAAAGGCTCACTGTAATCCACCGAGCCGAAGGTGACGACGGCTCCAATGACGATGACCCCGTCACACAGCGTGGGGGGAGAGATGAACCCGAACTGCTGCTGGGGAACGCGATCGTTCTGGCGCGGCTCGGGAAAGCGCAGAAGCTTGCCGACGTCGACGACACCCTCCTGACCGAACCCGACCACGGGCTTGCCGGTGGCGGCGTCGAGCACGAAGAGCCGTCCGTCCGTCGATGCAAAAATGATCCGATCGCCGTCAGCCCGCTCCCAGAAGGTCAGCCCGCGCGTGACGTGGCCATAATTGGCCGGCCTTGGTCCGCGATAGGCTTGCGGATCGAACGTCCAGATGGTCTTTCCCGTTTCCGCATTCACAGCCGCGACGACGCTGAGGGAAGTCCGGACATAGAGCACGCCATCGACGACAAGGGGCGTCGCCCGATTTCCGCTTGCCCGGGCAATCTGGCCGTCAGGTGTCTGAATGTCCGCGGCATTGATGTCGTTGTCGGGAGACATCCACGTCCACACAACTTCGAGCCGATCGAGATTCTCTGCGCTGATCTGATCGAGCGGCACGTACTTTGTCGCTGCAAGATCTGCGCTGTAGGCCGGCCAGTCGATGTTTTCCGGATCGCGTGCGATGGCCATCGACGAGGCGCAGAGCGTGGCGGCGGCAAGCAATGCGGCAAACGTGGATCTCATGGTCATTTCCTTACCGCCCTTCAGGAGCGAGCAATCCCGGCTCCGGCTTCTTTCCGTTGCGGATCCAGTCCAAGAGCTGATCGAAGGCAAGAGAAAACTCTTCGCCAACGAGGCTGGGTCCTTCCGTCCGGGTAAAGAACTTCTGCACGAAGAGATCTGATGTCCCGGCAATCTGGGTCAAGGTGTCGTAGTAGCGTGTCGGCTCCACGGGTGAGACGTCGTCGATGAGCTTGTTCACAGCCAGCAGCGGACGCTCGATGCGACCCGTTGGGGTATACCACTCCCTGAGATAGGCTTGCGCCGCAGGATCCGCCGTATAGCGGGGAATCTGCGCGTTGATCCGCGCCTCTTCCTCGGCACTTCCTCCAACCGTATAGATCGTGTTCGTGTTGCTGAATGGATTGCCGCCCGCACGTTCGTTGAGTTCGCGAAGCACTTCGGCATAAAATCCGACCGTCCGTGCAAGGCCTTCCGTGTTGCGAAATCCTGCGGCAAGGGCGAAGGCGGCGAGGCGCTCTTCCTGTCCCTCGGTCAGCTCCCGCGCCTTTGCCACGCTCGCCTGCATGGTCTGGTCGCCGAGCGGGAAGTCGACCACCGACCCCGGCAGCCCGGGAAAATACTGGTCGAACAGAAGGCGGATGTCGAACAGGCGCTCCTTGAGATGGACCAGCTTTGGCTCGTTGTTGGCTCCACTGGCAAGTCCACCATCATAGACGGTCGGGTACTTCTCCATCATGATGTAGGTGATGAAGCCCCCCATATGGCTGCCCGCCATGATCGTCAGCTTGGGCCGGCCATGCGTTTCAACGTAATGCCGACGCAGCGCCTCGGTCTCGAGAACACCCTGCTCGATCGCGAAACCTTGACGGCTGAAGGCCGATTGCGCGCAGGCGAAACCGCGCTCCATGACGATCGGGCAGACGATTGCGCCCATGTCCCGATCGAACCCGCGATAGCCCTGGGAGGCGATCTGGTAGCCGTGCGCCCAGAGGACGAGGCCTTCCACCTTTCCATCCGGGATCGAGATCCGATAGGGCGCCCCCTCCAGCACCCCCTCCTCGACCGTCGGAGCAGCCACGGCGGAACCGGCCAGCAGCCCCGCGACCAAACCTGCAATTGCGCCCGTCCGCGCGCCAGACCTTGGCATCGCTAGCCCCCCTACTTTCTGGTGATACGGGCGATCCCGTCCGTGGCCGTCTCCATCCGGTCCGAAGTCAGAAATTCGAGGGCAGCCGTATCCCCGTTGACGAACGCATCGAGGAAGGCGGTCGTTGCCGACTTCGTCGCCGCAGCATGTACAGCATCGGGCAGCCACCGTCTCACCCCGGAGTCGGGCGGCTGAGGAAACTCCGGATCGGGCATGACCGTCATGCCAAAACCGTGATCCACGCCCTCGATGAACACCAGGTATTTATGCGGAGGTGACGAATAGTTGAAGGCATCGAGGCGCCACGTGTGCGGACGATCTCCTCTTGCCGGGTCCCGGCTGCCCGTCAGCAGCATCATGGGGATCGCGACGTTCGCGAACCCCTCGACCGTCCGGCCCTCGCCAAGACCTTGACCGGAAAGAGAGATCACGGCTTTGAAGCGGGGGTCGGTGCGGTCGACCGTCAAGCCCTTGCCGTCATCAAGCACGAGACCGGCCGCCATCATTGCCGTATCCGCCCCGTAGGAGTGGCCGCCGACGGCGATCCGCTCGAGATCGATCCGGCCGTCGAGCCCCGGAACACCCAGCGCATTGATCACATCGACGATCGCCGAGAGGTCCTCCGGTCGCCCGAACCTCAGATCGTCGGCGAAGACGGACGGGTCATCCCACGAGTTGCCGAAATCGGAGCTGTCCTCGTGAGTTGGCTGAATGACGGCATAGCCATGGGACGCCCAGTGGCGGGCCAGTGGGGCGTAAAAATAGCGGGCGGCCCAGGCGCCATGGGAAAACACGAGGGCCGGCACTTTGTCCGTCCCCGCCGGAAAGGTGATCCTGAGAGGGATTTCCTTACCCCGTTTCTCATCCTTCAAGGTGACGCTGTCCGCCAACTCGATGGTACGCGGGCCCGGATCCGCCTTGTACAGATCCTGCCCGCGGACGGATGAGGCTGCGCCCCCGAGACTTGCCATAGTCACCACAACCAATCCGACCTTGCTCAGTCGCGACATCCGCATGATCCGAAGTCCTACTTGTACGACAATTTCGCAACGCCGTTCGTCGCCCGCTCCATCTGATCCGACTTCAGATATTCCAGAGCCGCCTGATCACCGTTGAGGAAGGCATCGAGAAAGGCCGTCGTGGCCGACTTCGTCACAAGTCCGTGAACCGCGTCGTCCCTCCAGGGCCGGACGCCCGATGGCGGCGGTTGCGGAAACTCCGGGTCCGGCAGAACGGTCTTGCCGAATCCGTGATCGAGACCCTCGACGAACACGAGAAACTTGTTGCCGGGCGTTGCGTAGGTAAACGGATCAAGACGCCACGTGTATGGGCGGTCGAGCCTCGCCGGATCCCGCGTGCCGGTCATGAACAGCGTGGGAATATCGATTGCGGCGAATGCCTCTTTCGTTCGCGATTCATCGAGACCCTGCCCGGACAGCGGCATCATCGCCTTGATGCGCGGGTCGCTGTAATCGACGGCCTCGCCTTTGGAGTTGAGAGACTTCAGACCGCCCGCCATCATGGTCGTATCCGCGCCGTAGGAGTGCCCCCCTGCCGCGATGCGGTCCTCGTCGATGCGGCCGTCGAGACCGGGCACGCCGAGCTGGTTGATGGCGCTGATAATGGCCGAAACATCCTGCGGCCGGCTGTAGCGGATCTCCTCGGAGAACACGACCGGGTCATCCCAGGCGTAGCCAAAGTCGGAGCTGTCCGCATGGGTGGGCTGAATGACGGCATAGCCGTGCGAGGCCCAATGTCGCGCAAGGGGCGCATAGAAGTACCGCGCCGCCCAGGCCCCGTGCGAGAACACGAGAGCCGGCACTTTCCCTTCCCCCACCGGGTAGGTGATGCGCAGCGGGATGTCCTTCCCGCGCCGCGCGTCGTGAAGCGTCACATCGTCGACCATCCGGATTTCGAACGGACCCGCCTCGGCCTTGTAGAGCTCGGCTGCGAAACCCGACGATGTGGAACCGAGCGCTAGAACGGCGCAAGCAAGCAGTGCGGTAAGCGCACGACCCATTTCCAATCCTCCCTGCCGGCGGACCACCAACCCGTGCCGGATGCCGCCTTCCCTGTTGATCTTGCCACGCAAGTATATGTACGCTACGTACATTGTCAAGCGCCAAACGCGCAAGGGCTGCGAGAGCCTCTCGACTCCTCTGTACGTTCCGTACATATTGGGGGTGGCGGGAAGCTGATGGCAAGCCTGCCCAAGGAGGGAACGGGCTCCATTGGAGATCACAGGGAGGAAGACGATCATGAGGGGACATCATCGAGAACGCCTGCTGACGACGTCAAGCATTGTGGGCGTCCTCTTGCTGAGCGGTGCAGGCGTCCAGGCACAGGAAGCGAGCCCGGACGAGATTCTGGTTCAGGCGCGCAAGCGCGCTGAAAGCCTTCAGAACATCCCCGTGTCCGGGAGCGTTCTTGGGCGCGAGACAGTCGAGGATTTAGGCGGCTTCGTGGATGCCACGCAGATCGGCCAGTACCTGACCGGCGTTTCCGTCGAAGAAGATGGCAACCCGGAATATTTCATCCGTGGCGCCGGAACCGGCCGCAACCCCTTCGCCGATTCGGCCACGTCTCAACAGCGCAACGGTGCCGACATTCAGGGCGGGTTCGGCGGGCGGGCTCTCGGCCGCATGGACACGTTCGATCTGCAGCAGATCGAGGTCTACCGGGGTCCGCAGGGCGCGCTGTACGGACGGAACGCCGTGGGCGGCGTGATCAACGTCGTGAACCGGGAGCCGCAGCCCTTCTTCGAATATTCCGCCCTCGCCTCATATGAGTTCGAAGGCAAGGAGACGCGGGCCGAGGCGACGGTCAACTATCCGCTGATCGACAACCGTCTGTTCCTGCGCGTCGGCGGACTCTTCGAGGACGAAGACGGCCTCTACTTCAACGAATTTCTGAACGAGCCATCGAACCCCTACGAACTCGGCGGTGGACGGGTAAGCCTCAAGGCCCTGTTCAACGAACGGGTGGACGCGCTTCTGATGGTCGACTACGAGCAGGAGAATTACACGAATTACATCTTCTCGACATTCCTGCAGCGGACGGAGGCCGGAGACACGATCGCGGCCGGTGCCGGACGTGACGTCGACGGCGTGCCGTTTGGCACGACCCGTGTACCTTTCCCTCCGAATTCGGATGGCGACCCCTATCGTCAGGCCTATGACACATCCGGCTTCTACGACAAGAGAACCGTGAACGCCCTTCTCAAGGTCAATGCGGACCTCGGCTTTGCCACGGCTTCATCCACGACCAGCTTCCGCCATCGGATCGTCGACCTGCTGACGGACCTCGATGCCTCCTACAATTTCGGCAGTCCGACCTTCATCGGGTACGGTGCCCCTGGTGCCATGTCGCTTCCGACGGCGACCGGCGGAGCTCCTGCCTCCGCCGCCACCTGCCGGAACACGTCCGCCGCCATTGTGCCAGCGGCCGTGACCTATACCGGGTATGACTGCACCATCACGTGGCTGACGGAATCCTCTTCCTTCGGCCAGGAGTTCAAGTTCGTGTCGCCGGGCCAGTCGCGTCTGCAGTGGCTCGCCGGGGTCGACTACAGATATTTCAACAATCCCTACTTCCAGGACACGGCCGGTCTAGCGGTCTTGGCCGCCGCCGTGACGAACCAGAGCATCGACGCCGAGTCGGAAAACCACAGCTTCGGAGCCTTCGGTACGGTGAACTACAGCCTCACCGACAGGTTCGACCTGGCGGGTAGCGCGCGATATTCCTACGAGCGCAAGGGCTTCCGCTCAGTGACGATCGACACGAGCGAAGGCGACCTCATTCTCGACTTCGAGGATGCCCGCACGACGCAGCAGATCGATCCGTCCCTTTCGCTCACCTACACGCGCGAGGGCGGCGGCATCGTCTATGCCTCCTGGGCACAGGCCCACAGGTCCGGCGGGTTCAACCGTGCATCTGGCGCCTCCGACGTGGGCATCTTCGTCCCCTTCGAATTCGAAGATGAGAAGGCCAATTCCTACGAGCTTGGCATCAAGGGCGACTTCGGCTTCGCAGGCGGCCGGATGGACTACAGTGTCACCGCCTATCGCGTCGACTATCAGGATGTGATCCAGAACGTCACCATCGTCGGCCTCATTGACGAGAGTGGCGACCCCCTCTCGAGTGGCAACAACCTCCTGAACGTCGGCGACGCCTATGTGCAGGGCGTCGAGGCCGAACTGAGGGGACTGGCACCGGATTTTCTGGGTACGTCCGGCTCGCTCGCCTATCTCCAGGGAATCAGCTTCTCCGAAAGCAAGATCACGAGCGGGCTCCTCGAGGGGAGCGCCCTCACCCAGATCCCGCGCTGGTCCCTGAACGGAAACTACACCTACCGGCGTGCATTGCCCTTGCTCTAGAACAGCGGCCTGCGCCTCTTTCTCAACACGAGCTGGGAAATGGAAGCCGGCGCGTACCAGACCTTCGCCACCAAAGCGGACACGCGAAAGCTGTGGGACCTGCAGGGCGGGATAGAAGGCGAAACGATGGGACAAAGCTGGCAGCTGATCGGCTTCTGGAAGAACTGGTGGGACGTGAACTACGCCATCACGCAACGCAGCTACGCGCAGCCCGGCGGAGCGGCGGCCGTGCCGACAGTCTTCGAGAATCCCCAATCCACCTATGGTGTCCGTTTCACCATTCGTGGCCGTAGCTGAATGGCGAGACAGGCTCGCCGTTCCTGATGGTCTTGAAATTTGCGTCGGGTGCCCGGCTTTGCTATCAGCCTGGCACCCGCACGCAGCGGCGAGCGATGAAACCCCGTTCGTGAAGCCGCTGACCGAAAGACCTGTTTTCCCGTGTGTGGGGCCAACACGTGGAGAATGCATGGGATCATCCCTCGCCTCGCATGCCGATCACTCTCCGACACGCAAGCGGATGCGCCGGTCGGATCGGCGCCATCAATTGCTATCGCTCGCGGAAGAAATTCTGCTCGAGGACGGGGGCAGCGCCGCCCTGACCATGGAACGGCTCGCGGAAAAGGCGGGCATCGCCAAGACCGTTGTCTATAGCCACTTTTCCAATGCCTCGGAGGTCAGCCTTGCCGTTCTTGAGCGGCACTGGACGGATCTGCACGACCAGTTTGTCGAAGCCACGCGGCACGAGCCGAGCGTCACCGGCAAGCTGGAGATCATGGTGAGGATCTATTTCGGCGCGTCCGCAGACCGTCGGATGCAGCTTCGCCGTCTCTTCTTCAAGATTTTGCACGACCCCAAAGTCTCCGCCGAAATGCGAGCGCGTCAGCAAGCCCTCGAGACGGAAGCCGTCCGATTGCTGATGGAAGAGACGGAGATCGATGCGAGAGACGCCCCGCTGGTCGCCAACTTCCTCTTGGGTGCCGTCGGCCGCGTCGGGAGCAGAAAATTCGACACGCCTCAGGACTTCGAGAATGCCGTCGCAGGATTCTTGCAAATGGCGACAGCTGTCATTCAGAGCATGCAGAAGACCAAGGCAGCTCGGCCTCGTGGCAGAACCTCCTTGGGTGACCGCGGGGCCCGACGCTCGTCCTGACACCGCCTTCCGAAACGTCTCAGCTCGACTGGAACCGAGTGCCTGCCCTGCTGATGCTCGCGAACCGCTGATCCGGTTGATACCCGGCGCCTGAATATGTACGATACGTACAATGTACCGCCATCGCCATCGGGCACGGCTCGACCGGAGAAAAGCCATGATCAAGCGCACAGCCCTCTCGATTGTGCTCGCAATGGCGAGCCTGAGTGCCGCGTCCGGCTCCCCCGCACAGGCAGCCGAGGGTGGTGACGCCATCACCCGACGGATGAAGGCGGCGATCGCCGAGGGGACCCTTCCGGGGGCTATCGTCCTTGTACGGAAGGATGGGAAGACGGTCTATGAGGAGACCTTCGGCTTCGCTGACCGCGAGGCCGGGAGAGCCCAGAAGCTGGACGATCTCTTCAACCTGGGCTCCACGTCGAAGCCCGTTGCAATGAGCGTCATCCTCACAGAAGTCGCTGCAGGCAGGATGGGTCTTGACGATCCGATCTCCAGATGGTTCCCCGGATATGGCGGTGGGCGGCTTGCCGACGGCTCTGCTTCCGAACGCATGCCGATCGTTCGGGAAATGATGGCTCACATATCCGGAACATTCTCCTTGAGATGCAGTGAGCGGCGGCAACTGGCGCTCCTGTACATGTTTGGCCGCACACTGAGGGAATCGGCCGAGGCCATAGCAGCCGAACCCCTTGTCGATCAGCCTGGCAGCAGCTTCTGCTATGGCGGCCCCTCGATGCAGGTCGCGGGCCGCGTCGCCGAGATCACCTCCGGCAACGATTTTGAGACGCTGGCCAGGACCCGCGTCTTCGACCCGTTGGGGATGGACAGCACGTTCTATACGTCCTCCCGGTCAGTGGCAGACAGGCTGTCGGTCATCTATGCTCCTGGAACGGACGGAAAGCTGGAACGATCGCCAAGGATGAGAAACCCGGAAGGCGAGAGCTTTGTCCTTGTGCCCGGGGGGCTCTATTCAACCGCTTCCGACCTCGCACGCTTTCTCGAGGCCTTCCTGAGCGGAGGAGAACTCGAAGGCCAGCGTGTTCTGCCGGACAGCCTTGTTCTCGAGGCACGCAGGAATCAGATCGGTAGCCTGAAGACCGACCTTGGAGATCCCTCCATCGGTGATCGCAACAGCGCGGCACTTGGTGCGATCGGGGGTTATGGCCTTGGCTGGATTCTGGACGAAGTGGGGCCTGACGGGCTGGCAAATGTCTACTCCCATGGCGGCGCCTACGGAACATATATCTGGGCCGATCAGCGCGCCCGGCTGGCCGTGGTCCTGATGACCCAGATCCCGCTCGCTTACGCGACGCCCGTCTGGAATGACGTTTTGCCCTTGATCCGGGCGACCTGGGGCAACTGAGGCCCACCGCACCGGGAGTGTGGTGTGAAGTCGATTGTCGTCCGTGATAGCCTGCGGGACGACGAGGAGAGTGTGGTCCTGGGAAGCCGCGCTTACCTCGTCGGACTTGCTGCAGTTGTGCCCACAGCACCCTCGCCCACTCGCCTCTGACGTGCTCAGGGGCTTGCTGGTCGTGTTCGGCCGCCTCGGTCAAGAGGTCCCCGGATGGAACAAGGTGCTGACCTCCAGGCACGCCGGCACGTGAAACGGACATGAGATCTATGGCTGGAAAGCGGTCCCGGACGAAACCCGATACGCGGCGGCGCCAAAA
>JACAEB010000048.1 GCA_013389075.1 Alphaproteobacteria bacterium
CTCCCCGCCCGTGCCCGTGCCGGTGCGCAGGTTGACGTTGATCCCGCTCGCCGCGAACAGGAATTCGGCCTTGTCCGTCCCCGCCCCGCCGTTCAGCGTGTCCGCCCCGCCCTGCCCGAAGAAGAGATCGTCGCCATCGCCGCCGAACAGAACGTCATCCCCGCCGGCGCCCAGGAGGACGTCGTTCCCCCCGTTCCCATAGAGCGTTTCCGACCCGCTCCCGCCCGAAATCGTGTCGGCATGGTTCGAGCCCGAGACGATCTCGACACTGACGAAGCTGTCGCCCGCCGCCTCCCCGCCCGTGCCCGTGCCGGTGCGCAGGTTGACGTTGATCCCGCTCGCCGCGAACAGGAACTCGGCCTTGTCCGCCCCCACCCCGCCGTCGATCGTGTCCGCCCCGCCCTGCCCGTAGAAGACATCATCCCCGTTCCCGCCCGACAGGCTGTCATTGCCGCCGCCGCCCAGGAGCGTGTCGGTGCCGTCATTGCCAAGGAGCGTGTCGGCGCCGTTGGACCCCACCAGCGTGTCCGCAAACCCGGAGCCCGAGACCATCTCGATGCTGACATAGCTGTCGCCCGCCGCCTCGCCGCCGGACCCTACACCCGTGCGCAGGTTCACATTGACGCCCGTGGCCGCGGAAAGAAACTCCGCCAGATACGTTCCCGCCCCGCCATCGAGGCTGTCCGCACCGGCCCCGCCGTTCAGCGTGTCATCGCCAGCCATGCCCTCGAGCGTGTCGGCACCATCGAGGCCCTCAAAGATGTGAGCTATTCCGTAGCCAACGATTCGGTCAGAGAAGTTCGTGGCACGGATGTTCTCGATCTGGACAAGATTGTCTCCAGCCGCTTCGCCTCCATTCAGCAGCTTATCCCCGAGGATGATTGTGACGGAGGTGTTCGCATCATCGTAGTAGACCCAGTCGATGCCACCGCCCCCCAAAGCTCGTCATCACCACCCCGGCCGATCAGCGTGTCATTCCCCGACGAGCCGTCCAGCACATTGTCCGAGCCGTTCCCGACGACATAGTCGTCCCCCGCTCTCAACTGCACGTGCTCAATATTCTCAAGAGCTATCCCTGATGCCGCACCGCCGTTCGGCGCGGACCCATCCAGAAAAATCTGGGCAGACCCGAAATCAAACTCGAAGATGACCCTGTCAGCGCCATTGCCGCCGTCGATCGAGTCGAGCCCAAACTGGTTGAGGCTGTCGTCTCCATCTCCGCCGATCATTGTATCGGCGCCGCCGAACCCCCAGAACGTGTCGTCCCCATCGCCACCGTCGAGGATGTTGTCGTCGTCATCCCCGTCCAGCCGGTTTCCGTAGCTGTTGCCTTTCAGATTCTCCACATTGATGAAGGTGACGCCAGACCAATTCAGCGACGCATTCAATCCGGCCGTATTTCCGAACCCCACTGACTCAGGAATGTACAGCCAGTTCGTGCCCGCGCCCCCATCAAGGTGCCCTAGCTGGTCGGCTCCGGGATGCAGAAAGTCATCCCCGTTACCGCCCAGCAGAGTTTCGTCGCCGCTCCCGCCCTCAAGTGTGTCGTTTCCATCAAACCCCTCAAAGAGGGACGGGCCGCCGAGACTGACGAACCAATTGTCGTCCCCATCGCCCTCGAATGTCCCACGCCCGACTATGCGCTCGATCGAAACGAAAACGTCTCCGGCCGCCTCCCCGGTATTGAGCTCGGGCGAGACCCAGCTGAAGAAACTTCCGTAGTCTCGAAAAATCGCGGTATCGATTCCGACGCCGCCGTCCATGGTGTCGACTCCAACTCCACCGACGAGAGTGTTGTCGCCGCCATCGCCGATCAGCCAGTCATCCCCCTGACCCCCGCTCACCCATTCGAAATTCGAGATTACGTTCAGGCCCCAGGCCGGCCCGCCATCGGCTATTCCGGTGGCGAGGTTGATCACCACGCCTGTGGTCGCCAGGTGATAGTCGAGCCTGTCGATGCCGGCACCCCCATCTGCCGTATCGTTTCCCGGGCTGAGATAGACCACATCATCGCCCGTGCCGGCATCCATTGAATCGTCGCCGTCGCCACCCCATAGCGCATCATTGCTGTCACCGCCGAGAAGCGTATCATCCGTGTACAGACCAGTAAGCAGATCCTGGTCTTCCCCGCCATCCAGGTAGCCAGACCCGGAAAGCGTGTCAAACCCACGCCCTCCGTATAGGAAGTTCGCTCCGGCAAGGGCGGTGAGGCTGTCGTTCCCGAACCCGCCCACGAGGGTATCGTCGCCGTCGCCGCCGGAAAGCACATCGTCGCCGTCGCCGCCGTCCATAGAGTCATTGCCGCTACCGGCCGTAAAAAAGTCCCGGCTTCGGCCACCCGTCAGCGTGTTGTCGCCATTGCCTGCATTAACGGTCGTGGACGGATTGGCAGCGGTGAATACGTCGTTGCCGGCACCGAAAGCAAAAGTTTCGATGCCAATTAAGTCGTCAGCTTCGGTAACTCCAATGACGAGCGTCCCGGCGATGAGATCGACCATGATGTCATTGTCGATATCCGCCGGATCGATCTGCAAGATATCGGTGTCTGCGCCCCCATCGTAGAGATCGATCGCACCATCGATTTTAGCAACCAGGGTGTCGACGCCGACTGATCCATAAACGGTATCGATTCCGTCGCCAGCGTCGAGGTGATCGGACCCATCCTCACCCAGCAAACTGTCGTCTCCCTGGCCGCCAAGAATCGTGTCATCTCCGTCATTTCCTCTCAGCCAGTTCGCGACATCATTTCCCAAGATATAGTCGGACCTCGATCCGCCCACGGCATTTTCGATCACCGTACCGTGTGCGATGGCGAGATTTGGACTCATATAGGCGCCCGTTCTCGAATAGGCGCCCTCGTTGAGGTCGATGAGCAGAGACTGGGTCTTGTTCGAGAGGTCAAAGGTATCGATGCCGCCACCGTCCCAGACGGTCAGAACGAAATATGTGCCGACGGTCCATCCTCCGAATACGGATTCGGTGGCAGCGCCGTCGTTGAAATACGTCGTGTCTCCGCTGCGCGTCGAGCCATTCGCGCCGTAATAGGTCTGGAGCGCCGCGATATCGAGCGGCATCGCCGTCGACGGGTCCTCCAGAAGGCCGGGCACGTCGTCGTAGGACATCACCGTGTACAGATAATTGTCATATTGCGGCAGGAGCTGCACGGTCCCTTCAAAGGGGTGATCGAGGCCGAGCGCATGTCCGATCTCGTGAAGAAGGAGAAGGTACTCGAAATTGCCGAGTTGTGGCGCGACTGCATGTTCGTCGTCATCCACCAGAATGTATGTTTCATATTGATTAGCCGGATCCTCGGGGGCGAAGACGGACCAGTTGATATAGGTGACTGCGGCAGCACCGGCCGCTTCCGAAGCATCAAACTCGTAGACACCAAAACTGAGTGTCGCGTCCGCCGGATCCGTCACCTCGACGAAGGTGAGATTGGCGATTTCGCTGTAGAACGCGAAGACCTGCTCGACCGCAGCCCGATAGCTCGCGTTGAATGGCTGGAACTGCGTGTAGCCACGGCTCAGGAAGTCCGGATCGGCGCTATCCGCGAACCAATAGCTGACAACGCCTGGCGTCCCGAGCGCGGCGTTGTTGTTGAACCGCGCATAGACCGGGTCGATATAGAGGGCGGTTTCATCACTCACATAGCTGATCATGTGCAACGCCCTGTCTGGCGGCCATCCTGACCGGATGTTTCCCTTGAAGCCTTGGCGGCGAGGCGCCGCGCAGGACGATCGAAGTCGAAATTGGTCTGGTCGGTTTCGGTGAAAGTGATTGTCGCGACCTCCGACCAGGCGCCGAGCGCCGTGTGGGTCGCTGCCTCCAGCACGCTGTCGAAGGGCGTGCCGATCGGAAAGTCCTTGTTGTACCGGCGATAGATGTCAGCGCTGTAGAGCGTCTGCGCGTTGCTCGTATCGAGCGGATCTGTCGATGGCATCGGCGGCCCTCCCGGCCCGGGCCGGTTCACCGGCCTTACCAGAGCCTAATGACAGCTATTTCCCAAGTCACGCGGTCATGGACACTCGTGCGCGCTCCAATAGCGCCCTCCCCTGGATTCAGGACCCGGCGTTGCTCCGACACTACAGGTTACTCACCGGTTGCATACTTTTCGGCGACACGCAGGGTACCGTCTGGATCGAGCCTGCGAGCACAAGCCATCCGGCACGATCGGGATCCCCGGACCGCCTGAATCATGTTCCGAAGCCGGCCTTCCTCAGCTGCCCGGCCGGATCCCAGCCGGAGGGTGGTGGTGAGTGCAAACTCCACCAGCGCATCCCGCGCTCGATCCATCTCTGTCTGAGGACATCATGGCCGGTCTCGAAGTCGTCGCTGCCGAATTCCGTCCCGCAGCACGGGCAGATCTCGAATGACGCGGAGCCGTGGCGATCGTACGGTGGCTCGAGGAGGGCGCCATAGCCGCAAACAGGGCATCTGTCCCCGGCGTGTCGCATTGAGGTCGTCCTCCGCCCCCCGGCCGGGCCGCGTTCACCCGCGGGGCCGGCGCTTGCGGAAGTACCAGCCGCCATCGGCCCGTTCCTTCACATAGGACGGATCCGCAGAAGCCTCGTCGGTCCGCACGCGCGCATAATGCGTCACGAGGCTTTTCCGGGTCCGGGCGCGATTCAGGATGCGGCCGCCGGCATGAACGAAATCGCCATGCCAGATCAGGACGTCGCCCTTCTTCGCCAGGAACAGCTCGGGCCCGGACCCATGGCGGGCGCACAAATCCTCGAGATAGGCCACCCATTCGCCATAGCGGAAGGATCCGTCCTCATTGTTGAAGAGCTGAAGCGGCTTCTTCAACAGTTTGTGCGAACCCGGATAGATGACGAGCGCGCCATTCTCTTCGGTCGCGTCTTCACATGCGACCCAGGATGCCGCGAGCGAGTCCCTGTAATAGTACGGGCCGACGGCGGGCGGTGACACGAGATAGAGATCCGAATGCGCCCCCTGCTCGCTGCTGAACTTGTAGGTCAATGTCTGAATCGCCGTGGGGTCGTAGCCGTAATATGCCTCCAGGAACGACTGCACGGACTCGTGCAGCATGAGACGGGCGGCGAGCTGGCTGTGGCTTTCCATGTCGATGATCCGAAGGGTCGTGTCCGTGTTCACGGCGCCGCGGGACACCTCCGAGTTCCTGTATATTTTTCCGTGCAAAGACCAGGTCAGGTAGGGATTGTGAATGATCTGATTGTCGACATCCCGCCAGAACCTGTCGATGAGGTCGTGGTCTATGGCATCGCGAAAGATCACGTAGCCGTCGGTCTGGAAGTCTTCGATCGCTTTTGCGATGTCGATCGCCATCATGGCCTCCATCGGGCCCGCGGGGTTCATCTCGGGTCTGCCGCGCGCGAGATCCCACGGGCGCGGCGGCGGTCTCCTCCCTCATAGGTACGCAAAGGCGAGGATCCGGTCCATGGGGCCCCGCGGCCCCTTCCGGAGGCGGCGTCGCGCGGCCGGAGCCCCCACTCACGCAAGGCCCAGCTCCTCGTAGACCGTGTCCACGAACGAAGCGGGGAGGCCGATGGTCTCGCTACTGCTTGAGTTGCAGCTCGTCGGAGATTGTGGAAATGGACGACATTCTGCGCAACCAGTCACAGAGTTTGCGCATCATGGCAGACGGACGAGGCCGTGCTCAATCAACCGTAGGCCGCCGCCACAAGGGCGGTCGCGCGCGGCTCGCCCACAAGGCTGGACCCCATGCGGTTGGGCACATAGGCCAGTGCCAGCCGAGCATCGGGATCGGCAAAGGCAAAGGAGCCGCCCCAGCCCGAATGCCCGAATGCGCGCTCCGACGCGCCGTATAGTCCGTGGACATTGCGCAGATAGCCGGACGCCCACCGCGCACGCAGGCCCAGCACGAGGTCCGGCCCGTCGATTCGCACCGCTTTTGCCTGCTCGAGGGCCGCCGCGCCGAGAAGCCGGTGGTCCCCAATCCGGCCGCCTTGCGCCAGCGCACCATAGAGACGGGCGAGGCCACGGGCTGTCGCAAATCCGTTGGCGGACGGAAGAGAGGCGGAACGCCACTCCGTCCCGTTTGCCACCGCCGGATCGAAGGCCGGATTGGCGAGCGCCGCCCGCTGGATCGGTGACAGCTCCGGCCCCGCATCCGCCGACGACATGTCCGGCGGCGCGATGAGATCCGCGGCGAGGTCCCGCCAATCGGACGGCAGGCCGATCGCCAGCTCGAGCCCCAGTCGTCCGCGCAGCTCCGCGGCAACGAACGCGCGCAGCGGGCGCCCCTCGATGCGCCGGAAAAGCCCGTCGGCCAGGGGCCCGAAGGACAGCGCGTGATAGCCGCACGCCGATGAGGGCGCCCAGAGCGGACGCTGCGCCGCGAGACGTGCCTCGGCGTGCGGCTGGTTCAGATAATCCTCAAGGCTCGCCGGCGTGTCGAACCCGCAGAGGCCGCCCTGGTGCGACAGAAGCTGGGCGACCGTCACCTCGTCCTTTCCGCATGCGGCAAAGGCGGGCCAGTAGCTGGCGACCCGCGCCTCATAGTCGATGAGGGAGCGATCGGCGAGCATGGCGAAGCATGTCGCGACCACCCCTTTGGTCGTCGACCAGACGTTGGCGGTCGTTCCCCGCACCCAGGGCGCGCCCGTCCGGGGCGACCGGACGCCGCCCCAGAGATCGACCACAAGCTCGCCATCCCGGACGAGGGCGACGGCCGCGCCGATCTCGCCGCGCCGGGCGAAGCCCTCGCGGAATGCGTCGGCCACGCCGGCGAAGGCAGGGTCGCAGGTTCCCTTGATGTCGGGTGCGAGCATCAGAAGCTCCGCGCCAGCGTCACGCCGAAGGTTTGCGGGGCACCGTAGACGCGGTAGCCATAGCCGAGCGCAAGCTGGTTCACGCCCTGGGTGACATACTCCTCGTCGAGAAGGTTCTTCGCCCAGACCGCCACCTCCCAGCCGTCGGCGTGGGTGAGGGCGGCACGGGCATTGGTGACCCAGTAGCTCTCGGTGGCGATCAGCGGATCATTGATGGAGTCCTTCTCCATCTCGTCGACATAGCGTGTGTCCGCCCGCAGACGCGCGCCCCAGGCGCCACCGAGCGACACGGAATACTGAGCCGCCAGCGTGGCCGTCACCTGAGGCGCGTTGGGAAGCTCGTTCCCCGCCGGGACCGGGCCGAACGAGGCGGTAAACGCTCCGAGTTCGGACTCGAGCAGACCGAGCGCTGCGGAGACCGTCAGCCCAGGGATGAATTCCGGTGTCAGCGTGAGACTGAGATCGGCGCCGTAGAGGGTCGCCTCTTCCACATTGCCGAGCCGCTGGATCGGCAGGCCCCCCGATGTATCCCTGATGAATGTCTGTACGTCCGAGTAATCGTAGTAGAACACGGCCCCCTCGAACCGGAACTGGTCCGCCCGGTGCTTCAGGCCCGCCTCGTAGGCGATGAGCGCTTCGGGATCGTAGGGCTGCAGCTGGCCGGAATTCGTGGCAACGCCGGAGAAGAACCCGCCGCTCTTGGTTCCGCGCGACACCTGGCCGTAAACGAGCGTGTCCGGCGAGACGCGCCAGTTGAGCCCGCCCTTCCAGGACCAGCTCGTGTCGTCGATCGCATCGTCCACGCTCGCGAGCGTGACGGGCGGGCTGCCGAATGGCTGCAGCGACAGCGCGCTGCCCGGCGCCTCACTTACGAGGTCGACGGTCGCCGCGCTGTTCTCCTTTTCCTCCCAGGTGTAGCGCAGGCCTGCAACGAGGCTCAGGCGCTCCGTCAGCGCATACTCGACCTGGCCGAACGCGGCCGCCGATTTCGAGGTCTGATCCCAGGTGGACACGGTCGTGGTGTTGAAGAGATCGCGCAGATCGCCGTCGTACCGGCCCTCGACGGCATCATGCGAGAAGAAGACGCCGCCGACCCAGGTGAACTTCGCGGTCTCACCCGCCAGACGCAGCTCCTGCGAAAGCTGCTGAATGTCGTCATATTCGATGAAGTCGGTCTGCCGAAGGACCGTCGCGTCGGTATCGGCGCCCCACTCGCGCTCGAAGTCGATGAAGCCGGTGATCGAGGTCAGCATCGCCCGCCCGAGGTCCGCCTCGAGGCGGAGCGTCGCGGACCATTGGTCGACGTCATAGGTCGGATCGACCGATTGACCGATGCGGAACGGGTCGCCGTCCGTATCCGAAGTCCCCAGGAAATCCTCGCAGGCCGGCGATCCGGGGCAGTCCACTCCCGGGACCGGAACAGCGCCGAAGAACTCCCCGGCGCCCACCTCCGAGCGCACACGCTGGCCCTCGAGCTTCAGGAGCGCATCGAAGACGGGCGTGACGCGCCAGAGAGCCTGCGCCCGTCCAAGAAGCACGTCGCGCCGGCCGACATCGTCTCCCGTTCGCCGGTTATCGTAGATGCCTTCGCCCCGATCGATGGCCTTTCCGCTGAAGCGCAGCGCGAAACTGTCCGACAACGGAGTGTTCAGCATGGCCTCCGCGTCGAAGGTTTCGAAATTTCCGTAACCCAGCGCCGCCCGTCCCGAGTGGCCCTCAAGAGTCGGACGGGCCGAGATGATGTTGATCGCGCCCGCAGTGGAATTGCGCCCGTAGAGGGTGCCCTGCGGCCCCTTCAGCGCCTCCATGCGCTCAATGTCGAAGAGGTCCGCGTTCAAGAGCGCCAGCGAGGAGAGGTAGACCTCGTCCACATAGACGCCAGCGGCCGGATTGTTCGTGGCGCTGAAATCGTTGAGCCCGACGCCCCGGATGGTGATCACCGGCAGGATGCCGGGGCTGTTCTCCTTGATGTCGACGTTCACGAGCTGGCTCACGAACTCGGATACCTGCTCGATGCGGCGCTCGCGCAACTCGACGGCGCCGAGCGCCGTGACGGTCGCACCCACCTCGAGGATTTCCTGCTCACGCTTCTGGGCCGTGACGACGATTTCATCGACCGCCGCCCGGGCACCGGACAAAGCCGGCAGGGCGAACGCGCTGACCCCCGTCAGCAGGGCCAGCGCAAATGGACGTGTCAGGCACGGCTTGGTCTTGGACATGGCGATCTCCCCCCTGTTTTATAGACGCCCAGGTATGACCGCATGACAGCACGCCCAAAAGGTCGCGTCAATATTATTCGACGCGAGAGTATGTGTGCTTGCCGTGTTGCCCGAAAGATGTGGGTCTGGCACGGTTGCGCCGTGCCACCGACCGAAACCCAGACAGCCTCGACCCGCCCGCGCGGCCGCCCGCCAAAGCACGGGCCCGCGCAGGAAGCACGGCTGCTTTCCGAGGCCGCCCTGATCCTGAACCAGAACGGTGCGTCCAGCCTCGCGCTTGCCGAGCTGGCGGAGCGGCTGGGCCTGTCGCGCAACACGCTCTATCACTATTGCAGGGATGCGCAGGACCTGGTCTTTCGCTGCTTTGTCCAGAGCTGCGAGGCGACGCAGCAAGCCATCGACGCTGCCGCGTGTCTTCCGACCGGAGCCGCCGACCGGTTGTCGGGTTTCGTCCTCCGCCGCCTCGGCGCCGACGGCCCACCCCTTGCCGCGCTCTATGACGTCGACTGGCTGCCCGATCCGGGCCGCGCACACATCCGTCGTCTGGAAGCGGAGATGGTGGATGGCCTCGCCGACCTCATCGCCACAGGAATCGGCCAGGGCGAGTTCCGTCCGTGCGACGCCCGGCTGGCGGCCCGCTGCCTGCTAGGGGTGATCGCATGGGTCACCACCTCGGAGAGCTGGCTGGGAGATGGCGGTCCGGAAAGTGCCCGCCCGCAGCTTGCCGAGGCGATCCTCGACTTTTTCCTTGACGGGCTGGCTCCGGCGTCATCGGCCCGTCCGCTCCCCGTTGCGCCCGATGTGCAGTCACTGTTCGTGCGTTCGACCCGTCCGCTCGTTTCGGCGGACCTTAATGCGGCAAAGGTCGAATTCCTGCTGGCCGAAGCCTCGCGCCTGTTCAACCGGCGCGGTGTGGACGGCGTGCGCATCGACGACATCGCCGCCGTGGTCGGCGCGACGAAGGGCACGCTCTACTATCATTTCAGTGACAAGGCCGACATCGTCGCGCGCAGCTACGAACGGGCATTCGACATCTTCGAGACCATCATGTCGGCGGGAATCGATCTGGGAACGGACGGACTTTCCCGGGCGCTGCTGGTCATCCATCTCAATCTGCAGGCGCAGGCCGGTCCCCTGTCGCCTCTGGCCCCGCAGCCGGGTCTGCCGCGGGTACACGAGCCATTGCGCGTGCGACTGCGCCAGCGCGCGGCGGGCCTGCGCCGGGCGGCGATCCACAATCTCGTCCAGGGAATCGAGGATGGCTCATGCCGTCCTCACGATGCGGCCATGATCGCCGAGGCCTCCGCGGGCCTTTTCCTGTGGCTGCCACGCTGGTACCAGCCAGGAGATCCGCTGGGGCCTCGGGATCTCGCGGACGCCGTCTGCGATCTTGCCGCCTTCGGCCTGCGCCGTCGGAATGTTTGAGAGCGCCGGGTACGGAACAGGTCTCGCATCCGGCCCCTTAGCTGCCTCTCGGGATCCGATCTGCGTGGCAGATCAAATCCTACCGCTGAGCCTGGCTTCGATCCGCCTCTTCCTGAGAACCTCTGGCGTGAGCGACTTCGAGACGGTCACTCACGCAAGGCCCAGCTCCTCATAGACCGTGTCCACGAACGAAGCGGGGAGGCCGATGGTCGAAAGGACGAGGCCGTGGGCGGGATCGGCGAAGGCGATGACGCCCGTCGCCCCGTTGTGGCCGAAGGTGGCGGGCGAGGCCTTGGCGCCATAGCGGAGCCGGGCGGCCCGCTCCGACAGCGGCACGACGGGCGCCGCGTTCAGATGGAAGCCGAGCCCGAAGACCCAGACGCCGCCATCGCTCGCCTGCACGCGCGTCATCTCCGCGATCGTCTCGGGGCGGAGGATCTGGCCGGTGCCCGTCTCCCCGCCCGCCAGCATGATCTCGTAGAAGCGCCCGAGCTCGGCCAAGGGCCCGACGGCCCCGCCCGCCGGATTGGCGAAGCCGGCGAATTCGGCGCGGGTCTGCGGGGAGCCGGCGCGCCCGCGGGGCCTTGCGATCCGCTCGCCATAGGCGGCGAAGCGGTCGTCCGGCATGCCGTTCCAGCTCTCGGCCATGCCGCAGGGCAGATAGAGCTCGGTGCGGATCACCTCGCTGAACGGGCGATCGTGCACGATGCGGAGGATCTCGCCCAGGATCCAGATGCCGGCCGGATTGTAGCTCGGCATGGTGCCGAGCGGGGGCGGGGGCGGCAGCTCCGCCGGCGCGCCGCCCTGCCGCGCCGCCCCGAGGCGCGCCCGTCCCGCCTCGGCGGACTCGCGCGGCGCGGCGACGATCGGGGCGATCATCTCGTCCCAGGGCTTGATGTCGATCGGCCCGGTATAGCCGCCGAGCTGCGCCGTGTGCGTCATGAGATGGAAGATCTCCACCTCCGCCTTGCCGTTGACGCCGAAGCCGGGGATGAAGCGCGTCACCTTGTCGTGCAGCCCGACCTCGCCCGCCTCGACGAGGCGCAGGACGGCGGCGACCGTCGTGGGCTTGCAGGCCGAGGCCCAGGGCACGAGCGTGTCGGCCCGCGCCGCGCCCGCGCCGGCACTGAGCAGCGTCCGCCCCTGGTGGGACACATAGGCC
>JACAEB010000073.1 GCA_013389075.1 Alphaproteobacteria bacterium
CGCCGAGATCGCGCGGCTCGAGGACACGGCCACCCGCTTCGGCATGGCGGCCCGCGCCGTGCTCGAGGACGGGTCGGCCCGCGCCGTGGTCTTCCGTCCCGATCGTGTGGCGCAGGACACGCAGATCCTCGCCCGCGCCGATGCGGAGCGGGACGAGGCGCGCTCGCTCGCCCGGCTCGCCGTGCGCCGCCTCGAGGCACGCAGCGCCTGGCTGCGCCGCGTCGCGGCCGATCGTGTGGTCGCGGACGAGAGCCTGCGGGCCGATCTCCTCGCCGGCGCCGGCCGGCTCGACGCCCATGCGGCCTCCATTGGCGGCCTCCTCGCCGCGAGCGAGCTGCGCGGCTGATCCTCCATGCTCTCAGACCTCCGCGCCGGACGGTTTTCACCGCCCGCAAGCTGATCTAGGCTGGATCCCTCAGGGGGCCTGTCCCGTTACGACCGGGGGGGCTGGCGCCATCCTTGCTGGGGAAGGGGTCCGAGACAGAAGACCATCCCCCGGCCTGAGGCCGGAAGGGGCTGGCCCGGCCCGAGGGCGGGCCGGGGTAATCGGGGTGTCCAATGAAGCACGTGTCCGCACTTTTCTTCATGCTCGACGGCGCCGAACGGGTCGCGCGCTCGTTCCGCCTGCCCGTCGAGGCGAAGGCGGCGAGCCGCCGCGAGGGCCTGAGGGCCTGGCTGACCGGCACCTATGGCGACCTAAGCGAGCAGGAGCCCGGCATCGTCTTCGCGGGCATCTATGCGCATGAGCGGCCGGGCTTCTTCGGAGCCGAGCAGATCGCCGACCTCCTCGGGGCCTTCCGCGAGCTCGCGCGTTCGCCCTTTCTCCTGCGCCTGCGCGGACCCGAAGCGCGGCTTCAGGCGACGCGCTCGCTCCAGGCCGCGGTGACGCGCGCGGCGGGGCGGGGGCATGACCTCTGGTATCCCGGCCGCGAGGCCGTCCCCGAGGCCGTGGCGGGGCAGTTCGAGCCCTACACGCTCGTCTATTACGATCCCGCGCGCGGGGCCGTCGCGAGCCGAGGGGTCTTCCTGCACGACCAGTTCGAAGCGGCGGCGGCGAAGTTTCTCTCCGACGAGCCGACGGGCCCCTGGGAGCCGATCGCGCTGATCGAGAGCGAGGCCGAGGCCGTCCTTGGCGCCGACGACGGTGACGACATCATCGACGCCTTCGACCAGGAGCGCGGGCGCGGGCCCGTTCTCGTGCCCGTGGAGGACGACGAGGACGACGACGATGCGGCGCCCGCCCCCGCGCGGCGCCGGGCGGCCGAGGTTCTGGCCGCGGCGCTGATGCGCCGGGGGGTCGCCGGCCTCAAGATCAAGGACCCGCGCGGGTTCACCCAGGTTCTTCAGGGTACGGACGAAGAGAACTTCGCCCGCTTCGCGCGCCTTCTGGACGAGAAGCGCCCGCTTCTGGTGGTCGAGACCCAGTACTGGGAGATCGCCGCCGAGATCGCCCGCTTCGTCGCCGGGGCCGTCGACATGCGCGTCGCGGCGGTGAGCAATTTCTACGACTTCCACGACCGGCGCGGGAAGGATCAGGTCGTCTTCTACGACGACAGCATCTTCGGCTCGGAGTTCGACATCGACCGCGCGAGCGTGCGGGCCATGCTGCGCAGCCTCGCCATGAGCCGCGACATCGGCCTTGCCGTCGTGTCGAACCGCCACGCCGTGCCGCTGCCCTTCCAGAACTACACCGACATAGAACTCTCGCTGCCCGTGCTGGTGGGCGAGGTGCGCAACGAGGTGTTCACGACCCTCTTCGGGCCCGAGGCCGCAACCGATCCCCATCTTGATCAGTGGACGCGCTATCTGCTGCCCTTCGACCTCGAGAAGGTGGTGAGCGCGGGGCTCACGGGCCTGCGCGCCGTCGCCGATCTCCGGGAGCGGGTGGAGAAGCGCCTCGCGCGCCGGGCCGCCGTGAGCGCGCCCCCGCTCGCCGAGATCCACGGGCTCGGTCAGGCGAAGGACCATGCCGAGCAGCTCGTCGCCGACATGCGCCTTGCCATCGCCGGCGAGATCGCCTGGAGCGAGGTCGACCGGGGCATGCTCGTCGTGGGCCCGCCCGGCACCGGCAAGACCATGCTCGCCCGCTCCATCTCGAAGGAGGCGGGCATCCGCTTCATCTCGGGCTCGGCGCTCGAATGGCAGGCCTCGGGCGCGCTCGACAGCCACCTCGCCTCGATCCGCGAATTCTTCGCCGAGGCCCGGCGCTATGCGCCCTGCATCGTCTTCATCGACGAGTTCGACGCCATCGGCAACCGCCAGCACCATCAGGGCAGGAACGATTACTACACCACCGCCGTCGTGAACTGCGTGCTCGAGGAGCTGCAGGGCTTCCACGACCGCGACGGGGTGGTGGTCATCGCCGCCTCGAACGAGCCGGGCAAGATCGACCCCGCCCTCAAGCGGGCCGGGCGGCTCGACCAGACCATCGTCATCCAGCGACCCAATGTCGACGCGCTGGCGAAGATCTTCGAATACCATCTCGGCCTCATCGCGAAATTCGCCGATGTCGAGCCGGGCATCGACACCAAGGAGCTCGCGCGGACGACCTTCGGCCAGACCGGCGCCGACGTCGAATTCTACGTGCGCGGCGCCCGCCGCCGGGCGCGCAAGGAGCGCCGGCCCGTCCGCCAGTCCGACATCATGGCCGAGATCATGCGCCGCCCGCTCGGCCCGAGCGGTCTCGAGCGCATGACGGCGGAGGAGATCCGCCAGACGGCGATCCACGAGGCGGGCCACGCCCTCGTCCAGATCCTCGGCCCCTCGGGCGGCAAGGACATCTCCTATGTCTCCATCGTTCCGCGCCCGGACGGTACGCTCGGCTTCGTCGCCTCCTTCCGCGAACGGGTGGATGTGACGCGGGCGGACATTCTCGAACAGGTGCGCGTGTGCCTCGCTGGCCGCGCCGCCGAGGAGGTGGTGGTCGGGGCGGACAAGATCGGCGCGGGAGCCGGCGGGAGCGAGCGGTCCGACCTCGCCCAGGCGACGCGCATCCTCACCCGGGCCTTCTGCCAGCATGGCTTCTCGCAGGTCCAGCGCCTCTTCTGGATGGATCCCGAGGAGGTGGAGGCCGGCCGGCGCGAGCTTCCGGCCGAGCTCCAGCGCGAGGTCCGCGAGACGCTCGAAGCGCAGTACAAGGATGTTCTCAAGCTGATCGGGGACAACCGCAAGCTCCTGCTCGCGATCGTCGACCGCCTCCTCGAGGCGCAGGAGATGACGGGCCCCGAACTGCGCGCCTTCATCGCCGACCGGCGCAAGGGCTGGCTGCCGCGCCTGTCCGGGCGCCGCGGCGCGGGGATCTGAGCCCATGTTCGCCGGGGAGGGGCGAGGGCGACGCGCCCTCGTCACCGGGGCCTCGGCGGGCATCGGTGCCGCATTCGCCCGGCTGCTCGGGGCGCTCGGCCACGACCTCGTGCTCACCGGCCGCCGCGCGGGCCGGCTTCACCTCCTCGCCGACGAGCTGCGGGGCGAGCACGCGGTCGACGTCCGCGTCGTCGCCGCCGATCTTGCCGACCCGGCCGCGCCCGCCGCCATCCTCGAGGGCGCAGGCGGGACGGGCGCCGTCGATGTCCTCGTCAACAATGCGGGCTATGGCATCAACGCCGATTTCGCCGACACGGACTGGCGGGCGCAGGCCGACTTCATCCAGGTGATGGTGACGGCCCCCATGGCGCTCACCCATGCCTGCCTCGGCCCGATGCGCGAGAAAGGCTTTGGACGGATCATCCAGGTCGCCTCGCTCGCTGGCCTTCTGCCCGGCGGGGCGGGGCACACGCTCTATGCCGCCTCCAAGGCCTTCCTCATCAAGTCCGCCCAGTCCCTCGCCCTCGAATGCGAGGGCACCGGCGTGCATGTGAGCGCGCTCTGTCCGGGCTTCACGCGCTCGGAGTTTCACGACGTCAACGGCGCGCGGGCGGAGGTCGAGCGTCTGCCCGGTTTCCTCTGGCAGAGCGCCGAGCGCGTCGCGGAGCTCGGCTATGAGGCGGTGCAGGCGGGCCGGCCGGTCTGCGTGACGGGCGGGGTCAACCGCTCCATCGCGGCGCTCGCCCGCCTTCTGCCCGAAGGCCTCGGCCACGACATCGCCCGCCGCCGCACGCGCCCCCGCCCGAAGGGCTGAGCCTCACGGGCGCATCGCGCAGAGATGGGGCCCGGTCAGCAGCGCAAGGCGGGCGCGCGCGGTCTCGAGCCAGGCGGCGAGCGCGGGACGCGTCTCGCGCGGATCGATCAGATCGTGCACGGAAAATCCCTCCGCCGCCGGAAAGGGCGACATGCGCTCGGCGAAGAGCGCCTCGAGCTCGGCGCGCTTCGCCTCCGGGTCCGGGGCGGCGGCGATCTCGCGGGCGAAGGCGACCGCGACCCCGCCTTCGAGCGGCAGCGGCCCCGCCTCCGAGGAGGGCCAGGAGAGGACATAGCCGTCGGGTCCGAAATGCGCCATAGCGGCGACGCCGAAGGATTTGCGCACGAGCACCGTCGCCCAGGGCACTCGCGACTGGACCACCGCCGCGATCGCCGCCGCGCCGTGGCGGATGGTGCCCGCCTTCTCGGCCTCGGGACCGATCATGAAGCCGGGCTCGTCCACGAAACTGATGATCGGCAGGCGGAAGGTGTTGCACAGGTCGACGAAGCGCCGCACCTTCTGCGCGCCCTCGGCCGTCATCGCCCCCGCATAGAAGCGGCAGTCATTGGCGAGCACGCCCACCGGATGGCCGGCGAGCCGTGCGAGCGCCGTGATCTGGCCGGGCCCGAATTTCCGCGTCATCTCGAAGAGGCTGTCCCGGTCGAGCACATGGGCGAGGATCCTGCGCATGTCATAGGCCCGGCGGCGGTCGCGCGGCACGGCGGCGAGGAGCGCCTCCTCCTGCCGGTCGGGCGGATCCTCCGCAGGCAGAACGGGCAGGGGCGCCCAGACATTGTCGGGCAGATAGGAGAGGAACCGCGCGATGGCCGCGCAGGCCTCTTCCTCGGTGTCGGCGACGGCGTCGACGACACCGGTCTTGGCATGGACGTCCGGCCCGCCCAGCTCCTCCTTCGTCAGCGTACGGTTCACCGCGCGCTCGACAACCTTGGGCCCGGCGATCATCACCTGGGCGGTCCGGGTCATCAGCGCGAAATGGGAGGCGACGAGGCGCGCGGCCGGAAAGCCCGCGACCGGCCCGACCGCCGCCGAGACGACGGGCACCTCGCCGAGAAGCCGGGCGATGGAGAGGAAGCGGTGCGGCTGGTTCACCGGCGCGCCCTGCGGCCCCTTGCCCGAAGAGCCCCGCACGCTGCCGCCGCCGCCTTCGAGAAAGCGCACGAGCGGCAGGCGGGCCTGATGGGCGATGTCCTCGGAGAAGACGCTCTTGCGCAGGCCGGCGGCATTGGGCGAGCCGCCCTTGAGCGTGAAATCCTCCCCGCCGACGACGACCTGTCGGCCGCCGATGCGGGCAAAGCCCACGACATAATTGGCGGGGGTGAAGCGCCGGACCCCGTCCGCATCCTCCTCGGCGCCGGCGATGCGGCCGAACTCGCGAAAGGAGCCGGGCTCGGCGAGCCTTTCGATGCGCTCGCGGATGGTGAGCCGCCCCTTCGCGTGCTGCGCCGCGACGGCCTCGGGCCCGCCCTGGGCGGCCGCCTCCGCGCGCCGGCGCGCGATCTCCTCGGCTTCCTTGCGCCAGTCCATGCGCTTCCTCCCGTCAATGCTGATCGGGCCGATCCTAGCAAAGCAGCGCCCGCACCGCGCCCTTGCGCCCATTTGCCAGCCCGGCGGGCTTGCGACTAGAGTCTTCGGTCCCAAAGCCGTGCCTCGCCAAGGACTTGGCAAGCTCCGAGGGCGCGGCGATCCGGGGAGGGTGGAGTGAGTTTCGTCTGGCTGCGCGACAATCCGGTGCCCAAGGGGGGCGCCCAGAGCTGGATCACCGCGGCCGACGGGGTGAAGCTGCGGCTCGGCATCTGGCGCGCGGCCGACCACCAGCCCGCGCCCCGGCCCGAGGGCGAGCCCGCGCCGCCCCGCGGCAGCGGCACCATCGTGCTCCTGCACGGCCGCACCGAATTCATCGAGAAGTATTTCGAGACCATCGGCGAGCTGCTCGCGCGCGGGCTCGACGTCGTCACCTTCGACTGGCGCGGACAGGGCCGGTCGGACCGGCTCCTATCGAACCCGGTGAAGGGACATGTCGCCGACTTCGCCGACTATGTGGCGGACCTGCATCTCGTGCTCGAGACGACCCTGCCCACGCTGCAGCCCGGCCCGCTCTACCTCATCGCCCATTCCATGGGCGGGGCGGTGGCGCTGCGCTATCTGCACGATCATCCGGCGCGGGCGTTTTCGGCCTGCGTCCTCACCGCGCCGATGACCGGGATCGCCGTCTCGATGCCCCAGAAGCGGGCGCTCGCGCTCACCCGCCTTGCAGCGAGGCTCGGGCTCGGCGGGCTCTATGCGCCGGGCCGCAGCCATGTTCATCCGCTCACGGAGCCGTTCGAGGCCAATATCGTCACCCATGACCGGAGCCGGTTCGACCGCAACAAGGCGCTCCTTCAGGCCGAGCCCGAACTCATCCTCGACGGGCCCACCTATGGCTGGGCGAAGGCGGCCCTCGAGACGACCGCGCTCTTTCGCAATCCGACCTGGCTCGGCGCCATCCGCGTGCCCGTCCTCCTCCTGTCGGCCGGACAGGAGGCGCTCGTCGACAATGAGAGCCATGCCCGCGTCGCCGCGCTCCTGCCCGAGAGCGAGCATGTGACGATCGAGGGCGCCCGGCATGAGCTGTTGCAGGAGACGCGCGCCCTGCGGGCCCGCTTCTGGCAGCTCTTCGACGCCTTTGTCGGGCTCGGCCCGGCGGCGGAAACCGGTCCGCGCCCGCAATCCCCGCTTGCTCCCGCCTAAGTTCCACCCTTAGGTTCTTCCCCGCGGGCTCTACCGCCCGGTGAAGGGGAGGCGGCAATGATGGTGACGACGATGGCGCTGGTGGTCGTTCTGGCCGGGGGGCTCGTGCATCCCGAGCTCGCATCACAAACCCCGCCGCAGGCCGCGATCGCCGAGCCCCCGCCGCCGCCCGAGAAGCCCGCACCGCGCGATCCGGGCACCAATCCCCGCACGGGCGCGCCCATGAAGGGCGGGCTCACCGTCGAGGACTATGCCTACGAGATGCCCGAGGGCGTCACCGCCCGCGAGGTGATCTACTACTCCGACGGCATCGCCTGCTACGCGAAGCTGTTCTTCCCGCCCGGCTTCGATCCGCAGGAAGCGGAGGGACGCGCCGCGGTGGTTCTGGGCCAGGGCTATGCCGGCACCCATCATTCCATCGAGAAATACGGCGCCCGCTTCGCCGCGAGCGGCCTCGTCGCCATGGTCATCGACTATCGCGGCTGGGGCGGCTCGATGGGCTATCCGCGCATCGTCGAGCCCGTGACGGTGGGCGGTCCGCTCTCGCGCGACGACACGCGCCACGAAGTGGTGGAAGCGAAGGTCTGGCTCAAGCGCACGCGCCTCCTCCCCCAGCATCAGCAGACGGATTATCGCAACGCCATCTCGTACATTCAGGGCGAACCGGGCGTCGACCCCGAGCGCATCGGCGTGTGGGGCTCGAGCCTTGCGGGCGCAAACGCGCTCGCCGTGGCCGGGCAGGACGCGCGCGTCAAGGTGATCGCCGTCCAGGTTCCGGGGATCGGCGGCAATCCCGACGGCACCCCGCCCACCGAGCTCAAGGGGCCGCTCCTTCAGGACGCTATCGCCGAGGCGCGGACGGGGCAGGGGGCCGAGGTCTGGTCGGGCTATTCGCGCCTGCGCCTCCACGACGCCGAGACCTACCGGGCCATGCGTGAGAACAACACGCTGCAATGGGCGAAGAACATCGGCACACGGCCCTTCATGGTGATCGTCGCCGAGCATGAGGAGCTCATCGACAACGAGAAGGCCGGCAAGGCCGCGCTCGCCTTCGCCAAAGGCCCGACCGAATATGTCGTGGTGCAGGACACCACCCATTTCGAGATCTATACGGGCGAGGCCTTCGAGACGAGTGTCGGGGCCGCCGCCCGCTGGTTCACGACCCATCTCGCCCGCTGAAGCGGAGCCGTCCGCTCGCCAGCCTTGCGAAAAACCCGGCCCCGGAGTAGAAGACGCGCGCTCACGCTCGCTCTGACGGAAAGGGAGCCGGCCGGCCATGGGGCCGCCGGGGGCCCGGCGCGCGGCCAGGGCTCGAGGCGAGGCAGACGACAATGACTATGCGGAACATCGCGATCATCGCGCATGTCGACCACGGCAAGACGACCCTGGTCGATCAGCTCCTGCGCCAGTCCGGCGCGGTGCGCGCCAATCAGGACGTGGCCGAGCGCGCCATGGACTCGAACGCGCTCGAGCGCGAACGCGGCATCACCATCCTCGCCAAATGCACCTCGGTCGAATGGGACCGGGGCGGGCGCCAGACGCGCATCAACATCGTGGACACGCCCGGCCACGCCGATTTCGGCGGCGAGGTCGAGCGCATCCTGTCGATGGTGGACGGGGTGGTGCTGCTCGTCGATGCGGCCGAAGGGCCCATGCCGCAGACCAAGTTCGTGACCTCGAAGGCCCTCGCGCTCGGCCTGCGCCCCATCGTGGTGATCAACAAGATCGACCGTCCCGACGCGCGCGCCGACGAGGTGCACGAAGAAGTTTTCGACCTCTTCGCCGCGCTCGGCGCCGACGACCGGCAGCTCGATTTCCCGCTCCTCTACGCCTCTGGCCGGGACGGCTGGGCGGTCGAGACGCTGGCCGACGACCGCGTGGACCTCGCCCCGCTCTTCGAGCGCATCATCGCCCATGTGCCCCAGCCGGCGGTGGCCGAGCGGGCGCGTGCGGACGAACCGTTCACCATGCTCGTCACCACGCTCGAGGCCGACCCCTATCTGGGGCGGATCCTCACGGGACGGATCGAAAGCGGCATCGTCAGTCCCAACCGTCCGATCAAGGCGCTTTCGCGCGATGGCAAGACGGTCGAACGCGGCCGGCTGACGAAGCTCCTCGCCTTCCGCGGCCTCTCGCGTCAGCCCATCACCGAGGCGCGGGCGGGCGACATCGTCGCCGTGGCCGGGCTCTCGACCGCCACCGTCGCCGACACGCTGTGCGACGAGACGGTGACGAAGGCGCTGCCGGCGCCGCCGATCGATCCGCCCACCATCTCGATCACCATCGCGCCGAACGACTCGCCGCTCGCGGGCCGCGAGGGCGACAAGGTGCAGTCGCGCGTCATCCGTGACCGTCTCATGCGCGAGGCCGAAGGCAATGTCGCCCTGCGCGTCCGCGAGACGCCGGAAAAGGACGCGTTCGAAGTATCGGGCCGGGGCGAGCTTCAGCTCGGCGTCCTCATCGAGACCATGCGGCGCGAGGGCTTCGAGCTCGCCATCTCGCGCCCGCGCGTCCTCTTCCAGACCGACCCCGAGACCGGCGAGACGCTCGAGCCGATCGAGGAGGCCGTGGTCGACGTCGACCAGGCCTATGCGGGCGCGGTCATCGAGATGCTCTCGCTGCGCAAGGGCGAGATCAAGGACATGCGTCCCTCTGGCCAGGACAAGACGCGCATCGTGATGCAGGTGCCCTCGCGCGGCCTGATCGGCTTCTACGGCGACTTCCTCACCGAGACGCGGGGGACGGGCATCCTCAACCGGCTCTTCCACGGCTATGCGCCCCACAAGGGACCCATCGAGGGCCGGCGCACGGGCGTGCTCATCTCCATGGCCGATGGCGAGGCGGTCGCCTATGCCCTCTGGAACCTCGAGGAGCGCGGCGCGCTCTTCATCGAGCCCGGCACGCAGGTCTATCAGGGCATGATCATCGGCGAGAACGCCCGCGAGAACGATCTCGACGTGAACCCGCTCAAGGGCAAGCAGCTCACCAACATCCGGACGACCGCGAAGGACGAGGCCGTCCGGCTCACCCCGCCGCGCCTTCTCACGCTCGAACAGGCGATCGCCTATATCGGCGAGGACGAACTCGTCGAGGTGACGCCGAAATCCGTCCGTCTGCGGAAGAAGGAGCTCAATCCGAGCTTCCGCAAGAAGCGGAAGGACTGATATCCCGGACGGCGGCGTCGGGGGCAGCGCGGTCTTGAGTTCGTGTCCGGGAGGCTTAATCTGCCGGAACAGCCTGACGCTGGGCGAGACATGGGCGGAGGAACGATCGTGAGGGGAGGCGGACGCGGCCGGCTGTGGCAGGGGCTGCGCGCCCGTCCGCTCCGGTCCGGCCTGATCGCGCTCCTTGCCGTCCTCGTCCTTGCCGAGACCGCGATCATCCTGAGGACGCCCCGGCTCGACCGCGACTGGGTGGAGCACCTTTCGGTGACGCCGAAAATCGCTCTCTCCCCGGAAGGCGACTTCAGCATCGCCGGCCTGCGCGACTGGACCTATGCGGCGGAGGGGCCGCTGCAGAAGAGCTGGCGGGCGGCGGGCGGGCGCGTCGCCGATGTCCGCGCCATCTGGTTCGTGGTCGAGCCTCATCCGGGCGCGCCGGACCTGATGGCGCATACCCTTCTCCTGTTCGAGTTCGGCGATGACCGGCTCCTCGGGCTGACGATCGAGGCCCGGCGCGAGGCGGACGAGGACTATTCGGCGGTGGCCGGCCTCTTCAACACCTTCGAGCTCCTCTATGTCTGGGCCTCGGCGCGCGATCTTCTCGTGCGGCGCGCGGTCTATCTCGACCACGACGTCAACGTCTATCGTCTCGCCCTCACCGAAAGCCAGGCGCGCTCGGCGCTGACGCGATTTCTCGCCTCGACGCAGGCGCTCGGCGCGAGGCCGCGCTTCTATCACACGCTGTTCTCCAACTGCACGAACGAGCTCGGCAAGAATGCCGGGCTTGGCTGGCATCCTTCCTTCGTCCTCACGGGGCGCGCGGCCGGCCACCTCCACGGGATCGGCCTCATCCGTGGGCAGAGCTTCGAGGAGGTTGCACAGGCCGCGCGGATGAAGGAAACGATAGCCCGTCTTGCGCGTTTGCCCGCACCCGCCTTCGATGCGGCGCTGCTGCGTGCCGTCCGGGCGGCCTCGGAGCCGCACGCGGCAGGGGAGACCGGGCCCGTGTGAGGGCCCGGACGGCCGACCGTTGTCGGTTCGGCAATCTCCGGACGCTAGTCTCAGGCCCGCATACCCGAAAGGGAGGCCGCCATGGCCGCACTCATCGCGCCGATTTCTGCCCTCCTGATGTCGGCCACGCTCTTTCTCACCGGGATCGGCCTCATCGGCACGCTCCTGCCGCTGCGCGCGGAGATCGAAGGGTTCACCCCGTCGGCCATCGGGATCATGGGGGCGGGCTATTTCGCGGGCTATGTGGGCGGGTGCTTCCTCTGGCCGCGCGCCATCGCGCGGGTGGGCCATATCCGCGCCTTCGCCATCGCCTCGGCGGTCCTCTCCTCGGCCGTCCTCGTCCACGCCATCTTCGTCACCCCGCCCGTGTGGATCGGGCTGAGGGCGGTGGCCGGGCTCTGTGCGGCGGGCTTCTATCTCATCATCGAGAGCTGGCTCAACGAGCAGACCTCCAATGACCGGCGCGGCCAGGTGTTCTCGCTCTACACGGCCCTCAATTTCGGCGCGCTGGTGGTGGGACAGATGCTCCTCCTCACCGCCCCGCCGGGGGAGGTGGTGCTCATTCTCCTCGCCAGCATGGCCTTCGCCTGGTCCATCGTGCCGCTGTCGCTCACCAGGACGGGCCAGCCCTCGCCGCCGGTCATGCTGCGGCCGCGCCTTGCCCGGCTCTACGCGCTCTCGCCCGTCGGGGTGGTGGGCTGCTTCCTGATCGGCGTGTCGAACGGCTGCTTCTGGACGCTGGCGCCGGCCGCCATGCGCTCGGTGGGGCTGAGCGTGCAGGAGATCGCCTTCTTCATGTCGGCGACCATTCTGGGCGGGGCGCTGGCGCAATGGCCTGTCGGCCGCCTGTCGGACCGGGTCGACCGGCGCCTCGTCCTCGTCGGAACGATGATCGGCACGGCGGTGGTGGCGGGTGTGATCGGCGTCGCGCTGCGCCTGGCCGGTCCGCAAGGGCTCGACACGGGTCTCGTCACGCTCGGCGGCGCGCTCCTCGGCGCCTGCGCCCTCACGGGCTATGCCCTCTGCATCGCCCATGTGAACGATCACGTCCAGGCGGGCGACTTCGTGGAGGCCTCGAGCGGCCTCCTGATGGCCTTCGCGGTGGGGGCGGCGCTGGGGCCGCTGCTGGCCGGCGTGGGCGGGGAGGTCGCGCGGGGCGCCGCGCCCTTCGCGGTCATGGCCGTGTCGAGCGCGGGCCTTGCGGGCTTTGCCCTCTACCGCATCCTGCAGCGGGCGCCCATCGCCGCCGCGGATCGGACCGCCTTTGTCGTGGTGCCCCGCACCTCGCCCAAGGTGTTCGCCCTCGATCCCCGCGCGGAGGGCGAGACCGGCGCCACGCCCGCGAGCCCCGAGGGGCCGGATGCGCCCTCCCGTCCCGGGACGCCGGTCGCCCGCTGAGCGGGCGGGGACTTGCGCGGAGGGGCGTCCGGGGCCAACACTCCGCCGGGCATCGACAGAAGGTCCGGTGGATCACGCGAGAGGAACACGCTCCCATGCCCATCACATCCGCCGACCCCGTCGCCGTCGTCACCGGGGGCGCGCGCGGCATTGGCTTCGCCTGCGCCCGCCGCTTCGCCCGGGACGGCATGCGGGTCGTCATCGCCGACATCGACGAGACCTCGGGGCTCGCCGCGTGCGAGGAGATCGAGGCGCATGGCGGCGAGGCGCTCTTCGTCCACTGCGATGTCGGCGAGCGGTTCGACATCCACAATGTCATGGCGGAGACCGTCGACACCTTCGGGCGCGTCGACGTGATGGTGGCGGCGGCGGCGGCGGGGGCGCCGAGCGCCTTCCTCGACATCGACGAGAAGTCGTTCGACGCGGTGATGCGCGTGAACCTGCGGGGGGCGTTCCTCGCCGGACAGGCCGTGGCACGGCAGATGGTGCGCCAGCTGCAGGCGACCACGAGCCGCGATGCCGAGCGCGAGCGGCCCTACAGCCTCATCTTCATTTCGTCCGTGAACGCGGTGATGGCCTCGGCCACCGAACTCGCCTTCGCCGTCTCGAAAGGCGCGGTGAACCAGCTTGCCAAGTCGATGGCGATCGCGCTCGCGCCCCACGGCATCCGCGTCAATGCGATCGGTCCGGGAACGGTGAGCACGGAATCCGTGAAGCCGCTCATCTCGGATGCAAAGACGCGCGCGAACGTCCTGTCGCGCACTCCGCTCGGACGGATCGGCGACGCCAACGAGATCGCCGCGATCGCCGCCTTCCTCGCGTCACGCGAAGCGAGCTACATCACCGGCCAGTGCATCTATGCCGATGGCGGACGGCTCGCGCTCAACTACACGGTCGAGACCTTGGCGGGCGGACCGGCATAGCCGATACCGGGACAGGCGAGCCCGCCTGCCCCGGTCCGGTGACGATTGGCAAGTTCAGACATCCTCAGAGGAAGAACATGTCGGCAGTTATGTCCGTCGACGTGAACTCTGGATCCTCGAACAGGAATGCGAATTCCGCAGTCGTATCGCCATTGGTGTTTCCTTCGACCAGCCATTGAATTCCGCTGTAACTGGTTACGCGAAGCTGGCCGACCGCCGAAAACGCGCTCTCGCCGATGAATGAGAATGCATCATCGGCTGCCGTTGATTCATTGGCGTCGATCGCAGTCAGATCGATCATGTCCGCACCAAGATAGAACAGATCGATCAGAAGGTCCCAGGTCTCGCCGAACGGCGACTCGTTTGTCCCTTTGAACACAAAGGTGTCGGCACCCGGTCCGCCATTCAACGTGTCAGCGCCGAATGAGCCCGTGAGCGTGTCGTTTCCGAAGCCCCCGTCGAGGGAGTCGGCACCGCGTCCTCCGTTCAGCACATCATCATTGCTGCCACCCAGGAGCGTGTCGGCTCCAGCACCCCCGTAGAGCGAATCGTCACCCGTTGCACCCTGCAGGCTGTCATTGCCGGCCTGGCCAAAAAGGACATCGTTTCCAGCGGCGCCCGATACGGTGTCATTACCACCGCGGGCATATATTCGGTCATTGCCGCTTGTGCCCGTCGTATTGTCGTTCGTCGTGGATCCACCCGTTGTGTGCTGATCGATCACCTGAGACGAGGTGACTTCGGCGGCGCGGATGCTGCTCAAGGCCGCAGCGTCATTCGTGCTGTCGCCATCGGCGTATTTCTGCAGGAAATCCACCGTGATGTCTTCTGACGCCTGATAGATGGAGGTCGCACCACTTTCCGACCGCAGGATGTTCGTATGTGTACCTTCGTCGATCATGACGACGTGCTTGTCCGTAGCACCGATTGTGCCGCTGTTGTTGATGACATTCGAGAACACGGCCTCGGCGCGATCACCCGGATCCGGCGTGAAGGCAGTCACGTCATCCGTGCCCGTGATCAGCATCCAGGGGATGGAGATGTCGTCCCATGCGCCAGGCGTCCAGGGGAACTGAGCACCTGAATCATCGGGGCCGACGCCGGAAATGTTCAGAAGGGCATCGACGCGGCTGTCGGACCAGGTTGTGACAGTCGTGGTCCCGTAGACCGGATCAGCCCCGGCGAGAATCTGCGTCGTGACGGAACCCTCGCTGTGGCTGGCCGCAACCACAGTCGAGGTATCGTACTGATAGTTCTGACCGCCCACGGTAAAGCCGGAGGAGTTGGCGGCGAGATCGATCAGGATACTGATGTCGTCGCGCCGGAATCGGTCAAGCGCGGCCTCCGGATCGCTGGCCTCCAGAGAGCCCGATCCGAAAAGATCGGCGGCATGATCGATGATGTCCTGCTCATCATAGGGTTTCGGAATTCCCGTGAGCTGAATGGAGTCGGCATGCTGGACGGAAAGCACGATGAAGCCGGCATCCGTCCAAGCCTGGGCTAGATCATTAACACCAATGAAGGAGCCGCCACCGCCATGGCTGAACACGATGAGCGGATAGGTGCCCCCGTCATCCGGCGCGAAGCGCTTGATGTTTATCTCTTCAAACTGATCATTTCCGCTGATCTGGCGGTAGCTACCGGTCGATGTCCCGAACACAGGGACGGAGGTAAGGATCGATTCCCGCATTATGGTCTTCCTCTCGATTGATAGGTATCGCGTGCAAGGGCCGGGCGGCCCATGCTTGGAGCAAACGCCGAGCACGCATGGTCATATCGATGGTCGAGAGCAGCGCGATGCACGTCCCATCCGTGACCTGACATAAAGGGTGTCACAACGCTGGAGGGGGGGCGCCGAGCCCTCTCAAACTGAGACGCGTACAAACAAATCCGAGGCCTGCTGATGATGACTTATCGAAAATCGATAATCAACCCGGTTTTTCGATAATGATAAATTTGTAAGATGGGCAATGACGCGGGTGGTTGGATAGGCAGGGCTTCGCCTTCGGACGGTCATGGGGCGGACGCATCCGGTCGTAAGCCTACAGATCATAATCCGAGTGGAGAACTGGCGGCTCCGCCGGCGGGTCAGGGTCGAACGCTGCGCCGATCCGTTCGGTGTTCAGCGCTGGCACTGAGACAGGTACATGGCGTCCGAAACGCGTTGAGCGCCAAGCCCGCCCGCGCCAGGGACGGTTGCGCGTCAAGGGGAGCGATTGGCAGGTACTTGAGCCGGTGTCGGGAGGTCGATCCTGAGCCTGCGCAAATGGGGCGGCTGATTTCGATCGAACTCCGAATTGGGGCGATCGGGCCGCGAGCGCCGACGCAGCACCAGGGCCGGCTGGTCAGGCCGGATCAGCGGGTCAGCCGGCCGCCGAATTCCGACCGGGAGTGCGTTATGGCGCCAGAGGCGATCTCTTAGCGCCAGCCGGAGCCGGCGTCCTCGTCATCCGCGTCGTCCGCATCGTCGTCGGCGGCGGGCGGGGCGGTGCCGAACACGTCCTCGGCCGTGGGGGCGGCGGAGGATCGCGGATCCTCGGCGGCGTCCTCGGGGGCCGCTTCCACGGCGAGGCTCACCGCGACCGGCTTCAGCAGCTCGGGCGTCGCCTTGCCCTCGGCCGAACGCGACTTTGAGGCGTTCGCCTTGCGCACCGCCTCGTCGAGCTCGATCTGCGAGCAGAGCCCGAGGGTCACGGGGTCGAGCGGCTTGATGTTGGTGGCGTTCCAGTGCGACCGGTCACGGATCGACTGGATGGTGGGCTTGGTGGTCCCGACCAGCCGGCCGATCTGGGCGTCCGAAAGTTCGGGGTGATGGCGCAGGAGCCAGGCGATGGCATCGGGGCGGTCCTGCCGGCGCGAGACGGGCGTGTAGCGCGGGCCCTTGCGCTTCTTGCCCTGATCCACCAGCGGATTGGCGATCAGCTTCAGCCGCGCCTTGGGGTCCTTCTCGCAGCGCTCGATCTCCTCGCGCGTGACCTGGCCGGCGGCGACGGGATCCATCCCCTTGATCCCTTGCGCGACATCGCCATCGGCGATGCCCTTCACCTCCAGCGGATGCAGCGAGCAGAAATCGGCGATCTGGTCGAAGCTCAGCGTCGTGTTGTCGATCAGCCAGACCGCGGTCGCCTTGGGCATGAGCGGACGGGACATGCAAACTCTCCTTGTTCTCTTTCCGGACCGGCCCGCCGCGGGTGAACGGGGTCGCCGGGTCCGGCGGGGCCGGCCCGCGCAGACGACGCGCGGATGTACGGAACAGACCGCTATATAAGCCCTCGCGCGCCGGAAGGAAACCGTTCCATTGGGGTCAGGCCGGCCGGCTGTCGGCCTCCGCGGTGACGGCGAGCATCACCTTGCCCACATGGTCGGGCGCCTCGATGCGGGCATGGGCGGCCGCCGCCTCGGCGAGCGGGAAGGTGCTGTCGATGACGGCGCGCATCCGCCCCCCGGCCAGGAGCGGCCAGACATGGGCGGCGACCGAGCTCGCGATCTCCGCCTTGAAGGCGCTTTCGCGGGCCCGGAGCGTCGAGCCCGTGAGGGTGAGGCGCTTGACCATCACCGGCAGGAGGTCGATCTCGACCTTCGAGCCCTTGAGGAAGGCGATGGAGACATGCCGCCCCTCGGGCGCCAGCAGCGCGATGTTGCGGGCGATGTAGTCCCCGCCCACCATGTCGAGCACCACATCGACCCCGCGCCCGCCCGTGGCCTCGAGGATCTCCGCGACATAATCGCCGCGCGTATAGTCGATGGCCCGGCTGGCGCCGAGCGCGCGGCAGAAGCGGCATTTCTCTTCCGAGCCCGCGGTGGCGAAGACCGTGCGTCCGAGCCCCGCCGCCATCTGGATCGCCGAGACGCCGATGCCGCTCGTGCCGCCATGGACGAGGAGGCTTTCGCCGTCCTTGAGGCCGGCCCGGCCGAACACGTTCGACCACACCGTGAAGACCGTTTCGGGCAGGCTCGCCGCCTCGAGAAAGCTGAGGCCGGCGGGCAGGGGAAGGGCGTGGCAGGCATCGGCGAGGCAGTATTCGGCATAGCCCCCGCCCGCGACGAGGGCGGTGACCGCCTCGCCCGGTGCGGGCCAGGCGACCCCGTCGCCGGCCGCCACCACCCGGCCCGCAACCTCGAGCCCCGGCGTGTCCGGCGCGCCCCTGGGCGGGGGGTAGAAGCCGAGGCGCTGAAAGACGTCGGGGCGGTTCACCCCCGCCGCCGCAACGGCGATGAGGATCTGGCCCGGGCCGGGACGGGGCACGGGGCGCTCTGCGGGGACCAGCACCTCGGGGCCGCCGGGGCGGGTGATGGCGATGGCGGTCATGGTCTCTGGCAGGGCGGCGGCGGGCATGGGGTCCTCCGGACGGTTCGGGGCGGGACGGAACGGGCGGGTTGCAGGTCCCGCCGGACTTTCGCACACTCGGCCCGCCAGTCTTGCCCAAACGGGCTGGCCGATCACGTTTCTGTCGAAGGGGGCCGCAAAGGCGCCCCTCATGCAAGGGAGGCCGGTATGGCCCGACCGCCGGAAGACGAGATCAGCCCCCTGCTTCCGCCCCGGCAGGAGCTCGCGCTGCTGTCCATCGAGGAGCTGAGGGAGCGCATCCGCTCGCTCGAGGCCGAAGCCGAACGCTGTCGTGCCATCATCGCCGAGAAGGAGCGGGCGCGCGGCTCGGCCGAGGCGGTTTTCCGGCGCTGAGGGGAGAGAGGCACGGAACTTGCCGGAGAGATCCCGCCACCGGACGGCACGGCGCGGAAACTCCCGAAGGCGCGCCCCGTCGTCCATCGAGTAATGCGTCAAGCGGGACGAAAGAGCCCGCGCCAGTCAGGTGAAAGCATGCAGCCCATGTCCGGCATCGAGCGTCCCTTCGAACCCGACTTCGCCCAGGTCTCGCCGGAGGTGATCGAAAGGACCTTCGAGCAGGGCATGAGCATGGTCGAGACGACAGCCGCCTATCTCGACGGGCCGGGCCGGGAGGAAAGCAAGACGCTGCCGCGCAAGGTGGCGCTCGCCTATGCCGGCGAGAGCATGCGCCTCACGACGCGCCTCATGCAGGTGGTCTCCTGGCTCCTCGTCCAGCGGGCGGTGCGCGATGGCGAGATGACCCTCGAGGAGGCCGGCCAGGAGCGCTATCGCCTCGGCAGCCGCGAGATCTGCGAGGGTGCACCGATGATGGCCGCCGAACTCCTGCCCGCACGGCTGCTCGACCTCCTCGAGGCAAGCCGCAAGCTCTACGAACAGGTGGGCCGGCTCGACGAGATGATCTACGCGCCCAAAGCCCCCGAACCCCCGAGCATCCACCGCTCCCTCGAAGCGCTGGAAGCGGCGTTCCTCACGCGGGAGTGAGGGCTCAGGGCGCGCGGGCGTCCGCCAGCGGACGAAGGTCCGGCCCGACAAGGACGGCGATGCCCTCGATCGTCCGCGTACGTTCCCTCAGCCCGGCAAGCGAGGCGTGGGTCGTGCGGGCCTCGGCGAGCGCTTCGATGAGCCAGACCGGCAGGCGCGCTTCATCCGCAGGCGGATCTGTGAGCCGCTCGCCACAGGCATCGAAACCCGCTCGGTCGGGCTCGGTCGGCTCGGGCACGGCTCCCCGCGTCCAGGCCATGAAACGGCGGGTGAGATAAGGCTGCGGCGCGAAGCGCGGAAAGCGCTCGACGCATCCCGCCCAGAGGCGCGCAAGCGAAATCCGTCGTCCGAGCGAGAGCCCGTCCCCGAAGGGCCGGCCGAGAAAGGATGAGACTGGCGAGGGAGCTGGAAAAGCTCATTTCGGAGAATCAAGATGCCGCAGATGCCGTCACGAGGTATAAAACCGAGTGCAATTTTCTGCAGTCTGATCTTATGTGTCTGACCGAACAAACAAGCGCAAGTCTCGCAATGTGTAACGGGGCCTCGAAGCGCTTTTGCCGAAGCCCAACCCTCACCAGTTCCACGGCAGCACGCGTTTCCAGTCGCTTTCCCGGCGTTCGGGTTCGCGGGCGACGGTGCGCATGTGGCGGACCTCGGTGAAGTGGCGGGAGAGGCGGTCGAGGAAGGCCGCGTATTCGTCCGTGCTCGCCACGATGGCGACGGGCGGGACATAGTCCTCCGCGCCCTCGAGCGCGGTGATGGCGCGCCCTTCATGGGCGGCGACCATGTAGTCCTTCCAGATGCGCGCGGGCAGCCCGCCGCCCGTGACACGGTTCATCGGGCTGTCGTCGTCATTGCCCACCCAGACGGCGGTGACGAGATCGGCCGTGTACCCCACGAGCCAGGCATCGCGCCAGTCCTGGCTGGTGCCGGTCTTGGCGGCGGCGGGCCGGGCGCCGAGATCGGCGGAGCGGGCCGTGCCCGTGCGCAGCACCTGGTGCAGCATCTGGTTCATGGCGCGCGCGGTGTCCGCCTCGATGACGCGCCGGGGCTCCTGGGGGGCCCGCTCCCAGAGGACGCCGCCATTGGCCGTGGCGACGCGGACGACGGCGAAGGGCGCCTCCTTCAGTCCCAGCGTCGCGAAGGGCAGATAGGCACCCGCAAGCTCGAGCACGCTCACCTCCGAGCTGCCGAGCGCGAGGGAGGGACCGGCCGTGAGCGGTGAGACGATGCCCATGCGCTGCGCCGTGGCGCTCACGCTCTCGCGGCCCACCTCCTCGGACACGCGCACCGCCACCGTGTTCAGCGATTTGGCGACGGCCTCCCGCAAGGTGACCGGGCCCTGATAGCTGCCGCCATAATTGCCCGGCGACCAGCCGCCGATGGTGAGCGGGCCGTCCGTCCGCACCGTATCGGGGGTGAGCCCGGCCTCGAGCGCGGCGAGGAAGACGAAGGGCTTGAAGGCCGAGCCCGGCTGGCGGCGGGCCTGGGTCGCGCGGTTGAACTGGCTCTCCTCGTAGGATCGTCCGCCCACCATGGCGCGGATGGCGCCGTCGGGCGCGAGCGAGACGAGCGCCGCCTGGCCCGCCTTGGCCGCCTCGCCCTCCGCCTCGAGGTGCGTGCGCACGGCCTCCACCGCCTCGGACTGGAGACGCTGATCGAGCGTCGTCGTGATCACGAGGTCGCGCTCCAGCACTTCGAGGCCGAAGCGCTCGGTCACCTCCGACAGCGCATGGTCGAGGAAATAGGCCGAGCCCGAGACGTCCGTACGCGGACGGGGCTCGGCCGGATGGGCGAGCGCCTGGGCGATCTCCATCTCCGAGCGGAAGCCCGCCTCCACCATGTTGCGCAGGACGTCGGCCGCGCGCGCCTGGGCGAGGGCGAGGTCGGAGGTGGGGGCGTAGCGCGAGGGCGCCTTGGGCAGGCCGGCGAGCATCGCGGCCTGGGCGAGCGTCACCTCGCTCGCCGGGACGCCGAAATAGGTCTCGGCGGCGGCCTCGATGCCATAGGTGCCGGCGCCGAAATAGATACGGTTGAGATAGAGCGTCAGGATCTCGTGCTTGCTGAGATGGCGTTCGAGCCAGAGGGCGAGGGCGGCCTCCTGCAGTTTCCGGCGCAGCGTGCGCTCGGGCGTGAGAAAGAGGTTTTTGGCGACCTGCTGGGTGATGGTCGAGCCGCCCTGCACGAGCCCCCCGGCCCTGAGATTGGCGAGGACCGCCCGCGCCAGCGACAGCGCGTCGACGCCGGGATGGCTGTAGAAGCGCCGGTCCTCGGTGGCGAGGAAGGCCTCGATCAGATGGTCGGGGAGGGCGGTCGCGGGAACGGACTCGCCCCGGATGGCGCCGCGCGTCGCGATGCGCTCGCCCGCGGCGTCGAGAAAGACGATGGAGGGGACCTTGCCCGCCTCCCAGATGGTCTTGCGGTCGGGGAAGTCGGGCGCGAGCCACAGGCCGAGGGCGAGCGTGCCGGCCGCGGCCACGAGGACGAGGCCCGCGAGCCCCGTCAGCACCCAGCGCAGCCGCACGCGCGGCAGGCGCCAGCGCCGTCCGCCCCGTTCCGGACCTTCGTCCCCCTGCGCGCCGCTCATGCCTTTGCCCCTTTCCCGTCCGCCTCTGGACTCGGCGGCGCCCGCAGCATAGCTGAAGAGCCCCCGCCGGCACTCCCTGTTCTTCCGCAAATTTGGCCAGAGTGCGACGGCAGGCCGGCCACTTCGGGGCGGTGGCGCCCGGCGCCGGACAGGAGAGTGAGGATGGAGCGCTTCTGGGAGCGCAAGGGTCTTGCGGAGATGACCGCCGCCGAATGGGAGAGCCTGTGCGATGGCTGCGCCCTGTGCTGCCTCATCAAGCTCGAGGACGAGGACACGGGGCGCGTCGTCTACACGGACATCGCCTGCCGCCTCCTCGACGCGGGGAGCTGCCGGTGTACGGATTACGCACGCCGCCATGTGAAGGTCCCGGGCTGCGTGCGCCTCACTCCGCAGACCCTGGACGAGATCGCGGGCTGGATGCCGCCGAGCTGCGCCTACCGGCGCCTCCATGAGGGACGCGGCCTGCCGGACTGGCACCCGCTGATCACGGGTGATCCGGGCTCGGTGGAGCGGGCGGGCCGGTCGGTGAAGGGCCGCACCGTGCGCGAGCAGGACGTGCCGGAAGAGGACTGGGAGACCCGGGTCGTGCGCTGGCCGACGGCCACCCGCCGGGCCCGCCCGAAAAAAAATCACCTGAGCGGTGATTTTTCGGCTTGACCTGCGAAACGCTCGTTCTTACCTCTCGTCCATCTCCACAAATGCATCCCGAGGATGGCGGCGCCGGCGCGAAACGCGCGGATGGCTCCGGCCGGTCCCGCATGCCTCATCGAAGATGCTCCGCCTGCCGCATGGCCAGCCCGCGTCCGCCCGATCCGCTCCTGCCGCTGCCTGAGCTGCGGGCCCTCTACGAGGCGGGATCGCTCTCCTTGAAGGTGGTTGCCGGGCGGGCGGGCATCAGCACGGCCCGGCTCGCGCGCCTTGCGGCCCGGGAAGGCTGGGAGCGCATGCGCGCGCCCGCCCACCGCGCGGGTGAGCCGCTCGCTCCGCGGCTGCGCCGCGCCATTCTCGCCGAGATCGCGGCGCTCGAAGCGCTCGATCCCTCCGGGGACGGAACGACCAATGACAGGCTCAAGGCCCACGAGCTGCGCCACCGGCTTCTCACCTCCCTCGTGCGCATGCACGAGAAGCTGAGCGAGGCCGGGGGGAAGGCTGCCGCGCCTCGCAAGCGGGCAAAAGCCGAGGCGACGGGCGATACGCATGACGGATTTGACCGGGAGGCGGTGCTTGCGCGCCTTGCTCAGCGACTGGACCGCCTCGGCGACGAAGGCGCAGCGCGCGAGCTTCCTTGCAAGCCTGAGTGAGCGCGAGCTTCGCACGCTCGCAGCCCACTGGCCGCTCTGGGCACGGAGCGATCAGCTCGAACCGCCGGGCGACTGGACGAGCTGGGTCGTGCTGGGCGGGCGGGGGGCGGGCAAGACGCGCACGGGCGCCGAATGGGTCCGTGCCCGGATGGAAGGGACGAGCCCCCTCGCCCGGGGCGCCTGCGCGCGCATCGCCCTTGTCGCCGAGACCTATCATGACGCGCGCGCCGTGATGATCGAGGGCCCCTCGGGGCTCCTCGCGATCGCCGAGCCGTCCTTCCGGCCCACCCTGGAGGCGAGCCGCCGCCGGCTGGTCTGGCCGAACGGGGCGGAGGCCCGGTTCTATTCCTCGGAGGACCCCGAAGGCCTCCGCGGTCCCCAATTCGACGGCGCCTGGGCCGACGAGCTCGGCAAGTGGCGCCATGCGCAAGGGACATGGGACATGCTTCAGTTCGGATTGCGGCTCGGCCGCCGGCCCCGCCAGGTGGTCACCACCACCCCGAGGCCAAGCCTCACGCTCAAGACCATCCTCGCCGACCCCGGAACCGTGGTCACGCGCGCCGCGACGAGCGCCAACCGCGACAATCTCTCGGAGTCCTTCCTGACACGGATCGTCGAGCGCTATCGCGGGACCCGCCTCGGGCGTCAGGAGCTCGAGGGCGAGCTCCTCGAAGACAATCCGAACGGGCTCTGGACCTACGCCCTCATCGACTCCGCGCGCTGTGCCACGGCGCCGTCGCTCACCCGCATCGTCGTCGCCGTCGACCCGCCCGCGAGCGCGGGGCCCGACGCCGACGAGTGCGGGATCGTCATTGCCGGGATCGATGCGGAGGGCGCGGGCTATGTCCTCTCGGATCGCTCCGTTCAGGGCCTGTCGCCCGCCGGCTGGGCCGCGCGCGCGGTCGCGGCCTTCACCGATTTCGAGGCCGACCGCGTCGTCGCCGAGGTCAATCAGGGCGGGGAGATGGTGGCGAGCGTCCTGCGCCAGGTGGACCCGGGCGTCCCGATCCGGATGGTGCGGGCGAGCCGGGGCAAGCGCGCCCGCGCCGAACCCGTCGCCGCGCTCTACGAGCAGGGGCGGGTTCATCATGTGGGCACGCATCCGGCGCTCGAGGACCAGATGATCGGCTTCGGATCGGAAAATGCCCATGGCAGCCCCGACCGGGTCGACGCGCTCGTCTGGGCGCTGAGCGATCTGATGCTGACGCGCGCCGCCACACCGCGCATCCGCGCCATCTGAGGAGGTTTCCTGTGCTCGAAAGGCTCACCAGGCTCTTCACGCGCCAGGCTCCGGCCGCCAAGGCGCAGGCGTCCGGATCGCTCATGGCCCTCGCCCTCACCGGCCGCGCGAGCTGGACGCAGCGAAGCTATGACCGCCTCGCGCGGGAGGCCTATCTCCGCAACGCCGTCGCCTTCCGCTGTGTCCGGATGATCGCCGACGGGGTGGGAAGCCTGCCCCTTCTCCTCTACGAGGGGGAGCGCGAGCTCGACGCACATGACTTCCTCACCCTTCTTGCCCGGCCCAATCCCGGCCAGAGCGGGGTCGAATTCATGGAGGCGCTGGCCGCGAGCCTCGCTCTCTCGGGCAACGGCTATGTCGAGGCCGTGAGCGCCGGCGAGGCGCTGCGCGAGCTGCACGTCCTCAGACCCGAGCGGATGCGCATCCATTCGGGGCCGGGCGGCTGGCCCGATGCCTATGACTACACCGTCGGCGGGCAGACGATCCGCTATCCGATCGGCCCCGATGGTGACTGCTCCATCCTCCATCTGCGCGCCCATCACCCCTTCGACGACCATTACGGCCTCTCGCCGCTCGAGCCGGCCGCCCAGGCGATCGACATTCACAATTCCGGAGCGGAATGGACCAAGGCGCTGCTCGACAACGCCGCGCGTCCCTCGGGCGCGCTCGTCTTCGAGGGAGCCGAGGGCAACGTCTCCGACGAGCAGTTCGCGCGGCTCAAGGCCGAGCTGCAGGAGAATTATCAGGGGGCGAAGAATGCCGGCCGCCCCCTTCTTCTCGAAGGAGGCCTGAAATGGACCGCGATGGGCCTCACCCCGACCGACATGGACCATCGAGAGGCCCGCTCGGCCGCCGCGCGCGAAATCGCGCTCGCCTTCGGCGTGCCGCCGCTTCTGCTCGGGCTGCCCGGCGACAATACGTTCGCGAACTATCGGGAGGCCAATCTCGCCTTCTGGCGGCAGACGGTCTTGCCGCTGGCGGGCAAGATCGCGGCGGCCCTCGGCGCCTGGGCGGGCCGGCGGTTCGGCGAGGGCCTGCGCCTTGGCCACGACCTCGACGCGGTGCCGGCCCTCGCCCCCGAGCGGGAGGCCCTATGGGCCCGCGTGAGTGCGGCCCCGTTCCTGTCGGACGACGAGAAGCGCCTCGCGCTCGGCTATGGCGCGAGCGAGGACGGGCGATGATCGAGCGCCCCATCCCGCTCGCGGTCGTCGGCATGCTGATCGCCCAGAGCGCCGCGGTTCTCTTCTGGGCCGGCGCGCTCGGAGCCCGCGTGGGCTCGCTCGAGAAGGACATCGGGGCCGTCACGCTGCTCGTCGAGCGGACGGCGCGGCTCGAGGCACAGATGGATGGCCTCGAGGCCGCCCTCGCGCGCATCGAACGCAAGCTGGACGACCGGCAGCCCGCGCCGGCGCCCTGAGCGGAGAGTTCCATGATCTTCGAAGGCTATGCGAGCCGCTTCGGGCAAGCCGATGCGGGCGGCGATCTCGTGCTGCCCGGCGCCTTCGCCGGCAGCCTTGCGCGGCGCGGCACCGATGGCGTGCGGCTTCTCTATCAGCACGACAGCGCGGAGCCGATCGGGCGCTGGCTGCAGATCCGCGAGGACGCCACGGGCCTCCTCGTGCGGGGCGAACTCCTCACCGGCATTCAGCGGGCGGAGGAAGCCGCGCGCCTCGTGCTCGGCGGCGCCCTCGACGGCCTGTCGATCGGATTTCGCGCGGTCCGGGCCCAGAAGTCGCGCGGGAGCACGAGCCCGGTGCGCCGGCTCATCTCCGAGATCGATCTCTGGGAGATCTCGCTCGTCACCTTTCCGATGATGCCCGGTGCGCGGATCCTCCGCGTCCTTGGCGCATCGGCCCCGTCCGACCTGGCCGAGAGCATCCGCCGGGCGGCATCCGCAATGCTCTGAGGAAGGAGGAGCTCGCATGAAGCTTGAGACCGGATCAGTGGGCGCAAGCCCGGAAATCATGGGGGCAGGGGAGGTGAAGTCCGCCTTCGACAGCTTCCGCAGCACCTTCGAGGCGTTCCGTCAGGCCAATGACGACCGGCTCGAGGAAATCCAGCGCAAGCTCTCCGCCGACACCCTCCTCGAGGAGAAGGTCGATCGGCTGAATCAGAGCCTCGATCAGCAGAAGGCGGCGCTCGACCGCCTGTCGGTGACGGCCTCCCGGCCGCGCCTTGCGCCCGAGGCTGCCGCCGCCGGCCGCCCGAGCGAGCATCGCGGCGCCTTCCTCGACTATGTCCGCAAGGGGGACACCCATGCCCTTGCCCGGATCGAGGCCAGGTCGCTGACCGTGGGCAGCGATCCCGACGGGGGCTTTCTCGTGCCCTCCGAGACCGAGGCCATGGTCGACCGTGTGCTGAGCACCGTCTCGCCCATCCGGTCCATCGCCACCGTCCGCCAGATCGGCGGATCGAGCTTCCGCAAGCCGATCAGCGTGGGCGGGCTCGAGAGCGGCTGGGTCGGCGAGACCGGAGCCCGTACCGAGACGAGCGCGGCCTCGCTCTCGCTTCTCGACTTCCCGGCCATGGAGCTCTACGCCATGCCGGCCGCGAGCCAGAGCCTGCTCGACGATGCGCTCGTCGATGTCGAGGGCTGGATCGCGAGCGAGGTGACCATCGAGTTCGCCGAACAGGAAGGCCGCGCCTTCGTGTCGGGCGACGGAGTGGCGCGCCCGCGCGGCTTTCTTGCCTATGACACCGTGGCCGAGGCCTCCCATGCCTGGGGCAAGCTCGGCTATGTCGCCACCGGGGCCTCGGGCGCCTTCGCCGCCTCCGATCCCGCGGACGTCCTGTTCGACCTCGTCTATGCGCCGCGCCAGGCCTACAGGGCCAATGGCCGGTGGGTGATGAACCGGAAGACGCAGGCGTCCGTCCGCAAGCTGAAGGATGGCAACGAAAACTACCTTTGGCAGCCCGGCCTCGCCGCCGGCGAACCGGCGACGCTGCTCGGCTATCCGGTCACCGAAGCCGAGGACATGCCCGACATCGGGGCGGGCGCCTTCGCCATAGCCTATGGCGACTTCGCGCGCGGCTATCTCGTGGTCGACCGCGTGGGCCTCAGGGTGCTGCGCGATCCGTTCTCGGCCAAGCCCTACGTCCTCTTCTACACCACGCGCCGCGTGGGCGGAGGCGTCCAGGACTTCAATGCCATCAAGCTCCTGAAGTTCGCGACGAGCTGACGGGCCCAGCGATCCGCCGGCTGACAGAACCGCATCCGCCCGCCCAGCGCCGCGGGCGGGTGCGGAACCGTCCCCTTTCTTCATCCGCAACAGGAGAGATCCATGCGCGACATCATGAATTCCATCCATCCCGTTCCGGCCATCGCGCCGGCGGGCGCCGTCACCGACAACACGGCCCTCACCTCGGTCACCATCGACCGTCAGGGCCATGAAAGCCTCACCTTCGTCATCCTGACGGGCGCGCTCGCCGATGCCGATGCGACCTTCAGCGTCCTTGTCGAGCATTCCGACACGGACTGGTCGGGCGAAAGCGCCGTCCCCGATGGCGAGCTCGTCGGCACCGAGGCCCTCGCCGGCTTCACCTTCGCCGATGACGGCGCCTGCCGGAAGATCGGCTATCTCGGCTCGAAGCGATATGTCCGGCTGACCGTGACGCCGGCGAACAATTCGGGCAACGCCTACATCGCCGCCGTGGCCCTCCTGGGTCATCCGCATACGGCGCCGACATCCAATCCGCCGGCGTGAGGCGGGGTATGACCCTTCCCTCACCCATGGGGCTCGGTGTGCTGAGCCCCGCCGCGGCCGAGCCCGTCTCTCTCGCCGAGTGCAAGGCGCAGTTGCGCCTCGATACGGACGATGAGGA
>JACAEB010000066.1 GCA_013389075.1 Alphaproteobacteria bacterium
GAGGTCGAGCGCCGCCGAGAAGCTATCGTCCGCCCCCCGCGCGCCGAGCTCGGCGGCGAGCCCCTGCACGCCCGCCCCCGTCGCCGGCAGAGCGGCAAGGCAGGCATCGATCCGGGCGAGGAGTCCGAGCCCGTCGCCCTGCGCGAGGCGCAACGCCTCTCCGGGGCACCCCTCGGCGAGGGTGAGGAGGCGGGCGACGTCATCCTCCGCGAGTTCGGGCGCCATGGCGGCGAGAAGGGCCCGCATCTCGGACCGCGCGAGCGGCTCTAGCCTCAGCGTGCGGGTGCGCGAGCGGATGGTGGGCAGAAGCCGCCCCGGCGCCGCGCTCAGGAGCAGGAGCAGCGCCCGGCGCGGCGGCTCCTCGAGGATCTTGAGAAGGGCGTTGGCGGCGTTCGCATTCATGTCGTCGGCCGTGTCGACGATGGCGATGCGCCAGCCCCCGCCCGTGGCCGTCTTGCCGAAGAAGCCATGGAGGCGCCGCACCTCGTCCACCGGCAGGTCCGACTTGAAGCGCTTGGCCGTGGCGTCCCAGGGCCGGCGCAGCGTCAGGAGGCCCGGATGCGAGCCCGCCGCGATGAGACGGCGCGTCGCGGGGTCGGGCGGCGCGGAGAGGTCCACCCGCTCGCCGGCGCCCGGCGCGAGAAGGCGCTGGGCGAGCCAGTAGGCAAGGCTCGCCTTGCCGGCCCCGCGCGGCCCGACGAGGATCCAGCCATGCGGCGCGTCGCGCGCTAAGCTTTCGGTCAGGGTCTGCCGAGCGCCGGCAAGCCCCATGAGCCGGTCGATCTCGCGGGGATGGGGCAGGCCTTCGACCCTGTCGCTCTCGGGCGCGGGGGCTTCCTCCTTCGGCCTACGGGCCATGGGCGCGCCCTCCCGTCCCGGCGAGAAGGGGGCGCACGGCCGCCGAGATCCGCGCCTCGACCTCCTCCGCGGTGCCGCCCGCCGGAATGACGCGGCAGCGAACCGGATCGCCCGCCGCGATCTCGAGAAAGGCCGCCCGCAGACGATCGTGGAAGGGTGTGCCCATGCGCTCGTAGCGCGTCTCGTCCCCTGCCCCGCTTCTCCCCGCCCGGGCGAGGCCCTCGGCGGGATCGATGTCGAGGATGAGCGTGAGGTCGGGCTGCGTCCGCCCGGTCACCACCCGGTCGAGCGCCTCCACCCGCTCGAGCCCGAGGCCCTGGGCGAGGCCCTGATAGGCGCGCGAGGAATCGGCGAAGCGGTCGCAGAGCACGATGGCGCCCCGGGCGAGCGCCGGCCGGATCAGCCGGTCGAGATGATCCGCCCGCGCCGCATAATGGAGCAGCAGCTCGGCGAGCGGCGTCCAGCGGTCGGTGGCACCGGTGACGAGCAGGCTCCGGATGGCTTCCGCGCCTTGCGTGCCGCCGGGCTCGCGCGTCACCACCACCTCGCGCCCCTCCGCGCCGAGGCGCGCCGCGAGCCGGGCGATCTGCGTCGACTTGCCGGCGCCCTCCCCGCCCTCGAAGGTGATGAAGCGCCCGCCGGCCATCCGCCCGCCCTGTCCCTCAGTTGAGGAGCCGGGTGTCGACGACGTGCATGAGACCGTCGAGCACGCGCTTGGTGAACCCCGCCTTCTCCACCGCCACCGCGGCGAAGACCGGATAGCGCACGGGCTCGCGGCCCGGCACCGAGACGATCAGCGCGCCCACCTCGTCATTGTAGGCGATGGGCGCCTGGACCGGTCCTTCATAGGCGAGCTTCACCTCCATCCCCTCGCGCTCCTCATTGGTGAGGAACATGGTGATGTCCTCGCGCACGCTCACGGGCAGCCGGCTCATCGAGCCGCCCCACACTTCGACCGGATTGTCCTGGATGATCTGTCCGCCGAGGAAGAGCGCATAGGCCCGGAAATCGCGGAAGCCGTGGTCGAGCAGCTTGCGCGCCTCGGCCGCGCGGGCCCCGTCGCTGTCGAGCCCGTTCACGACGACGATGAGCCGGCGCTCCACCGTGCCCTCATTGCCGGTGAGCGGCACGCGCCGCACCGCCGTGCCGACGAGCCCGTAGCCCGATTCCTCGGTGTGACCGGTCTTCATGCCGTCCGCACCCTGATAGACGCCGAGCAGCGGGTTGCGGTTCTCCTGGCGGATGTCCGACCAGGTGAAGTCGCGTTCGGCATAGATCGGGAAGTAGTCCGGGAACTCGGTGACGATGATCTGGCTCAGCTTGGCGAGGTCATAGGCGCTCATGCGCTGGCGCGGATCGGGCCAGCCCGTGGAATTGGCGAAGGTGGAGTTCTTGAGACCGATCTCGCGCGCCCGCCGCGTCATCGCCTCGGCGAAGGCCTCCTCCGTGCCCGCGAGCCCCTCGGCCACCACCACGCAGGCATCATTGCCCGACTGGACGATGATGCCGCGCAGGAGGTCATGGATCGGAATGTCCGTGTCCACGCGGGTGAACATCTTCGAGCCGCCCATGCGCCAGGCCTTCTCGCTCACATGGAAGGTGTCGTCGAGCTCGAAGGTCCCGTCCTTCAGCTTCTCGAACATCATGTAGGCGGTCATGAGCTTGCTCATGGAGGCCGGCGCCATCGGCTCGTGCGCGCGCTTCTCGAAAAGCACGGCCCCGGTCGCGGCATCCATGAGGACGGCATATTCCGCGTCGGTCTCGAACGCGGCTGCGGGCAGGACGCGGGCCGCCGCGAGCGTGCAGACGAGACCCGCCACCGCCACCAGGGCGTGCAGGCTGCGCGACACGGAGAAAGGCCGGGCGCCAGATCGCATGTCGAAAACTCCCTCAATTGGCTCGCCGCAGGTCGGCGCCGCGCCCACCGGTCCCCGGCGCCGCGCCCGTCCGTTCCGCAGATTAAGGCCGACTCCCCGAAGGACAAGCCTGCGCGCCGATTTCCGCGCCGCTGTGGCTTCCATGCCCGTTCAATCGAGGACGATCGTGGCGCCGGTGTGGCCGAGGGCCACGACCTTGCGCAGGGCGCGATCGGCATCGGTGGGCGTGGGCATGGGGCCGATCCGCACGCGATAGAGCGGCTGGCCCTCCTGCAGGATGGTCGAGACCGTCACCTGCGCATCGGCGGTCCGGGCCGCTTCGATGGCGCCCTTGACGCGAAAGGCATTGGCCGGGTCGCTGTAGGCCCCCGCCTGGACGAAGACGGGGCGCTGCGAGACGAGGATGAGCGGGCTGCCCGCCGGGGCCGCTGGCACCGCATGGGCGCGCAGCGGCGAGGGCGCCGGGGCCGGCACGCTGGCCGCGGCATAGGCCGCCGCCGGCTGC
>JACAEB010000021.1 GCA_013389075.1 Alphaproteobacteria bacterium
CAGCGCGCGGCCGTCCGCCCCCCGCACGACGAGCGCGGCGGCCTCCGCGATGAACCTCACCTCGCCCTCGAGGATGGCGGGGACGGTGCCGATCGCGGACAGGGCCTGCCGCGCCCCGGCGGCGTCGGCGATCCGCGCCTGGCCGCGCCCGTCATAGCCAAGGCGCCGCGTCTTGAGGAGCGCGGGCGTGCCGAGCCGGCCGATCGCCGCCGCGAGCGAGGCCGCATCCTCGACGGCGGCGTAGGGCGCGGTGAGGAGCCCCTGCGCGCTCAGCCAGTCCTTTTCGGTGAGCCGGTCCTGCGCCACGGCGAGCGCGAGGGGACCGGGGGCAAGATGCACCAGCGAGTCGACGAACTGGGCGCTGCGCAGGGGGACGTTCTCGAATTCATAGGTGACGGCGTCGACCCGGGCCGCGAAATGGGCGAGCGCGTCCTCGTCCTCATAGGGCGCGCGGGTGCAGTCGGCGGCGACGTCGCAGGCCGGCGCCTCGCCCTCGGGCGCGAAGATATGGGTGCGGATGCCGAGCCGGGCGGCGGCGAGGGCGAGCATGCGTCCGAGCTGGCCGCCCCCCAGAATGCCGAGACGGGCGCCCGGCGGCAGCGCCCCAGCCCGGTCAGCCGCCATTCGGGCTCTCCCCGCCGGACGGCGCGGGCTCGGGCGACAGCGGCACGGCTTCGGTCTGCCGCGCCCGCCAGGCGGTGAGGCGTTCGGCGAGGGCCGGATCCGAGAGGGCGAGGATCGAGGCCGCGAGCAGGCCCGCATTCTTGGCGCCCGCCTCGCCAATGGCGAGCGTGCCCACCGGGACCCCGCCCGGCATCTGGACGATGGAGAGGAGGCTGTCCTGACCCTTGAGGGTCCGGCTCTCCACCGGCACGCCGAGGACGGGCAGGGTGGTCAGGGCCGCCACCATGCCCGGCAGGTGGGCGGCGCCGCCCGCGCCCGCGATGATTACCATGATGCCGGCGGAGGCGGCGGTGGTGGCGAAGCTGTAGAGACGCTCGGGCGTCCGGTGCGCGGAGACGACGCGCGCCAGATGCGGCACCTCGAGCGCGCAGAGCATGTCGGCCGCATGGCGCATGGTGCCCCAGTCGGAGGTGCTGCCCATGATGATGGCCACCGGAGCGGCCTCAGGCGCGGAACTCTCGCTCATCCTCGATCCGTGCGTCTCGACCCTGAAACCGGGTCCTCGGGTGGGGTGGCTCGCCTCCCCCTGTCCCGCCTCGACCCGGCAGGGGAGGGCGGGAGTATAGGCAGGCGGGGGGGCTTGGCAACATGGCGCCCCGACGCGGCTCCGGAAGGGCCCGGCCGGCGCATTCGCCGCAGCGCCTCCCCCGCCCGGGGATGGCTGCGGCCCGTCCCGCGAGGTAGACTTCGCCAAAGGGGCGGGGACGAGCCCCGCCGCTCGAGGGGAAGCGGGAAGCCGTCGGGGAGCAGGGCGCGTTGATGACGGGGCAGGCGAGATGAAGATCGGGTCCGACCCTCCGCGCAGGCCCGGAGGCCCCCAGCGGCCGGCCGAGGGACCCGCCCCGCCTCAGGCTGGCGGGGCCGCCGCACCCGTCGGCGCGCCGGCGCCCGTGCGGGCCATCGCGGACACGACCGAGATCTTCGGCATCCCCGAGGCCGAGCTGACGCCGAAGGTGCGCACGGCGATCGGCCAGCTCATGGCCGAGGTCGATCACCTAAAGCGCGAGCTCGGACGCATGCAGGCGCGCCTTGCCGAGGTCGAGAACCTCGCCGACCAGGACGTCATGCTGCCGATCCTCAACCGCCGCGCCTTCGTCCGCGAGCTGTCGCGCGTGCTGTCCTTCGCCGAGCGCTACCGCGTGCAGGCGAGCCTCATCTATTTCGATCTCGACGGCTTCAAGGCCGTCAACGACACCTTCGGCCACGCGGCCGGCGACGCGGCGCTTGCCGCCATCGCCAATCTGCTGGTCAGCAATGTGCGCGGATCGGACGTGGTCGGACGGCTTGGCGGGGACGAGTTCGGCGTCATCCTCGCCAGCGCCACGCTCGATCAGGCCCGCGCCAAGGCGGACAGCCTCGCCGCCCTCATCGCGGAGACACCGCTGAGCTGGAAGGGCGAGACCTTCCGCCTCGACGCCTCGACCGGCGTCTACAGCTTCGACCAGGCCGAGGACGCGGCCGACATACTCGACCGCGCCGACCGGGCCATGTACGAGCGCAAGCGCCGCCGCTGAGCCCGGCTCAGCGGTTGCAGGCCGCAAGTTCGTCCGGACCGAGACGGTCATCCCCGCTCGTGACGTCGGTGACGGGACCGGCCTCGTCCACGATCGCCCGGCAGGCCCGCACAAGCCGGTTGACGGTCTCGTACTCCGCGTCCGTCGCGCACCGGTCGCCCTCGCAGCGCCAGATCTTGCCGTCCTTGATCACCTGCGTCTCCTTCTCGACCGGCGCGGCGAGCGTTGCGGTCGATCCGGCGAGGGCCGGCCCCAGGGCAAACCCCATCGCGAGCGCCGCCGCGAGCGGCACCATCCACTTCCTCATGACAACCTCTCCCGAATGCGTCCCGGTCACGATGCCGGGCCCCAGCCCGCTCGACGTGGGAAGGCGCCGAGCCATGCACCATTGGCGCAATTGGCGGGGCAGCCCGGCGCGGCCTGCATAGGGCGAGGCGGCGGCGGGCCGGTGGCGAGCGGGCCGGCGCCACTCGACCGGAGCCGCTTTTTGTGCGGCGCAGCATTAAAAAATATGCGTCCGGCGCCTTTTTGGGAGCGATCCCTCAGGAAAACTATGATACGAAAGATCACGTAGCGCCCGGCCTCGAGGTTGGATCCAACGCTGCTGATGTTCCGCGTACCCCCCATTGTTGGCGCGACCCGGTCCGGCCCTGTTTTGGCACCGGCCGCTCGCGCTCGCCTCCGGGCCGGGATGGATCCGATCGTCACAGAACCGTTACCCGAGGGAGGACCGAATGGTCACGACAGTCACCACGTCCATCACCGACGTGAACCATCAATTCACCTACACGAACGGCGGATCGCCGATCACGCAGACGCGCGTGATCGACGTAGCGATCCACATGCCGGACACGCCGGGCGATTATCCGATCGTGATCTACAGCCATGGATGGAACGCCTATCCGAGCTCCGGCGGCGGCGCGAATGCGCGTGAGCTGGCCGATCAGGGCTATATCGTCATTACACCGACGCATCTCGATTCCGCCGAGATGCCGTCCTACATCGCCGATGATTTTCCGAACGACATCGACGCGACGACACTCCACCGGGTGGCCGACATCCAGTTCCTGCTCGACAGCGTGTCGACGCTCGGGGCCTCGCTGCCCTCCGGCTATACGATGGATGACACCTCGCCGACCGTCGCCGGTCACTCGCAGGGCGCCTTCACCGCCGCGCTGCTCGTGGGCGCCGATACCGAACGCACGGGCCTGCAGTCGGTCGCGCCGGGCAATCAGTACGGCCTCACCACCATCGAGGACACGCGCTTCGCGGCGACGATCCTTTATTCGATCCAGGCCAATACCGAGCCCGTCGGCGGCGGCGTCTCGACCTGGCACGGGTTCACGGAAGACGCCTTCGACGATCTCGACCTGCCGGTGCTCGTCATCACCGGAACCGAGGACAAGAACGGCATGGTCCCGACCGACCGGCTGGGCGCCATGGACGATTCCCCCTCGGGCGACAAGCACGGCCTCATGATGCAGGGCCTCACGCATTCCCAGGTCGGCGGCTCGGGCACGTCCTCGGCCGCGCTCCAGGCCATGGGAGACGTCGCCGGTCTCTTCCTCGACGGCTACATCAAGGGCGATACGAGCGCGCTGTCCTCGCTCGCCGATGTCGACGCGCTGGAGGCCTCGAGCAGCACCATCGCCGCCGTGTACGAACGGATGGGCTCGCCCTATGGCGACTCCAACGGGGACGGCCGGGCGGTCGGCACGAGCGCGGCGGACACGCTGAACGGGATCGGTACGGACGATCTCATCGAGGGCCTTGGCGGCAACGACACGATCAATGGCGGGGCCGGCAATGACGTGATCCTCGGCGGTGACGGGGCCGACTACATCAACGGCAATGCGGGTCAGGACGACCTCACCGGCGGGGCGGGCAACGACCGCTTCATCTTCAACAACGTGCTCGCCGGCGGCACCACCTCGACCACCCGCGACCGCATCCTCGATTTCGACGACAGCGGCGACGACATCATCGATCTCAGCGGCATCGACGCCAACGAGAACGTCGCCGGCGACCAGTCCTTCTCCTCGGTGGGAACGGGCGCGTTCACGGCGGCAGGTCAGGCCCGCGCGATCGCTTCGGGATCGAGCGTGCTGGTCGAGCTCAACGTCAATTCCGATCTCGCGGCCGACATGGTCATCGAGCTCGTGAACACGACGCTCGCCTCGGTCACCCTGTCGGACTTCATCGGCTGACGCGCGGCCGGCGGACGGGGAGGGCTCAGTCGTCCCCGTCCGTCTCCTCCGGCACGAAGTCCGACAGGTCGGGCTCGTCCGCCGTCAGCTCGGCGACGCGGCGCAGGACGTGGGCGAGAACCTCCGCGTCCTGAGCGCCCACGACCGGAAAGCGGTTCGCCACGAGATAGGTCGGCACGCTCGCAATGCCCATGGTGCGCGCCATCTCGATCTCCCGGCGGACGATCTCGCGGTCCGCTCCCTCGGCCAGCAGCTCGGCCACGAGGCCCCGATCCATGTCGGCCGCCTCGGCGACGTCGAGCAGCACATCGGTGCGGCCGATGTCGAGGCCTTGCGTGAAATAGGCCGCGAACAGACGTTCCACCACGAGATCCTGCGCGCCGGCGGACCGCGACCAGCGGATCAGGCGGTGCGCGTCCAGCGTGTTGGGCGTGCGCTCGATGGCGGCGAAATCGAAGGGAATGCCGAGCTCGTCGCCGAGCTGGGCGAGCACCTCGCCGGCCGCGCGGTAGCGGGGCGAGTTGCCGAACTTCGCCTCCACATAGGCCTTGCGCGAGATGCCTTCGGGCGGCAGGTCGGGGGCGAGCTGATAGGGCCGCCAGGCGATGTCGATCTCGAGTTCGGGGACGAGACCGAGCGCCTGTTCGAGGCGCTTCTTGCCGACATAGCACCAGGGACAGATGGCGTCCGAGACGATGTCGACCTGAACCTTGTTTCCACTCATGGAGGACAGCTCCGTCAGACGCAGGCGGCGAGCGCGAGGGGGCGGAAGTCCGCGAGCGGACGGGTGCGCCGGCCGGGCACCTTCGCCGCCTCGTCCCAGAGGCGGAGCCGCACGGCCTCCTCCGAGAATGGCAGGGAGGTGAAGCGGTGCACATCGCCCGGGCTCATGGGCCCGCCCTGGGCTGTGAGGGCGCGCCGGGCCCCGTCCGACAGGCTCGCGACATAGTCGGGACGGGTCGCGCAGAGATAGCGCTTGGCCTCGACATGCAGGCGGATCGGCTCCGTCACGCTCGCCGGAAACAGCTCCGACAGCCAGTCGGCCCCGATCTCCTCGTGGCGGTCGGGGGCGTTCTCGTTGGCCGGCTCGCGCGCCTCCGCCGCGATGGGCGGGACCACGAGATGGCCGATGTCGTGAAACAGCGCCGCCATGACCTGGCCGGGCGCCGCCTCTCCGGCGAGCGCGTTCTCCCCGCATTGCAGCGCGTGCTCGAGGAGGCTCACCCCCGGCGCGCCCGGCTCATAGACCGTCGTACCCGCCATGGCGAGCAGGTCGAAGGCCTCGTCGAGGCTTGAGGGGGTGCGTCGTGGCACGGTCTGGTTCATCTCCTGAACCCCGTCATGGAAGTCCCGATCCGGAAGCGAATAGGCGACGCGTCAGCCCGGCATTGCCTAACCGTCCGGGGAGCGGGCGGGTCCGGCTGCCGCGGCCGCCGGCCCTGCGGCAGCGCGCGCCGCGCCGGGCGCCGGGAAGAGGCTCGAGCTGCGCGCGTTTCGCAACCCGGCCCCGACCTTGCCATGCTCCCGCAAGGCTGATTTCCATATCGCACCCGAAAAAGCGCAGCGGCGCAAGTCTTGCGCCTCCGCCGGGAGAGACAGGGGAGATCGCCATGGGCCCGCTGGCCGGAATCCGCATCGTCGAGTTCGCCGGGATCGGGCCGGGCCCGTTCGCGGCCATGCTGCTCTCGGACATGGGTGCCGAGGTCGTGCGCATCGACCGCAAGGGCGCGCGCGGAGGGCGCGACCTCCTGAACCGTGGCCGCCGCTCGGTCGCGCTCGACCTCAAATCGGCTGAGGGCGTCGAGACCGCCCTCGCCCTGATCGAGCGGGCGGACGGGCTCGTCGAGGGCTTCCGGCCCGGCGTGATGGAGCGCCTCGGCCTCGGCCCGGACGTGGCGCTCGCCCGCAACCCGCGGCTCGTCTACGGGCGCATGACCGGTTGGGGGCAGGACGGCCCGCTCGCCCATGCCGCCGGCCACGACATCAACTACATCGCCCTGACGGGTGCGCTCGAGGCCATCGGCGAACGGGGCCGCAAGCCCGTGCCCCCGCTCAATCTCGTGGGTGATTTCGGCGGCGGGGCGCTCTATCTCGCCTTCGGGCTCGTCTGCGGGCTGATCGAGGCGCGGGGCTCGGGCAAGGGGCAGGTGGTGGACGCGGCCATGGTGGATGGCGCGGCCTCGCTGATGACCATGTTCTGGTCCCTGCGCTCGGCGGCGCTGCCGGGCTTCTCGCTCGGCGCGCGCGGGGAGGGGATGCTGGCGGGCGGGGCGCCCTTCTACGACACCTATGAGACCGCCGACGGCAAATGGGTGGCGATCGGCGCGATAGAGCCGCAGTTCTATGCGCTGCTGCGCGAGAAGGCCGGGCTCGACGATCCCGCCTTCGACGCCCAGTTCGACACGGCCGCCTGGCCGGCCCTGAAGGCGAAGGTGGCGGAGGTCTTCCGCACACGGACGCGGGCGGAGTGGTGCGCCCTGCTCGAAGGCACCGATGCCTGCTTCGCGCCGGTGCTGACGATGGACGAGGTGCCGGACCATCCCCACAACAAGGCGCGCGGCATCTATGTGGAGCGCGACGGCGTCGTCCAGCCCGCGCCCGCCCCGCGCTTCTCGCGCACGCCTGGCGCCATCGCCGGCCCGCCGGCCGAGCCGGGCGCCCACACCGAGGCCGTGCTCGCCGACTGGGGCCTTGGCGAACGCATCGCGGCGCTGCGGGCGAGCGGGGCGATCTGATTGCGGGGGCTACTCCTCCCGCCCGAAGAGGCCGGCGCCGAACCCGACCGGCGCCGTTTCGGGCAGGCGCCGTCCGTTCACATAGCTGAAGACCTCGATGGGCCGCGCGGTCGCCGGATCGACGGTGAGAATCACCGGCGGATCGGGAGCGAGCTCGGGCGGGTCGGCCATGTAGACGCGGAAGCGGTTCGGCCCGATCTGCTTGAGCGAGTTGGGCGTGGGCCCCCCGCGCGAGCGGAAGGCGGTGTTGAGCACCACGAAATCGTCATTCCGGCCGATGTCGATGCGGAAGGCCGGGCGGTCGCCCCGGCAGCCCGTCGCAACGATCCGGTAGCGCAGGCGCGCATCCTCGGACACGCCGGCCTCGATCAGCGAATCGGCGCAGCCGATGGCCTCGGCCACCCAGGGCACGAAGACGAGGGCGGCCGGCGCGAGAATGCCGAATCCGAGAAAGATGAAGGCGAGCAGATGGCTCCAGGCCCGCACGAGGGCGAACAGGGCGACGACGATGCCGAGCCAGACGAGCCCGCCCAGCGCCAGGAGCCAGATCTCTGTCGTCAACCCTTCCGGCATCACCCCAACGCCCGACCCGCGCGCGACCGCCGTCCCCCCGGCATCCGCGCAAACGCGTCACACCCGACCCTGCCCCGGCAGGCTTGATCTGCCGGACTCCCGCAGCCATGTTGGTCCGCAAGGCCACCCCGGAGCACACTAACACGATGGTAACCATTCTGGACAGCCGCGCCGCGCCCCGCCACCCGGAGAAGGCGCACCGGCCCGAAGGTCCGGTCCTGCGCAAGCCGGAGTGGATCCGCGTGCGGGCGCCGGGCGGACAGACCTATGCGGAGACGCGCGCGCTTCTGCGCGAGCAGGGGCTCGTCACCGTCTGCGAGGAGGCGGCCTGCCCCAATGTGGGGGAATGCTGGTCCAAGAAGCACGCCACCATGATGATCATGGGCGAGGTGTGCACGCGCGCCTGCGCCTTCTGCAATGTCCGCACGGGCCTGCCCGGGCCGCTCGATCCGGACGAGCCGGTCCGCGTGGCGGAGGCGGTGGCGCGGCTCGGGCTCAGTCATGTCGTGATCACCTCCGTCGACCGCGACGACCTCGAGGATGGGGGCGCCGCCCATTTCGCCGCCGTGATCCGGGCGATCAAGACGCGCTCGCCCGGCACCACGATCGAGATCCTGACGCCCGACTTCCTCCGCCGGCCGCACGCCCTTCCCCTCGTGCTCGAGGCGGGGCCGGACGTGTTCAACCACAATCTCGAGACCGTGCCCCGCCTGTACCTCGCCGTCCGTCCGGGTGCGCGCTATTACCATTCGCTGCGCCTGCTCGAACGCGCCAAGGAACTCGCCCCAGGCCAGATCACGAAATCGGGCCTCATGGTGGGCCTTGGGGAAGACCGGACCGAGATCATGCAGGTGATGGACGACATGCGCACGGCCGGCGTCGACTTCCTCACCATCGGCCAGTATCTCCAGCCCACCCGCAGGCATCATCCGGTGGCGCGCTACGTCACGCCCGACGAATTCCGCGCCTATGAAAGCCTCGCCCGGGCCAAGGGGTTCCTGATGGTCTCGGCGAGCCCGCTCACGCGTTCCTCCTATCACGCGGCCGAGGATTTCGAGGCGCTGAAGGCGGCGCGGGCGCGGGCGGGCGGAGGCTGAGCCCCCATGCCCCGCATTCACGAGCGGCGTACGCTGCCCTATCGGCCGGGCGAGCTCTTCGACCTCGTCGCCGATGTCGAGCGCTACCCCGAATTCATCGGCTGGTGCGAGGATCTGACCGTCACCGCGCGCAAGACCGAGGGCGCCCGCGAGATCCTCACGGCGCGGATGACCGCTCACGTGAAGATGTTCCGTGAACAGCTCCTGTGCCGGGTGACGCTCGACCGGCCCGCCGCGCGCATCGAGGTGCGCTATCTCGACGGGCCCTTCCGCCATCTCGACAATGTCTGGCAGTTCGAGGGACCGGAGGAGGGGCCGACCACGATCGACTTCCGCATCGATTTCGAGTTCGCCGGCCTCCAGCTCCGCCTCCTCGCCGCGCCCTTCATGGGCGAGATCTCCGACCGCCTCGTGCGCACCTTCCTTCGCCGGGCCGACGCGCTCTATGGCGCGCCGTCCCTGGTCTGAGGAGCGGGCTCTCAGGCGATCCGAGGGGCCTCGATCTGCGCCCGCAGGAGCGCGAGCGCCTCGGCGACCGAGCGCAGACGGACCTCGGTGCGGCCGATCTCGCCAAGGCGCAGTTCCCGCGCGAGGGTCGGGCCGCCGCGCCGCGCCGCGGCGAGGTGGACGAGGCCGACCGGCTTTCCGGGGCTGCCACCGCCCGGACCGGCTATGCCCGTGAGCGCCACCGACAGATCGGCCCGCGAGCGCAGGAGGGCGCCCTCGGCCATGGCGCGGACCACGGGCTCGCTGACCGCCCCATGGGCCTTGAGCGTGCCGACATCGACGCCGAGCGCCTCCACCTTGGCGTGGTTCGAATAGGTGACATAGCCGCGCTCGAAGACGGCCGAGGAGCCGGCGACCTCGGTGAGGAGGCCGCTCACGAGCCCGCCGGTGCAGGATTCGGCGGTGACGATGCGCAGGCCCTGGGCGCCGGCATCGGCGATCAGCGCGCGGGCGGCCTCGAGAAGGTCGTGCGGAAACATGCGGGGCTCCTGCGGTCGGGAGGCGGGATCGGCAGGGTTGGATAGCAGGCCCCTCGTCCCTTGCCCATCACCCGCCGCGCGAGGGGGCGGCCGCCCGGGCCGGAGCGGGGTTGCGCGGGCGAATATTGCGGTCTCTTTTGTTGACAAAAAAGGCGGTCTTGATAGGGTGAGTCCACGGGTCGGGTCCTATCCGGCGCGGGCGCTGCGGTTTGCCTCTTCCCTGGTCCGCGCCGTCCGCCCGGGCGTCGGGACGCCTGCCCGTGACGACTTCACCGCTTCATCGCCTCCCCTGGTGAAGCGGTCCTTGCGGGGCGGGCCTGCCGGCCCGTCCCGCCGGGAGGGGCAGCCTCCTCTCCTTCCCCCGCCCTCAGCCCCCATTCGTCAGCATACGGCCGATGAGGCCCGCAAGTCCCCCGGCCGCGACGCCGGCGAGGAGGTCGTCGGCGAGAATGCCGAGCTCTGCCGGCCGCAGCCCCTCCGCCCATCGCACCGGGCCCGGCTTGAGAATATCGAAGAGACGGAAGAGGGCGAACGCCGCAAGGCACGCCCGACCGTCCGGCTCGGGGAGAAGGAGCGCCGTCACGGCGAGAGCCAGGAGCTGGCCGGCCCATTCGTCGATCACGATCTCGGGCGGGTCGGTTTCCCCCCTCGCGGGGAGGGCCCGCGCGATGGCGACAAGGGCAAGGCCGCAGGAGAGAACGGCCATTCCCCAAAGCGCGCCCGCCCCCCACAGGGTCCAGACGAGGCCCCCGGAGAGGGCGGCGAGGGCGGAGGCGAGCGTGCCGGGAGCCGGTCCGATCCGCCCGAGGCCCCCGAGGGTCGCGGCGGCACGGGCAAGGCGCGTTCCGGCGGGCGTTTGGTCGACCATGTCAGCGGTCGGGCAGGGGATCGGCGGGCAGGGAGAGCGTGACCACCGCCTGCGCCGCGATCCCCTCGCTGCGGCCGGTGAAGCCGAGCCCCTCGGTGGTCGTCGCCTTGAGTCCGATCCGCTCCGGGGGAAGGCCGAGGAGCGCCCCGAGGCTCGCCTTCATCGCCGCCGCATGTGGGCCGATCTTCGGCCGCTCGCAGATCAGCGTGAGATCGGCATGGGCGAGCGTGCCGCCCCGCGCCGCCAGCAGCCCCATCGCATGGGCGACGAAGCGCGCGGAGGCCGCCCCCTTCCAGCGCGGATCGGAGGGCGGGAAATGGGTGCCGATATCCCCCGCGCCGAGCGCGCCGAGAATCGCATCCGTCAGCGCATGGAGCGCGACATCGGCATCGGAGTGACCCACGAGCCCGTGCGTGTGCGGAACGCTGATCCCGCACAGCATGACGCTGTCTCCGGGCCCGAACCGGTGGACGTCGAAGCCCTGGCCGATGGCCGTTCGGGCAGGCGTGCGGGCGATGAGCGCCTCGGCCATGGCGAAATCCTCCTCCACCGTGAGCTTGAGGGCGGCGCGCTCGCCGGGCACGAGCAGCGTCGCGAGCCCGGCCGCCTCGGCGAGCGCGGCATCGTCCGTGACCGCCCGCCCCTCGGCACGCGCCTTCAGATGCGCGTCGTAAAGCGGGGCGAAGGCGAAGCCCTGCGGGGTCTGGGCGGCATGAAGATCGGTCCGGTCGAGCGTGCTCTCGACCTGCCGCGTCCCCGGCGCCGCCCGCTTGAGCGTGTCGGCGACGGGGAGGGCAGGCAACACGGCGGCATGGGTTTCGAGCCCCGCCACCACCCGGTCGATCAGCGCCGCCCCCACGAGCGGCCGCACGGCGTCATGGACGAGCACGGCGCGCGGCGGGTCCTCGGACAGCTCCGCGAGCGCGTTGAGGACACTCTCCTGCCGGCTCTCGCCCCCGAGGATGGGCTCGGGCAGGCCGAGGCCCTCGACCGCCGCCTCGTAGAGCACGCGATCGTCCGGGTGGATCACGACGCGCACCCCGCCGATCGCGGGATGGCCGAGAAAGGCGCGGCAGGCCCGCCGCAGCACGGGCTCGCCCCCAAGGAGGCGGTACTGCTTGGGCAGATCGTCCGGCCCGCGCCGCGC
>JACAEB010000107.1 GCA_013389075.1 Alphaproteobacteria bacterium
GCAGCCGACGGCGGGATTGGGCGCCGTCGTTCCGAGCGCCCGCCGCGCCAGGGCGAGCGCCGCCCGCATCATCGCCCGGTCGTGATCGGTGATCATGGCGTGGCCCTCGAGCCCATGCGCGGCGACCCGGCCTCAGGGCGCGGACCGCGCTCCGTCGCTCCTCCTGCCCCTCCGGACCGCGCCGTGCGGACGGACCGCCGCGCGGGACGTGGGGCCGGGGGTGAGCGGTCCCCGTGACCGCCGCTCACGGACGGATGTCGTCATCGTCTCCGGGACGCGAGCGCCGGAGGAACTGCTCGAAATCCTTCGCCTCGCGGAAATTCCGGTAGACCGAAGCGAAGCGGATATAGGCCACGGGGTCGAGCGCGGCGAGACCCTCCATGACGAGCTCGCCGATCACGTCCGAGGGGATCTCGTTCTCGCCCATGCTCTCGAGCTGACGCACGATGGAGCTGACCAGCCGGTCGATCTGCTCGGGCTCGATCGGCCGCTTGCGCAGGGCGATCTGGATCGAGGCGGTGAGCTTGTCGCGGTCAAAGGGGACCTTGCGGCCCGACTTCTTGAGGACGATCAGCTCGCGGAGCTGGACGCGCTCGAAGGTGGTGAAGCGCGCGCCACAGGCCTGGCACTGGCGGCGACGCCGGATGGAGGTCCCGTCCTCGGTGGGACGGGAATCCTTCACCTGCGTGTCTTCATTGCTGCAGAACGGACAACGCATCCTCTTGCCGATCTCCGACCCCGGCGCCTCATCTTCATCCGTTGGCGGAATAGATGGGGAACCGCGCACAAAGCGCCTTGACGCGCTCGGCCACTGCCGCCTCGACGGCACCATTGCCTTCCGGGCCGTTCGCGGCCAGCCCGTCCAGCACCTCGACGATCATGTCGGCCACCGCCACGAACTCCGCCACGCCGAAGCCGCGCGTCGTCCCCGCCGGCGTGCCGAGACGGATGCCGGAGGTGATGGCGGGCTTTTCGGGGTCGTTCGGGATGCCGTTCTTGTTGCAGGTGATGCGGGCGCGCTCGAGGCTCGCCTCGGCGATCTTGCCGGTCACCTTCTTGGGGCGCAGGTCCACGAGCATGAGATGGCTGTCCGTGCCGCCCGAGACGATCTCGAGCCCGTGCTCCATCAGCCGCCCGGCGAGGGCGCGCGCATTGTCAATCACCGCCTGCGCATAGGTCTTGAAGGACGGCTCCAGCGCCTCCCCGAAGGCCACCGCCTTGGCGGCGATGACGTGCATCAGCGGACCGCCCTGAAGCCCTGGAAAGACGGCCGAATTGATCTTCTTGCCGATGGCCTCCTCGCGCGACAGGATCATGCCGCCGCGGGGTCCGCGGAGCGTCTTGTGCGTCGTCGTGGTGACGACATGCGCGTGGTCGAGCGGGTTCGGATAGAGACCGGCCGCCACGAGCCCCGCGAAATGGGCCATGTCGACCATGAGATAGGCGCCCACCGCGTCGGCGATGGCCCGGAAGCGGGCGAAGTCGATGATGCGCGAATAGGCCGAGCCGCCGGCGATGATCATCTTCGGGCGATGCTCGCGGGCCAGCGCCTCGACCTGATCGATGTCGATCCGCCCGTCCTGGAGGCGCACGCCATATTGCACGGCCCTGAACCACTTGCCCGAGAGGTTCGGCGCCGCGCCATGGGTGAGGAGGCCGCCCGCGTCGAGGCTCATCCCGAGCACCGTGTCGCCGGGGGCGAGGAGACCGAGGAAGACCGCCTGGTTCGCCTGCGCCCCCGAATGGGGCTGCACATTGGCGAAGGAGCAGCCGAAGAGCTTGCAGGCCCGCTCGATGGCGAGGGCTTCGGCCTCGTCGACGAATTCGCAGCCGCCATAGTAGCGCCGGCCCGGATAGCCCTCGGCATATTTGTTGGTCAGCACGGAGCCCTGCGCCTCGAGCACCGCGCGCGAGACGATGTTTTCCGAGGCGATCAGCTCGATCTGGTCGCGCTGCCGGCCGAGCTCGCGGCCGATGGCGGCGGCGAGCGCGGGATCGCGAGAGGCGAGCGCCGTGCCGAAGAAGGCGGCCGTGCCGGCGGCGGGGGCGGCACCGGCGGCGTGTGCGGCAGGGGCGAGGGTCATCGGCATCTCCATCGGGTGATGATTCCGGCAGGGCCTCGGGCGGCACGCCATGCGGCGCGGCACGGGACCCGGATCAGGGCTCTCTGACCGGAAGTCTCGGGGCTTCTCAGGGGCTCGGATACCACATGTAGCGCGGACCCGCCAAGGGCCCGCGCCGCCTCCGCCCCGTCGCCCCCCGGCAAGCGGGGGGAGCGGGAACGGGCCCCACCTAGTTCTCGAAGCCGATGGGCTCGATGCCGCAGATGGAGTAGCTCACGGGCCGCCGGCGGCTCCAGCCCGGCTCGACCGTGATCGACTGCCAGTCCCGGATGACGGCCTCGAGGGCGGCCACGTCTTCCGGACGGGACGCCGCGACATCGGTCTGCTCCTTTTCGTCCGCGGCGAGATCGTAGAGATATCCGCCCGGAGCGTCCTGATCGGGCTTGATGAGCTTGAGATCGCCCTGTCGCACGGCGATGGTCGGATAGTTGCGCCACACGAGCCGCTCGTGCCCGGCGAAGCTCGCCCCGTCCCTGAACAGAGGCAGGAGGCTCGTGCCGTCCAGCGCGAGATCCTGCGGCGCCGCCGAGCCGGCGGCATCGAGGGCGGTCGGGAGGATGTCGAGCGTGGACACCGGAACATCGACGACCGTGCCCGGCTCGATCGTGCCCGGCCAGCGCACCAGATAGGGCACGCGAATGCCGCCCTCATAATAGGTGAGCTTGCCGCCCGACAGCGGCTCGCAGGAGCAGAGCGTCTGGAAATAGCCTGCGCAGCCATTGTCCGACAGGAAGACGACGATGGTGTTGTCGGCCGCGCCCGTCTCCTCGAGCGCGGCAAGGATCTCGCCCACCGCGTCATCGAGCGCCGCGATCATCCCGAAATAGACGCGGTGCAGCTCGTTCGTGACGTCGGGAAAGCGGTCATAATACTCCTGCGTCACCTGAAAGGGCGAATGCGGAGCATTGAACGCGGTGTAGAGGAAGAAGGGCTCGTCCGCATGGCGCCGGATGAAGTCGGCCGACTTTTCTCCGAACACGTCGGTTATGTAGCGGGGCTCCTCGATCACCGTCTTTTCGGCGCCGCTCACGATGGCGCTGCCGCGGGCCCGCCGGGGCGGCGCGAGGGGCTCGGTGCCTTTCAGGAGGCGAGCGGCGTAGACCTCTTCCGCCGTGGCCGACGCCGGCGCGCGCGCGTCCTCCTCGGTGTTGGTCGGAATGGAGATCGCCCCCCTCGAGCGGACGTTGAGGTAGCTCGTCGCGCCCGAGAGGTGGCCGTAGAACTCGTCGAATCCGCGATTGGTCGGGTAATGCTCGTCCTTGAACCCGAGATGCCACTTGCCGACGAGGCCGGTCGAGTAGCCGGCGGCCTTCAGGTGATCGGCGATGGTCCTCTCCCCGGAGACGAGCCCGACATCCGGGACGTCGGCCGCCTCGCGCGCGTTGTATTCGAACCCGAAGCGCTGCTGGTACCGGCCCGTGACGAGGGCCGCGCGCGAGGGCGAGCAGACCGGCGTCGTCACATAGCCCTGGGTGAAGACCGCCCCTTCCGCGCCGATGCGGTCGATGTTCGGCGTCGGGACGCGGCCGCCATAGGCGGAGATGTCGCCATAGCCGAGATCGTCGGCCAGGATGACGATGACATTGGGCGGGTCGGCGGCCATCGCCCTCGGGGCGAGACCGAAACCGGCAAGACAGAGGCCGGCCGCTCCGAGGAGGATGCGGGCAGGCGCCCTCGCGGCGCGAATCCGTGCGGTATGGGCCGACATGGCGAGACCTCCCTTGCCTGGTGTTTGGCCTTCAACGCGGCCGGCGCGTCCCAGCCTGTCCTCGCCGCGCAGGGTCAGCTTCGCGCCGAGAACACGAAGGCGGCACCGGTTGCGATCAGAGCGAAGCCCACGGCATGCCGCCAGGTCAGCGTTTCCCCAAGATAGAAGACGGCAAAGCCGGCGAACACACACAGCGTGATCACCTCCTGCATCGTCTTGAGCTCGGCCGCCGAATAGACCGCGCTGCCGATGCGGTTCGCCGGCACGGCGAGGCAGTATTCGAAGAACGCGATCAGCCAGCTCGCGACGATCACGAGCAGGAGCGGCGCCGCCTTGAACTTGAGATGGCCGTACCACGCCGCCGTCATGAAGACGTTGGATGCGACGAGCAGGAGGGGCGGCGCGAGGAAGCGCCAGAGATCGGCTGAGTGCATGGCAGGACGGAAGCATGGTCGCGGCCCGATTTCCAGTCCCGGGGCGCGGGTCGGCTCCGGTCAAGCGCGGCATGCGTGACGGCAGCCCAGCAATGCGTTCCCGCCATTGCCCCGCGTCGCGGGACCGGGCACGGTCCCCACCGCACCTTTTCGCGTGCCGAGAAAGTCGCTGCATCCCCCCATTTGGCCCTTGATTGTCTACAAATCGGCAGGCCAATCTCCGGGACGCTTGGGAACCGGACGGCACGGCCGCGCCGATGATCGGACAGGGAGATCCGCCAATGACCGAACCGCTCGCCCTCTATGGCGCTCCGGGATCGCCCTATACGCGGAAGATGCTGGGCGTGCTGCGCTACCGGCGGATTCCCTATCGCCTGCTTCTGGGAGGGCGGATGGGCGAGAGCGGCATGCCGAAGCCGAAGGTCCAGCTCCTGCCGACCTTCTACTTTCCGGCGGCCGACGGGTCCCTCGAGCCTGTCGTCGATTCGACGCCCATCATCCGGCGGCTCGAAGGGATGTATGAGGGCCGGTCCATCGTGCTGCCCGACCCGGCCCTCGAATTCCTGAACCAGCTCCTCGAGGACTATGCCGACGAGTGGCTGACCAAGGCGATGTTCCATTATCGCTGGTATTACCGCCCCGATACCGAGAAGGCGCGGCGGATCCTGCCCCGCTGGTCCCACCTCAAGGCGACCGCCACGGAGATCGCGCCGCTCGAGGAGATGATCGCCGACCGCCAGATCAGTCGGCTCTATGTGGTCGGATCGAACGACATCACCGCCCCGGTGATCGAGGACGCCTATCGAAGGTTCCTCCTCGCCTTCGGCGCGCATATGGAGAACGGGCCCTATCTCTTCGGCACACGCCCCTCCGCCGCCGATTTCGGCATGATGGGCCAGCTCACCCAGCTCGCCCTGTTCGATCCCACACCCGCCGCCGTCACGCTCGAGGTGGCGCCGAAGGTCCACGCCTGGACGGAGGTGATGGAGGATCTCTCCGGCCTCGAGCCCCGGCCCGAGGACTGGGTCACCCGGGCGGGCCTGCCGGAGACGCTGCGCGGCCTCCTCGCCGAATTGGGCCGCACCTATGTGCCGGTCTTCCTCGCCAATGCGGCGGCACTGGCGGGGGGCGCGGAGAAGGTCGAGACCGAGGTGGAGGGCCGGCCCTGGGTTCAGCAGCCCTTCCCCTATCAGGGCAAGTGCCTGCTCTGGCTGCGCCAGGCCCGCGAGGCGCTCTCCGACGCCGACCGGCGCTTCGTCGACGAGGTGATGGCCGGCACGGGCTGCGAGCGCCTCTTCGCATGACGCCGATGCGTCCGCCGTGTGTGGCCATGGCGGGCGCGGCGCGGCTAAGCTCCTGCCATCTGCCGAGTCGGAGGAGGAAGCCATGCGCCTCGTGAGCTATTCGGTCGGCGGCAAGGCCCGCATCGGTCTTCTGTCGGCGGATGGAGAGCATGTCATCGAGGCGAGCGAGGTCCTGCACGACCTGCCGGGCTCGATGATCGAGCTGATCTCCCACTGGGCCGAGCACGAGCACCAGCTCAAGCGCCTGCAGGCGGCGGGCACGCAGATCCTGCCCCTGTCCGGGGTTCATCTGCTGCCGCCGGTTCCACGGCCCGGCAAGATCCTCGCCATCGGCCTCAACTACGCGGCCCATGTCGCGGAGATGTCGCGGGAGCGGCCCGAATACCAGACCTGGTTCTGCAAGCTCTCCTCGGCCGCCAACGGACCGTTCGACCCCATCGACCTGCCGGCCGTTTCCGAGAAGCTCGACTACGAGGCCGAGCTCGTGGTGGTGATCGGCCGGCGCTGCCGCCACGTGCCCGCTGCCCACGCAAGGGACGTGGTCTTCGGCTACATGGCCGGAAACGACGTCTCGGTGCGGGACTGGCAGGTGCGCACGCCGCAATGGATCCTCGGCAAATCCTTCGACACCCATGCGCCCTATGGCCCTGCCATCGTGACGGCCGACGAGGTGCCCGACCCCCATGCGCTCGGCATACGCTGCCTCGTCAACGGCGAGATCCGGCAGGACGCGAACACGAACCAGCTCCTGTTCCCGATCTGGGAGCAGATCGGCTATCTGAGCCAGGCCCTCACGCTCGAGCCGGGCGATCTTCTGTTCACGGGAACGCCCGCAGGCGTGGCTGCCGGAATGAAGCCGCCGCAATGGCTGAAGGCCGGCGACCGCGTGCGTGTGGAGATCGACGGCGTCGGTGCGATCGAAAACGAGGTCCGGCCCGAACTGACCCGCCGCTGACGCATGGCGGCGCGGGGGCGGGCTTGCGGGTCGGGCACAACCGTCTATTGTGACGACGGCTTTTGCAGCCCCCCGCACCGTCGCGCCCCGTTCGGGGACGGACGATGCCAAGATCGGCGAACCGCCGGAAGAACAACGCAAAAACTCCCCGCCCCGGGGTTCATGTGAGGAGACCTTTGGCATGTCGCGCTCCGCCGCTCTGATGTCCGCCCTGCTCGCCTCGACACTCCTGTCGGTACCTTCCGCAATGGCCATGTCGGCCCTCAGGTCGGACGGATCCGGCGGCACGACGACGGGCTTCAATCCGGAGCGGAACGCCTATTTCGGCGACCTCCACGTCCACACGCGCTATTCGTTCGACGCTTTCATCTTCAATACGCGCGCGACGCCCGACGACGCCTACAACTACGCCAAGGGCGCCCCGATCAAGCACACGGCCGGCTATACGATCCGCCTCGAAGGTCCGCCCCTCGACTTCTATGCCGTGACCGACCACGCCGAGTTCCTCGGCATGATGGATGCGATGGGCAATCCGGATCATCCGTTCGCGAAGCATCCGGCCGCCGAGCGGCTCATCGCGAGCGACATTGCGGGCATCCGCGCCGCCTTCGGCTTCGCGACGGCACGGCCCCGCTTCACGACGCAGTACCCCGAACTCGCCGACCCCGCCATTCTCCGCTCGGCCTGGGCCGCCATCAAGGAGTCGACGGAGCGCCACTACGATCCGGGCACCTTCACGACCTTCCAGGCCTATGAGTACACCTCGTCCAAGGACGGGCGGAACCTGCACCGCAACGTGGTCTTCCGCGGCCAGTCTCCCGAAACCCCGTTCAGCGCCGAGGATTCGGGCAACCCCGAGGATCTGTGGCGCTGGCTCGACGACGTGCGCGCGCAAGGCTTCGAGGGCTTCGCCATCCCGCACAATTCGAACGGCTCGGACGGCATCATGTTCGACACCGTGACCTACGATGGCGGGCAGCTCGATGCGGCCTATGCCGAACTCCGCATGCGGAACGAGCCGCTGATCGAGATCAGCCAGGTGAAGGGCACCTCCGAGACCCATCCCTCCCTCTCGCCGAACGACGAATGGGCGAATTTCGAGCTCTTCGAGACCTATATCGGCACCGATACTCTGGTGACGAAGTTCAAGGGCGGTTATGTGCGCGATGCGCTCAAGACGGGCCTCGAGCTTCAGGAAGCCAATGGCTTCAACCCCTATCATTTCGGCATCACCGCCTCGTCCGATACGCACAATGCCGGCGCCCCGGTGGAGGAAGGTCGGTTCTTCGGCAAGATCGGCCTGCTCGACGGGCTGCCGGAGCGGCGCGGCGTGTTCCCCAAGGGAGCCAAGATGTCCGACGAGGACCGGGACGGGGCTCTGCGCTTCTCCAAGTGGAGCGCCGCGGGTCTGACCGGCGCCTGGGCGGAGGAGAACACGCGGGAGTCGATCTATGACGCCTTCCGCCGCAAGGAGACCTTCGGCACGTCCGGGCCGCGCATCAAGGTCCGCTTCTTCGCCGGTTACGGCTATGGCGAGGACGTCCTGTCGCGTCCCGACCTCGTCAAGGCGGCCTATGCGGGCGGCGTTCCCATGGGCGGCGATCTTCCGGCCGGCGATGCCGGCGCGGCGCCGACCTTCATCGCCTGGGCCGTGCGCGATCCCGAAAGCGCCTGGCTGCAGCGCGTGCAGGTGGTCAAGGGCTGGCTCGAGAACGGCAAGGCCCAGGAACGCGTCTACGACATCGCCTGCTCGGACGGGCTGAGCCCTGATCCCGCGACCCATCGGTGCCCGGACAACGGGGCGAGCGTCGATCTCGACACCTGCGCCTTCTCCGACGACCGGGGCGCGGTCGAGCTCAAGACCGCCTGGAAGGATCCCGATTTCGACCCGAACCAGCGGGCCTTCTATTATGTCCGTGTACTGGAGAATCCGACCTGCCGCTGGTCGCATTGGGACGCGATGCGCCTCAATCGCCCCGACATTCCGGGCGAGTTCAAGACCATTCAGGAGCGGGCCTGGTCCTCGCCGATCTGGTACGTGCCGCGCAGCTGACGGGGCACTCCGCTCCGGACGGAACGGGCGGCGCCTTCTGGGGCGGGGCCTTTCTCTTTGCCCCCGCCTCGCGCCGTCGGGGCATCCTCCCCCGTCGGGACGGGGGAGGAAAAGAGAGGAGAGACCTCCGCCCCGCAGGGGATGGAGGCTGCTGATCGCTCCGGAGACGGAGCGTCTATTCGAGCGAGGAGGGAAGCCGGGCGCCGAGGGCGGCGATGAGATCGGCCCGACCCGACCGGATGGCGAGGATGCGGCTCGCCGGCACCACGGTGAAGCCGCGCGCCTCGGCGGTGGCGAGCCAGGCCGTCAGCTTCTCGATCGTCACGTCATGGGGATGGCCGATGGCGATCGCCGTCCCGGTCCGCCGGGCGACCATCTCCATCTCGGCGAGCTGGCGGTCGACGAAATCCGCCGAGATCTCGTGGTCGAGAAAGACATCGCGCCGGACGGCCGGCACATGGGCCGCCTGGGCGCTCGCATAGGCGAGGCTGCGCTGGGAGGTGCGCGAGTCGAGGAAATAGAGCGGACGCCCCGCGAGCACGCCCATGACGGTCCGCATCGCCGCCGGGTCCTCGGTGAGCCGGCTGCCCATGTGATTGTTCACGCCGACCATGCCGTCGAACTGGGCAAGCGCCCATTCGAGCCGCTCGACGAGCTCATGGCTCGACTGCGAGACATAGAGGGCATTGGGCCCGGGATTTTCCGGACCCAGAGGTTCCATGGGCATGTGGAGAATGATCTCGTGACCGGCCTCGCGCGCCTGATGGGCGAGCGGACGCACGAGGCGCCCATAGGGAAGGAAGGCGAGCGTGAGCGGGGCATCGATTGAGATCACCCGGTCGGTCCGCTCGGCATTGAGGCCGAGATCGTCGATGACGATGGCGACTTCGGCGCGGCCCGGCATCGGAGCTCCGCGCCGCGCGGCCGGGGGCGGGCGCCAGCGGGCTTCCTGAACCGGCGGGGCGATCGTCTCGGCCGGCGCGGCGGCGATGACGAGACTGACATGGGCGACAGAGGCACCGGCGGAGGGCGTCGGCGGCAGGGCCACGCGCGCGTCGAGCGCCGCGGGCGCGCGCCGAGGTCCCGGAAAGGCGAGGCTGTCATGATCCGAGAGGGCCGCGACGCTGCCGGAGACGGCTCCGACCACCGTGGCGGCGCAGAGAAACGCCACCAGGCGCCCGATCGGCAGGCGGTAGTCGGCCCGGCCATGGAAACGCCTGTCGTGCCACCGCCGCCCCCTCGGCGCTCGTCCCGGCCTCATGCCCCCCATGGCCTCCTTCCCGCTGCGCGGACAAATCCATCGGACGACGCGACCCATGCGCGCGGTCCAGACGCCATATATCGTGGTTTGTCCCAATCGATCCCCACTATCTGGCATGTTCGCCCGTGCTTGTCACCCTTTGCAGGGATGTGCTTTCGTAAACCCGAACTGTGCGTGCTTCCTGGACGCGAGAGCGGGCCGAAGGGCGCCGAAACTCAAGGGCGGTGCCGTCGATGATCCTGCTGATCGATAATTACGACAGCTTCACTTACAATCTGGTTCACTTCCTCGGGGAGATCGGGGCGGCCGCGACGGTGCGCCGGAACGATTCGCTGAGCGTGGACGAGGCGCTGGCGATGCGGCCGCGCGCGATCGTCCTCTCGCCGGGCCCGTGCACGCCGAACGAGGCGGGCATCTGCCTCGATCTCGTCGCGGCGGCGGGGGCGGCGGAGATCCCGCTCCTCGGCGTCTGCCTCGGTCACCAGTCCATCGGCCAGGCCTTCGGCGGCACCGTGCTGCGCGCGCCGGTCTGCATGCACGGCAAGCTGAGCACCATCCACCACAAGGGGTCGGGCGTGTTCGAGGGACTGCCGCCCGCCTTCCGGGCGACGCGCTACCATTCGCTGATCGTGGAACGCAAGACGCTGCCCGCCTGTCTCACCGTCACGGCCGAAACCGATGACGGGCTCATCATGGGCCTTCAGCATCGCGAGCACGAGATTCACGGCGTGCAGTTCCATCCCGAGAGCATCGCCTCCGAACACGGCCATCGCCTGCTCGCCAACTTCCTCACCCGCGCCGGCGTGCCCGGGCTCAAGGTTCCGGAGCCGGCATGAGCGCCACCGACATGAAGGTCGTCCTCGCCACGCTGGCGGAGGGGCGCGACCTTGCGCCGGAGGCCGCGGCGGCGGCGTTCGCGGCGCTGATGGACGGCACCGCGACCCCCGCCCAGACCGGGGCCTTTCTCATGGGCCTGCGGGTGAAGGGAGAGAGCGTCGCCGAGATCACCGCGGGCGCGCGGGCACTCCGTGAGCGGATGACCCGCGTGAAGGCATCCGAGGATGCCATCGACACCTGCGGCACGGGCGGGGACGCGAAAGGCACCTTCAACATCTCGACGGCCGCCTCGCTGGTCGCGGCCGCCTGCGGCGCGCGCATCGCCAAGCACGGCAACCGTGCCCTCTCCTCGCGCTCGGGCGGCGCCCAGGTGCTCGAAGCGCTCGGCGTCCGGATCGACCTGCCGCCCGAACGCATCAGCGCCTGCATCGAGGGCGCGGGCATCGGCTTCATGATGGCGCCGCTGCACCATTCGGCCATGAAGCACGTCGCCGCCCCGCGTCAGGAAATCGGCACACGGACGGTCTTCAACCTTCTCGGTCCGCTGTCCAATCCCGCCGGCGTGCGGGCCCAGGTCATGGGCGTCTTCGCCGCGCGCTGGGTCGAGCCCATCGCCCATGTGCTCCGCGATCTGGGCACCCGCCGCGCCATGGTGGTGCACGGCTCGGACGGCATAGACGAGCTGACCGTGACCGGGCCGAGCCTTGTTGCCGAACTCGTGGACGGCGTCGTGCGCGCCCGCGAGGTGACGCCCGAGGAGGCGGGGCTCGGCCGGCATGACTTCGCCGATCTCGTCGGGGGCGGTCCGGCCGAGAATGCGGCCAAGATCACGGCGCTTCTTGCGGGCGAACGCGGCGCCTATCACGACATCGTCTGCCTCAACGCCGCCGCCGCGCTCGTCGTGGCGGGGCGGGCACGGGATCTCAGGGCGGGAGCCGGCCTCGCGGCCGGGGCCATCGCGAGCGGGGCGGCACGCGAGACGCTCGCCCGCCTCATCCGTCTGTCCACGGCCGATTGACCCCCGGGGAGCGCCATGAGCACGGTTCTCGACCGCATCAAGACCTACAAGCTCGGCGAGATCGCCGCGCTGAAGGCGGCCCGGCCCCTTTCCGCCCTCGAGGCGGAGGCCGCCCTCGCCCCGCCGCCGCGCCCGTTCGCCCGCGCCCTCGCCGATGCCTGCCGGGCGGGCCGCCCCGCCCTCATCGCCGAGATCAAGCGCGCAAGTCCCTCGAAGGGGCTCATCCGCGCCGATTTCGACGTGCCGGCGCTCGCCGCGGCCTATGAGGCGGGCGGGGCCACCTGCCTTTCGGTCCTCACCGACGGGCCCTCCTTCCAGGGCGACAACGCCTATCTCGCCGCCGCGCGCGCGGCCTGCGCCCTCCCCATCCTGCGCAAGGACTTCCTCTTCGACCCCGTGCAGGTGGTCGAGGCGCGCGCCATCGGCGCCGACTGCATCCTCATCATCCTCGCCGCCGTCACCGATGCCGAGGCGCGGAGCCTCGAGGCCGCCGCCGAGGACTGGGGCATGGATGTCCTGATCGAGATCCACAACGCCGCCGAACTCGACCGGGCCCTCATGCTCCGCTCGCCGATGATCGGCATCAACAATCGCGATCTCCACAGTTTCGAGACCAGCCTTTCGGTGACCGAACGCCTCGCGCCCGCCATCCCCGAGGGCCGGCTCGTCGTCTCCGAAAGCGGCATCTTCACGCCCGCCGATGTGTCGCGTGTCCACAGGGCCGGCGCGCGGGCCATTCTCGTCGGCGAGAGCCTGATGCGGCAGGCCGATGTCGCCGCCGCCACCGCCGCCCTGCTCGCGCCCGAGGGAGCGGCTCCGTGAGCCCCGCCCTCATCCGCCCCGCCACGGCGGGGGATGTGCGGGCCCTCGTCGCGATCGAGGCCGCCGCCGCGGAGCGCTTCCGCGCCATCGGCATGGATGAGGTGGCGGACCGGGGTGGAATGGATACGGGCTTCGCCGCCTCCTTCGTGACGGGCGGGCTCGCGCTCGTCGCCGAGATCGAGGGCACGCCGGTGGGCTTCGCCCTCGCCTCCTCGCTCGACGGGCTTGGCCATCTCTACGAACTCTCCGTCCACCCCGCATTCGGCCGGCAGGGGATCGGTACGGCCCTTCTCGAGGCGGTCTGCGCGGCGGCACGCGAGGCGGGCCTTGCGCTGATGACCCTGTCGACCTTCCGGACCGTGCCCTGGAACGCGCCGTTCTATGCCCGCCTCGGCTTCGCCGAACTGCCGCCCGAGCGCTGGACGCCGGGCCTTCAGGTGCTGCATCAGCGCGAGCGTGATGCGGGGCTCGGGGGCGGTGCGCGTCTGTTCATGGCAAGGGAGCCCTGAGCCGTGCCCCGCCGCCTCACCCACCTCGACGCCAAGGGCGCTGCCCGCATGGTCGACGTTTCGGAGAAGGCGCCGAGCCGCCGCCAGGCCGTCGCCGAGGCCCGCATCAGCATGAGCGCGGAGGCCTTCGCCGCCATCACGCAGGGGCGGGCGCCCAAGGGCGATGTCCTCGCCGCGGCGCGCATCGCCGGCATACTGGCGGCCAAGCGAACGCCCGAGCTCATCCCCCTCTGCCATCCCCTGCCGCTCACCGGGGCGGAGATCGAGATCACCCCCGAGCCCGAGGCGAGCACATTTCGCATCCGCTCCACGGTCCGCGTGGCGGGACGGACCGGCGTCGAGATGGAAGCGCTCACGGCGGCGGCCGTCGCCGCCCTCACCCTCTACGACATGGCCAAGGCGCTCGACCGGGGCATGGAGATCGGCGGCCTCAGGCTGATCGAGAAGGCCGGTGGACGCAGCGGACACTACAAGGCCCCTGTCCCGCGCAAGGACAAGGGCCGATGAGGTTCCGGTTCGATCGGAACCTCCGCTCCGCGATCGCGGCGCATCTGTCGGGATTCGACCGGCTGACCGGCCCTCCCGAACCTCCGTCCACGGAGACATCGCCAGCCTTGCGCGCGGCCGCCGTCGTCTTTCCCGTGGTGCCGCTCGACCGGTTCGGGCAGGCCGGCGAGGCGGGATTTCTGCTCACCCGGCGCACCCCGCGCCTGTCGGCCCATGGCGGGCAATGGGCCTTGCCCGGCGGCCGCATCGATGCGGGCGAGAGCCCGGAAGAGGCCGCGCTGCGCGAGCTCGCCGAGGAGCTCGGCCTCGTCTGTCCGCAAACGGACATTCTCGGCCCGCTCGACGACTATTGCACGCGCTCGGGATATTGCATCACCCCGCTCGTTGCCTGGGTCGAGGATCTGGCGAGACTTGCCCCCAATCCGGCGGAGGTTGCCTCGGTGCATGCCTTCCCGCTCGCCGAGCTCATGCGTGAGGGCACGCCCGAATTCGTCCGCATACCCGAGAGCGAGCGCCCGGTGATCCGCATGCCGCTCGGCCCGGACCCGGACGAGGCGCGCACCATTCACGCACCCACGGCCGCGATCCTCTACCAGTTCCGCGAAGTGGCGCTCGCGGGCCGGCCGACGCGCGTCCACGGGCTCGAACAGCCGGTCTTCGCCTGGCGGTGAAAGGCCTCAGGCGTCGGGCAGCGTGACGATGCGGAAGCGCGTGCCGGGCCGGCCCTCGATCAGCATGGTGCACCCTACGCGCCGCTCGATCTCACGCGCGATCGCCAAGGGCTGTGACGAGTCCGTCTGCACCGGCCGAAAAGGCGCCGCCTCCCGCGCCGGGCGGCTCGTCCGCCGGACGTGGGAGACGGCTTGTGAAGGCCGCGGGGGAAGATCGGCGGCAGGGACGCGACTCCGCGCGCCGGCCCCCGGGGCCCTCACGGACTGACTACATCTGGTCCTTGGTTTCCTCGGCGGTGTCGGCCGTCGCCTCGATGTCCTGGCCGGCGCCGCTGATCGTGTTGCAGGCGGAAAGCCCCAGACCCGTCGCAAGAAGAAGCGCCGCAAACAGTCGGCCCGAGTGGCCGTCTTGACATTTTTCGTCCATCTGTGATCGCCCTCGACTGTGGTTCAGGCAGACGCCGGCCGTGCCGACGTGTCCCTCTGCCTAACGCACAGGGGAGCAGCAGGTTCCCCCGCCCGGGGCTGTCGCTGTCTCACCGCGCCGGAAATCCGAGCCCGGAGAGTGCCGCCTCGGCCCCCGCACCGATGCGCAGCTGGGGCTCGGACGGGACGAGGCCGAGACCTGCCTCCTTCGCCGCGACACAGGCCCGTGTCCGCTCGGCGAGATCGGCAAAGCCGCTCGCCTGAGGAAACGCCTCCAGCACGCAGGCGTCGAAATAGGGATAGCGGTCGGACTCGCCGCAACCGAAGGACGGCCGGTCCTCGCGGGCGGCCGTCAGGATGAAGCGGTTCCACCGGCTCATCTCGGGACGGACGAATATGCCCGAATAGCAGGCCGAGACGATCATCACCACGGGGTCGGTCTCGACGCACTGGGCCGAGAGGCGCGCATGGATCTCCGCCGGCGTGACGATCGCGCTCCCCACGACCACCCCGCCCGGCGTGCCATGGCTGGTCAGGTAGAGAAGACAGCCGCGCCCCGGCCCCGACAGGCCCGAGCCGAGCGTGTCGAGCGAGGCGGGCTTCAGGTCCTGACCGGGGAAGCGGTCCGGATGGACCGAGGCCTGCGTGATGCGTTCGGGCGCGAAACCGACCCGTTCGAGCGCGACCACGATGTCGGCCCGCGCATTGTCGAAGGCGAGGGTCTCGGCCCCCGTATCGGCCGTGGCATCGCCGGCCATGACGAGCACCTTCCACTCGGCGAAGGGCGGCGCCAGCCGGGCGGCCCGGTCGAGCAGCGTCTCGCCCGCCGGTTCCGTGCCGCAGGCGGGCAGGAAGAGAACCAGCAGGAGGACGGACAGAAGGCGTGCGCAGGCGGCCGATGCCTGCCGCCCCAGCGAAGCCCCGCTCCCGTTCGCCATCGTCATCGCCTGCCCTCGTTTCCGCTGCCGGGGCTTTCGCAAAGCCGTCTCTCACCGGCATAAAGGCGGAATGCTAAGCGTCGCGGAAGCCCTTGAGAAGATCCTTGCGCCCCTCGCGCCACTGCCGGCCGTGGAGCTGCCGCTCGCCGAGGCGGCGGGCCTCGTCCTCGCCAGTCCGCTCGCCGCGCGGCGGACCCAGCCTCCGCTCGCGCTCTCGGCCATGGACGGCATCGCCCTCGC
>JACAEB010000013.1 GCA_013389075.1 Alphaproteobacteria bacterium
CGCCTCGATGCGCGCGCGCGCCTCGGGCGGCAGGGGCACGGGCGCGCCGCCCGCCCGCTCGACGAGGCGGGCCTCGATCACCATGCCGGCGGCGATCTCCCCGCTCAGCGCATGGACGAGCTCGAAGCCGATCCGCACGCGGCCCTCCGGCCCGAGCGCGAGGGGCGCGGCGCGGCCCAGAAGCGCGGTGCCGGGACGGGCCTCGCGCAGGAAGCGCGTATGGGTGTCGCCGAGTTCGAGGCGCCAGCCGCGCCCGTCGAGCACGCTGGGCCCGAGGCCGAAGCGGTGGAAGAGGACATCGACGCCCTCCGCCGCCTTCTGGGTGTAATAGCGGACGTTGAGATGGCCCATCTCGTCGCATTCCCAGGTCGCAACGCTGCCCCGATAGACTTCGATCACGAGGGGTCTCCTCTTGCCGGAAAGCGCAGAGCGTACTGAAGCGGGGGCGGCGGGCAAAGCGGCACCCGTGCGGGGCAGGCCTGCGCGGGGAAGGGGCCGGGTCCGGGCGGGGGCGCGGGGCTCAGACCGAGAGGATGCCCGGAGCGCCCGCCTTGGCGAGGAGGTCGGCGCGCCGCTCGTTTTCGCCACGATACTCGCTCGGCCGGCGCCGGCGGTCGGGGCCGAAATATTTCTTGGAACGGACGAAGACGCGCGGCCGCTCCACCACTTCGCGGATGCGCAGGAGGAGATCGCGCGCCGTCACCGGCTTGGCGAGCCATTCGGTCATGCCGGCGTCGCGCGCCTGCTCGACGATGCGGCGTTCCGAATAGGCGCTGATCACGATGATCGGCACGAACGGGTTCGGGCTGTCGGAGGCGGTCCGCAGGAGGCGGATGAATTCGAGTCCGTCGAGCGGCTCCATCCGGATGTCGGTGAGGATGAGGTCGGGCGAGCGGCGGCGGCAGGCCTCGAAGGCGTCGGCCGCATCCACGCATTCGGCGACGTCCTTGATGCCGAACCCCTGCAGCATGGTGCGCAGGAGCGTCAGCATGTGCCGGTTGTCGTCGACACACAGCACATGCATGCGGCTGAAATCATATCCGGCCATGCCTCGATCCGCCTTGCGGAGCAGGTCCCGCTTGGGGGGCCCGTCCGGACGGCCGGGCGCGGGGAGAGAGACCCCCCGCGCCACAACCTCTTGCACGCACTCTATGGTGCTCAAGGTAAAGGCAGGTTTAGCGCGATCCGAACACGCGCAGAACAGAAGCGGGCCGTTTCAGGATCGCGCCCGCCGGATCACTCTCCGCCCGAGCCGCCATCGAGGGCGGGCAGCGGGGGCAGGGCCCTGGCGAGGCCGACGAGGCGCAGGAACTCGGCGCGGTAGCCGAACGGATCCTCCCCGCGCGCGGCCTTCACGATGGGCTCGATCTCGTCGGGGCCGAAGCTGCCGAGCGCGGGGTCGCGGCGCAGCCACTGGCCGAAGGCGGCGACGGCGGCCGCGAAGCGGGCCTCCTGGGGCGCTGCCTCGAAGCGGTCGATGATATCCGCCGTGCGCACCGGCCGGGTGAGGAGGCGGCTCTCGCTCTCGCCGGGACGCTTGTAGCGCAGCTTGACGAAGGCGAGCTCGCCCGCCGGTCCCTCGGCCGGGGCGGCGGTGCCGTAGCGCAAGGGGTCGATGGCGGCGGCGGGGCTGCCCACCCGCACGATCTCGTAGAGCGCCGTCACCTCGTGGCCCGCGCCGACCTCGCCCGCATCGACCTTGTCATTGTTGAAGTCGGCCCGCTCGAGAAGGCGCGTCTCATAGCCGATGAGACGGTATTCGGCGACCGTGCGCGGATTGAACTCGACCTGGATCTTCACATCGTTCGCCACGGGAAGCAGGGTCGAGGACATCTCCTCGACCAGCACCTTCCGCGCCTCGTTCAGCGTGTCGATATAGGCGGCATTGCCGTTGCCGGCCTGGGCGAGCGTCTGCATGCGGACGTCCGAATAATTGCCGCGCCCGAAGCCGAGCACGGTGAGATAGATCCCGCTCTCGCGCTTGCGGGCGACGAAATCCTCGAGTTCGTCCGGATCGGTGATGCCGACATTGAAGTCGCCGTCGGTCGCGAGAATGACGCGGTTGACGCCCGTTTCGTCGAAATTCGCCTCGGCGAGCGCATAGGCCTGCCGGATGCCTTCCGCGCCGGCCGTCGAGCCGCCGGACTCGAGCCGGTCGAGCGCTGCGAGGATCCTGCCCTTCTCGCGGCCGGAGGTGGGTTCGAGCACGGTGCCCGCATTGCCGGCATAGGTGACGATCGCGACCCTGTCCTCCTTCCTCAGCTCGCTGACGAAGAGGCGCAGCGCATTCTTGAGGAGCGGCAGCTTGTCGGGATCGGCCATGGAGCCCGACACGTCGAGCAGGAGCACGAGATTCATCGGCGGGGCGGTCTCGTATTCGACGTCATAGGCCTTGATGCCGACATGGAGGATCTCGGTCCCGGCCCGCCAGGGCGAGGCATAGGCCCAGCTCGTGACGGCGAAGGGTTCCTCCGCCTTCGGAGGAAGGGGATAGGCATAGTCGAAATAGTTGACCAGCTCCTCGACGCGCACGGCATCGGACGGCGGCAGGCGGCCATCGTTGAGGAAGCGGCGCATGACGGCATAGGAGGCGGTGTCGACATCGATCGAGAAGGTGGAGACGGGCTCCTCGGCCACGAGCCTGACGGGGTTGGGCTTTGCCTCCGGATAGGCCTCGCGGTTTTCCGCCTCGGGGGCGGGCAGGACGGCGAGGGCGCCGCCGGTCATGGCCTGCGGGGCCTCCCGCTTGGCGGAGGTGACGGCGATCTCGTCGGCGGCGCCCGTGGCGGGCGGGGGGCCGGACACGTCCTGCGTCGTCTCGGAGCAGCCGGGCACGGTGGCGATGAGGCCGAGGAGGGCGAAGGCGAGGAGCGCCTGGGCCGGCATGGGCGGAAAGCGCACGGTCCGATGGAGCCGGGCGCGCGGCGACGTGGTGCGAAGCATGGGGGATCCCCTTTCCCTTGGTGATCGAGCCCTCCGACCCTCGCGGCCGCTTGGGGTCGCTTGAGGACGGTCCGGGGGCGCCTTCGGGACCAATTTGCGTCCGGCCTGCCACATTCTCCCCTTTTGTTCCGGCCGCCCGCCGCCGGCCGGCCGCAATCGGGTCCCTCAGCCCGCGCCATAGGGCGGGGCGGGGTCGTACTCCATCCCCTTCTGCACGGCGCGCGCATGGTCCTCGCCATAGATCTGGCCGATGAGCCAGAGCGCCATGTCGATCCCCGCGCTCACGCCGGCCGCGCTGACGAGATTGCCGTCCCGCACATACCGCGTGTCGCGGACGACGTTCGCGCCCTTGGCCTTCAGCGTGTCGGCGAACATCCAGTGCGTCGTGACGGCGCGGCCCGCGCTCACCCCCGCCGCATGGAGAACGAGCGCGCCCGTGCAGACGCTGGTCACCCAGCGGGCCGTCGCCGCGCGCGCCGCGACCCAGGCCAGAACCTCCGTATCCGTCGCAAGCGGGCGCGTGCCCACCCCGCCCGGCACGAGGAGGACGTCGAGAGGCGGGGCGTCGGCGAGCGTGCAGTCGGGCAGGACGCGCATGCCCTTGGCGCAGCGTATGGGCCCCGCGACGGTGCCCACCAGATGCGAGACCGGCTCGGGAACACCCGTCCGGAGGCCCCGATGGATCTCCGCCGACATGGTGAAGACCTCCCAGGGTCCCACGAAATCGAGTTCCTCCACATCCGGGAAGACGAGGAGGCCGAAGGTCACGGGCTTCGTCACGGCGCATCTCCTGGCATGTCAGGGTCTCGCGGCGCTCTATCCCTACCCCGTCCGGCCTGTGGCACAAAGTCGGGGCACGTCTGCCAGGGAGGACGAGATGACCGCCAACAAGGGCCTCGAAGCCACCACCTTCGCCATCGACATCGCGGGCGAGGTCGCCCATCTGCGCTTCAACCGGCCGGAAAAGGCCAATTCCATGACGCGCGCCTTCTGGAGCGAGCTGCCGCGCGTCGTCACCGCCATCGACCGGGGCGCGCTCGCCCGCGCCATCGTCATTTCCGGCGAGGGCAAGCATTTCTGCTCGGGCATGGATCTCTCCGTCTTCGGCGATGGCGAGATCGGCGGCGAGGGCAAGGCGGGCGGGCCGGATATGGCGCGCAAGGCGGAGGCCTTCCTCTTCCACCTCAAATCGCTGCAGGACGCCTTCACCTGCCTCGATCAGGCGCGCATGCCGGTGATCGCCGCGATCCCGGGCGCCTGCGTCGGCGGGGCGGTCGATCTCGTCACCGCCTGCGACATCCGCTATGGCGCGGAAAGCACCTTCTTCTCGATCCAGGAGACCAATATCGGCATGACGGCCGATGTCGGCACCTTCCCTCGTCTGTGTACGGTCATTCCGCAGGGCCATGTGCGCGAGATGGCCTATACGGGGCGGCGGCTGACGGCGGCGCGGGCGCGCGAGATCGGCCTTCTCAACGAGACCTTCCCCGATGCCGAGACGACGCTCGCCGCCGCGCTCGACCTCGCCCGCGAGATCGCGACGAAATCGCCCGTGGCGGTGACCGGCTGCAAGCGGATGATCAACTATGCGCGCGATCACTCGATCGACGACACGCTCGACTATGTCGCCGTGTGGAACGCGAGCATGCTGCGTACGGAAGACATGCGTCTTGCCATCGAGGGGCAGATGACCAAAACGACCCCGCGCTTCCAGAACCTCCTCGTGCCCCGCACCGGCTTCGAGTGAGGGGGGCGGTTGCACCTCAATCGAGCGTCCGGCGGAAGCGGGCGAGCGCTCCGAGGGTGAAGAGGGCGAGGGTCACGAGGAGCGGCCAGAGGTCGTTCCAGATGTCGGCATAGCCCCCGCCCTTCAGCATGATCTCGCGCACGAGGCGCAGGAAATGGGTGAGCGGCAGCCCCTCGCCGATCGCTTGCGCCCAGACGGGCATCGCCGCGAAGGGAAACATGAAGCCCGAGAGCAGGATCGAGGGCAGAAAGATGAAGAAGGTCATCTGCATGGCCTGCATCTGCGTGCGCGCCACCGTCGAGATGAGATAGCCGAGCATCAGATTGGTGAAGATGAAGACCGCCGCCGCCAGCGTGAAGGCGCCAAGGCTCCCCGTGAAGGGGATCGCGAAGAGGAGGCGGCCGGCGATCAGCACAAGGAGCGTCTGCACCGCGCCCACGAGAATGTAGGGCGTCGTCTTGCCGATCATGATCTCGGCCGGCCGCACGGGGGTGGCAAGGAGGGCTTCCATCGTGCCGCGCTCGCTCTCGCGGGTGAGGGCGATCGAGGTGATCATCACCATGGTCATGGTGAGGATGACCCCAAGAAGGCCCGGCACGATGTTGAACGCCGTGACGCTTGCCGGGTTGAACATGCGCAGGCGGACGATCTCGTAGGGCGGGGGCCCCTGCGCGAGCCCCGCGAGCGGCCCGATGAGCTCCGGCGCGAGGGCGCGGCGGGCGATCTCGTCGAGCGCCCCGAGGGGGCCGCCGGCCGCCACGGGGTCTGAGGCATCGGCGGCGATGAGGATCTGCGGCCGCTCCCCGCGCACGAGCCGTTCCTCGAAGCCTTCGGGGATCGACAGAAGAAAGCTCGCCCGCCCGTCGCGCAGCATCGCCTCGCCCTCGCCCGCGCGGTCGGTCACGGCGATGATGTCGAAATAGGAGGAGGCCCTGAGCGAGGCGATCAGACTGCGGACCATCGGCCCGTCCGCGCGGCGCTCCACCACCATGGGCAGATGGCGCGGATCGGTGTCGATGGCATAGCCGAAGAGGAGAAGCTGCACCACCGGAATGCCCAGCATGATCGCGAAGGTCAGCCGGTCGCGCCGCATCTGCACGAGTTCCTTGAGGAACACCGCCGCCATGCGCGCGAGCGAGAAGGGGCGATCGCCGGGCGTGTTCATCGGAACGTGTCCGTGCTCTGGGCCATCAGATGGATGAAGGTCTCCTCGAGCCCCGCCTCGATGGGGCCGATGGTGACGCCGGGGCGCCCGGCGATGGCCGCGAGCGCCCGGTCGAGCGCCGATTCATCCGTCCCCGCCACATGCAGCTCGGCGCCGAAGCGGGCAACGACGGCGATGCCGGCGGCGCCCCGGAGCGCCTCGGCGATGGCGTCGAGACCCGGCCCGCGCACGAGGCGGGCGAAAAGTCCCACCCGCGCCTGCACCTCGGCGATGGGGGCGTCGAGCAGCTTGCGGCCATAGGCGATGAAGGCGATGGCATCGCACTGCACCGCCTCGTCCATGTAGTGGGTCGAGACGAGCGTGGTCACGCCGCGTGCGGAGAATTTGCGGATCTGGTCCCAGAAATCGCGCCGCGCCTTGGGATCGACGCCGGCGGTGGGCTCGTCGAGGAGGAGGAGATCGGGCGCGTGGATCATCGAGGCCGCGAGCGCGAGGCGCTGCTTCCAGCCGCCCGAGAGCGTGCCGGCGAGCTGGCGGCTGCGCGCGGCGAGGCCGAGCTCCTCGAGCGCCCGATCCACGCGCGCGCGCCGGTCGGAAAGGCGGTAGAGCCGGGCGACGAAGTCGAGATTCTCGCGGATCGACAGATCCTCGTAGAGCGAGAAGCGCTGCGTCATGTAGCCGGTGCGGCCCTTGATGGCCTGCGCGTCGGCGATCACGTCATGGCCAAGGCAGGTGCCGCGTCCCGCATCGGGCCGCAACAGTCCGCACACCATGCGGATGGTGGTGGTCTTGCCCGATCCGTTCGGCCCCAGAAAGCCGTAGATCGCCCCGCGCGGCACGGTGAGGTCGACCGCGTCCACGACCTTCCGCCCACCGAAGATCTTGGTCATGCCCTCGACGGCGATGGCGGGCGCCTCGCTCATGGTCCGCCCCCGCCCTCGGGCGACACATCGACCGGCAGGCCGGGGCGGATCGGCGTTCGCCCCTCGGGTGTCGCCTCGAGGAGGAAGACAAGCTTGGCGCGCTCCGTCAGGCTGTAGATCACGGGCGGGGTGAACTGCGGCTCGGCGGCGATATGGCTGATCCGGCCGGTCATGCCGTCCGGGCAGCCATCGCAGGAGAGCCGGACGCGCTGGCCGAGACGGAAGGAGGAGAGGCGTCGTTCGGGGACGAAGAAGCGCACGCGCAGTCCGTCCGCAGGCAGAAGGGCGAGAATGGGCGCGCCCGCGGCGACCGTCTCGCCCGCCCGGTGATAGAGCGCCTCGATGGTTCCGGCCGCGGGGGCGGTGAGCGTCAGGTCGGCTAGGCGCCGCTCGGCAAGGCGCAGGCTCGCCTCAGCGCTCGCGGTCTCGGCCTCGGCGGCGGCCAGCACGTCCAGATTTGGGCGGGGGTGACGCCATGACACGCCGCGCCGCGATCTATGCCCGGGTCAGCACCGGGGAACAGACGCCGGAGAACCAGCTTC
>JACAEB010000118.1 GCA_013389075.1 Alphaproteobacteria bacterium
AGCCCGCACTGCGCCGTGCAGTGCCAGCAGCCATCGGCGAGGGGGGCGGGGCTGTCCGGGGTTTCCGGCGCACCGGGGCGCACGAGCCCGCCAGAGGTGCAGATCGGGAAGAGGCCGAAGGACCGGGCCCCCGCCTGCCCGGCCGCAGCCATGTCCGGCGCGCGGTGCAGCGTCATCATCAGCGCCTGCGACAGCACGGCCAGCGCCGCCAGCGCGCCGAAGAGAGCCTGTCTCGTCCGCAATCCCCGCATGCGGCGATTAGGGAGCCGCTTCGAGGGCGCGCGCAACGGGACGCGCTGCCGCAGGCCGCAGCCTTGTCCGCCGCCGGGGCTGAGGCATAGTAGGGGCAAGACAAGAACAAGACCGGAGGGAGGAGGCTCTGCATGCAGAGCGTGATGCTGCTCCTGGGCGCGGGGGCGGGTGTCGCCCTTCTGGGGCTCGCCTCGGCCGCGCTTGGCGGCTGGCGGCGCGTCCGGCTCGACGCCGAGGCCGAGGCGCGCGCCCGGCTCGCCCATGCCGAGCCCGATTTTCCGCAAGGGCCCTGCCTTCTCGACGCGCTCGGCCGGGCGGCCCTCTTCGAGGCGGCGGAGGGCACGGATCTCGCGCTCGTCCTCGCCGTGGGCGATCATGTCGCCGTGCGCCGCTTTCCTCCGCAGGCCGTGCGAGGGGCGCGACTTTGCGAGCGGGCGGGCGTCGCCGAGCTCGATCTCCGCCTCGCCGACTGGACGCTGCCGCCGGTGCGCCTCGGTGCCGACCGGGCGGTGCTCGAGGGCTGGGCCCGGCGGCTCGGCGCGGGCGCGACGGTGTCAACGAAAGGACAAGGGCGATGAGCTTCCCCGATCCCGTGAAATGGGCGATCCCCGTCTTCATCCTCCTCGTGGTGGCCGAGATGGTCTATGGCCGGCTCACGGGGCGCGTGCGCTTCGAGACGCGCGACACGCTGGCGAGCCTCACCATGGGGCTCGGCAATCTCGTCTCCGGCCTCGCCTTCGGCTTTCTTCTTCTGTGGGCGTATGATCTCGCCTATGCCCACCGCCTGTTCGACATCGGCTACAGCTGGTGGGCCTTCCTCGCCTGCTTCCTCGCCGAGGATCTCGCCTATTACTGGTTCCACCGCGTCAGCCACGAGCGGCGCCTCTTCTGGGCGAGCCATGTCGTGCACCACTCGTCCCAGCACTATAATCTGTCCACGGCGCTGCGTCAGACCTGGACGGGCAAGCTCGCCTTCACCTTCATCTTCTGGATCCCGCTGATGCTGATCGGCTTCCCGCCGGCCATGGTGATCTTCTTCTCCGGCCTCAGCCTCGTCTACCAGTTCTGGATCCACACCGAGGCGATCGGCCGGATGGGCCCGTTCGAATGGATCTTCAACACGCCGAGCCACCACCGTGTCCATCACGCGACGAACCCGAAATATCTCGACGCCAATTATGCGGGTGTGCTGATCGTCTGGGACCGGTTGTTCGGAAGCTTCGTGCCGGAGGACAGGGCCGAGCCCTGCGAATACGGCATCATCAAGCGGCTCGGCACGTTCAATCCGCTCGTCATCGCCTTCCATGAATGGGTGGCGATGGGGCGCGACGCGCTCTCGGCCCGCTCGCTGCGCGGGGCGCTCGGCTATCTCTTCGGCCCGCCTGGCTGGCGCGAGGACGGCACGGGGCGCACCGTCCGCGTGATCAAGGCCGAGCTCGCGGCCCGGCAGGCCGAGGTCTCGCGCGTGCCCGCCGCCGCCAAATGAGGCTCAGCGCGTCCGCGCGATGAAGCCGTTGATCAGCTCCGCGAGCTCCTCGGGCTTGTCCTCCTGCAGGAAATGCCCGCCGCCGGCGATGGTGACGTGGGGCTGGCCCTTCGCGCCCGGCACCTCCTCCTGAAAGGCGCGATGCCCGCCGGCGGTGACCGGATCGCCATCGCTGAAGGCGGTGAGGACGGGCCGCTCGAACCGGCGCAGCACCTCCCAGGCCGCGATGTTCTCGGCGACGCTCGCATGCTCGGGGGTGATGGGCACGAGCTTGGGGAAGATGCGGGCGCCCGCCTTGTAGCTTTCGTCAGGGAACGGCGCATCATAGGCGGCCATCTCGGCCGGGCTGAGCTCGCGCTGCGAGCCGCCATTGAGGATCTGGCCGACGGGGAAGGGATTGGCCGCCTGGCTGAAGGCGACCCAGGCCTCGAAGGCCGGCGTCGCGCCCCGTCCCGTGGGCAGGCCCGTATTGGCGATGACGAGCCGCGCGAAGCGCTCGGGGAAGGCGGCGACGAGGCGCAGGCCGATGAGCCCGCCCCAGTCCTGGCAGAACAGCGTGATGTTCTTGAGGCCCTGCCCGGTGAGCCAGTCGCTCATCCAGGCGACGTGCCGCTCATAGGTGTAGTCCTCCATCGCCGCCGGCTTGTCGGACCGGCCGAAGCCGACGAGATCGGGCGCCACCACCCGGTGCCCGGCCGCCACCACGGGCGGGATCATCTTGCGATAGAGATAGGACCAGCTCGGCTCGCCATGCATCATGAGGACCGGCGCCGCCGTCGCCGGGCCTTCGTCCACATGATGGATGCGCAGACGCTTGCCCGTGCCGCTCGGCACCTCGCTGTAATGCGGGGCGAAGGGGTAGTCGGGCAGGCTCAGGAAATGGCTGTCCGGCGTGCGCAGAATGTCCATGGCGGTCTCCCTGTCATCTCACCGAGTATTCGGGCGCGCGGTCCGCGTTGCAAGCGCGCCGCCGGCAACCCAGAATGCGCGTTCGCACATGGACGGACGGCACGAGGCACTGGGACGAGGCACTGGCATGACCGAACAGGACGCCCGCGCGGTGGAGGCGCTCCGCGCCGAGCTCGAGGCGGCAAGGCGCATCACCCTCTTCACGGGGGCGGGCATCTCCACCGAATCCGGCATTCCCGACTTCCGCAGTCCGGGCGGGATCTGGACACGGATGAAACCTATCCTGTTCGACGATTTCGTGCGCTCGGAGGACATGCGCCGCGAGGCCTGGCGGCGCAAGTTCAAGGAAGGCGAAGGGGCGCTCTGGAAGGCCGAACCCAATCAGGGGCACCGCGCGCTCGCCCGCCTCGTGAGCGAGGGGCGCGCGGGAGCCATCATCACACAGAACATCGACAATCTGCACCAGAATTCGGGGGTGCCGCCCGACCGGGTCATCGAGCTTCACGGCAACGCCACCTATGCGCGCTGCCTCGACTGCGGATTGCGCCACGAGCTCGCGCCCATCCGGCAGGCTTTCCTCGAGCGCGACGCGCTGCCGGTCTGCCAGTCCTGCGGCGGCATCGTGAAGACGGCGACCATTTCCTTCGGCCAGGCCATGCCCGAGGCCGCCATGGCCCGCGCCCAGGCGGAGACGCTCGCCTGCGACCTGTTCGTCTGTGTCGGGAGCTCGCTCACGGTCTATCCGGCGGCGGGCTTTCCCCTGCTCGCAAGGCGCAACGGCGCCCGGCTCGTGATCCTCAACCGCGAGCCGACCGACCAGGACGAGGTTGCCGATCTCGTGCTCAACTGCGAGGCGGGCCCCGTGCTCGCGGGCGCTGTGGGCCTCGGCGCCGGCGGGTGACTTGTCGTGATGACGGGATCTCCTCCCCCTGAAACGGGACACTCTGCGGCACTGATTATCAGTCTAAAGATTGTCATTGCGAGCGCAGCGAAGCGATCCAGGCCCCGGGGGCTTCGCTTCGCGGCCTGGATCGCCACGCGCTCCGCGCTCGCGATGAGGGAAGCCCTCGTCCGGACGCGGCGTCGAGCCTCAGCTCTCGCGCCAGGCATGCGCCATGGCATCCTTCAGCGGACTGAGGAAATAGTCGAGGGCGGTGCGTTCGGCGGTGAGGATGTACATCTCCGCCGGCAGGCCCGGCACGAGGCGGGCCCGGCCGAGAGAGGTGCCCGCCTCCTCCTCGATCTCGACACGGACGAGGAAGCTCGGCGTCTGCGTCTGCTGGGTGATCATCGCGTCGGGCGAGATGTAGGAGAGCCGGCCCTTGACCTTGGGCGGGTCGCGCGAGGAGAGCGCGGAGAAGCGCAGCTCCACCTCCTGGCCCTGCGAGATGAGGTCGATGTCGCGCGGCGCCACCTTGCCCTCGACGATCAGCGATTCGCCCGCCGGCACGATCTCGAGAATGGTGTCGCCGGGGCCCACCACCGCGCCCACCGTATTGACGGCAAGGCCGATGACGCGGCCTGCGATCGGTGCCCGGACGATGAGCCCGTCGATCTCGTAGGCGGCCTGGTCGAGCCGCTCCTTGAGGTCGGTGAGATTTCCTTGCGCCTCGGCCAGCTCGGCCACGACATCGCTCGCCCGGCTCGCGCGCATGCGCGCGAGCTCGAGCCGGGCCGCGTCCTGCGTGCGTTCGGCCTGGGTGAGCTTCGCGTCGAGTTCGGCGGCCTCGGCGGTGGCGTTGGCAAGCTCCACGGCGAGGGCGCGGACCTGATTGGCGGGCGCGTAGCCCTTCTGCGCGAGCTCGTCGATCGATTTCTTCTGCTCACGGAGAGAGCGGATCTGTTCGTCGGTCGCATGCCGGCGCGCCCTGAGTCCCGCAATCTCCTGATCGGCGCGCGCGACGCGCTCGGCGATCAGCGCCTCCTCGCTCTCGGCGGTGGAGGCGCGTAAGGCGAAGAGCTGGCGCTCGGAGGCGAGCATGTCGGCGACGTCCTTCTCCCCCTCGCGGGCGAGGAGAACGTCGGGAAAGGCGATCTCCGCATCGCCGTCGCGCTCGGCCTCGAGCCGGGCGAGCGAGGCGCGGGCGGCGAGATAGCGCGTCTCGAGAACGGTGAAGGTGCTCTCGTCGCGTTCGGCGTCGAGCCGCAGGAGCGCCTGGCCCTCCTCGACGAGCGCGCCGTCGCGGACGAGGAGGGCCGTCACCCTGCCCCCGCGCGGGTGCTGCACCTCGCGCCAGTTCCCGTCGGCCTTGACCGTGCCCGAGGTCACGACGGCGCCGGCGAGGGGGGCAAGGCCCGCCCAGCCGCCGAGGCCGAACACGAGGACCGCGATGAGCGCGAGCCCGCCGGCGAGCGGCGGGCGCACGGAGCTCGAGGGGGCGGCGAGCGTCCCGGTCATGACGCGGCCCTCCGCATGCGGCGGGCGGCCCTGCGCTCGGAGAGCGGAACGACCGTACGCGGACGGCGGGGCGTCTCGGGCGGGGTCGGCGCCTCGTACTCGGCCCGCGGCACGAAGCGCTTGCAGCGGCCGTCCTCGAGCTCGAGCACATGGTCGACGAAGGCCAGAAGGCCCTTGCCGTGCATGGCGATGACGATGGTGCAGCCCTCTTCCTTCAGCTTGCGGATCGTCTGGCGCAGCAGATCCTCGCCGCGCGCGTCGAGATGGGCATTGGGCTCGTCGAGGAGGATGAGCCTGGGCCGTCCATAGAGCGCGCGGGCAAGGCCCACCCGCTGGCGCTGCCCGGCGGAAAGACTGGCGCCGCCCTCGCCCGCGCGCGTGCCATAGCCGTCGGGCAGGCGCAGGATCATCTCGTGGGCGCCGGCCGCGCGGGCGGCCCGGACGATTTCCTCCGGATCCGCCGTACCGAGCCGGCAGATGTTCTCCGCCACGGTGACGTCGAAAAGGCCGATCTCCTGCGGGAGATAGCCGATGTGCCGGCCGAGATCGGCGGCGTCCCATTGGCCGAGCTCGGCATCGTCGAGGCGGACGGAGCCGCGCGCGGGCTGCCAGACGCCGGCGAGGAGGTTGAGAAGCGTCGTCTTGCCCGCGCCGCTCGCGCCCACAAGGCCGAGCGCCTCGCCGGGGGCGAGCGCGAAGCTGATCCGGTCGAGCACGGGCGGCTGGCCCTCGCGCCCCGGCACCACGAGATTCTCCGCCTGCAGACGGCCCTCGGGCGCGGGCAGGCTGATCCGCCCCTCGGGCGCCTTGAGGAAGGTGGTGGCCGCCTCGCGCAGCCGCGCATAGGCCTGACGGCCGATCACGAGCTCGCGCCAGCTCCCCACCGCCATCTCGATGGGGGCGAGGGTGCGCCCCAGAACGATGGAGGCGGCGACGATGGAGCCCGCCGAGATTTCGCCGCGCACGGCGAGGAAGGCCCCAAGGCCGAGAACGCCGGTCTGGAGGCCGGGGCGGACGAATTTCGTCAGGGCCCGGAACGCATCCTTCCGGTCCGTCGCGCGCTCGTTGGCGGCGAGCGCCTGGACGTGCACGTCCGACCAGCGGCGCGCGATCGAATCCATCATGCCCATGGCCGAGACGACGAGGGCGTTGCGCTCGGCATTCTCGACGAGCCGGTGGGCGTGGGAGGAGGCGCCGCTCGCCTGCCGGATGGAGGCGGCCGTCGCAAGCTCCGTACCGAGCGCGATGGCGACGAGGCTCAGCGCCGCGACGAGGCCGAGCACGCCGAGGAGCGGATGCAGCGCGAAGAGGACGACGAGGAAGATGGGCACGAAAGGCGCGTCGAGCACGGCGAGGATGGCGTGGCCGCACAGAAGCGCGCGCACGCTTTCGATGTCGCGCAGGGGCTGGTGCGTGCGGGCGCGGGCGCGCGCGCCGACCGAGCGCAGGAGCCGGCGCAGGAGCGGCTCGCTCCATGTCAGGTCGAAGCGCAGGGCGAGCCGCGAGAGCACCTGCGCCCGGTAGAACTCGAGACCCGCCGAGGCCGCCATGATGCCGAGCGTGACGAGGGTCAGGAGCGCGAGCGTCGGGATACTGCCCGAGGCGAGCACGCGGTCATAGACCTGCAGCATGTAGAGGGGCGCTGCGAGCAGCGTGAGATTGATCACCAGCGAGAAGAGGACGACGCCCGCAACCGCGCCCGGCCCGAGCCGAAGCGCGAGGGCGGGCAGGGAGGCGGGCAGGGTCTGGCCATCCGGTGGGGCGCGCATGGCGGGCGTTCGGCCTCTCTCGTGCGGGCGGGGCGGCGCCATCCAGGCCGCCGCCCCGGCTCATCGCGTGATGCTAGCGCCAGTCTGGTTCACACAATGTGAAACGCGTCCTGGGACAGCGGATCGGGTGTGAACGGATCGTTAACGGGCATGGCGAGCGCGAAGCCGTCCGCCTCCGGCACGTCCGCCGGGATCGAGTCGAGCGCGTCGTCATGATCGTCCGGAATGGCGTCGTAGAGCTCCGCCTCGTAGGCCGCCTGGATGCCGTCCGCGGCGAAGGTCGGATCAAGCCGCACGAGCCCGTCGGCCGGATCGATCGCGCCGAGCCAGGGCGAGGATCCGAGATCCCAGCGCGGATCGATGGAGACGAGCACGTCGAAGCGGGCGATCTCCCCGGTCACGCGGTCGGCGATGAGCTGCTCGACCAGGATCGCGGGCGTGCCGTCCGGCAGGCTGAAATGGCCCTCCGCCGCTCGGTTCATGATGCTCTGGAAGCCAAGGCGGATGACCTCGTGCTCGATCGGATAATTGACCGTACCCAGACTGTCCGTCTTGACGCCCGAGATGACCACCTCGCGCGCGCCGCCGCCGCCGTCATAGTCGAAATGGAGGTCGGCGCCCGCGTCGATCTGGAAGTCGAGCACGCCGGGGGTGAGGTCGGCGGAGGTGAGGATGTCGTCCACGGCCGGATCGTAGTTGAGGAAGCTGGCCCGGCCCGCCTTGACCGACACGTCGATCAGCGCGAACTGCGGATCGGCGACGGCGCCGGCGGTATTGTTCTTGTACAGATCGACGCCATAGGCGAACTTGTCGATGTCACCGCCGTTGATGACGACCTCCTCGACATTCTTGCCGATCTCGAAGCCGACATTCTTGTTCTTGCGCCACTGGTTCTCCGAGCCCACGAGGGTGAGGTCCTCGAAGACGTAGCGCGAGGCGAATTCGAGCTGGACGCCCTCCTCGACCTCCCAGGCGGTGAAGCCCTCGACGAGGTTGCGCAGGTCGTGGCCCTGGAAGGGGCTCGTGTTCAGGACGGCGAAGCCCGTGCGGCTCGCCATCACCTCGTTGTCGGCAAAGCCCTGGATCTGGACGAGGCCGCTCGGCATGTCGGCGAGGTAGGCCGCGATCTCGGGATGCATGAGGAGATCGTCCGTGACCGGCTTCTGGTCGACGCCGATGCTCGAATAGGTGAACCCGTCGCCGCGCTGGCCGGCGGCGATGTTGCCCTCGAGCTCGACGAGGCGGCTCTGCATCCAGAACCCGTTGCCCGCGTAGCCGATGTCGTGATTGGCCGCACCCTCCTTGGGCGGATCGAGCCGGCCTTCGGAGCGGATGGCGATGTTGTTCGACCAGATGCCGAGTTCGTTGCCGGCCTCGCTGACGAAGGCGGCGCCGAAGACGTCATAGGCGGCGTTGTCCTCCATCACCGCGAAGGCGCCGTTCTGGGCATAGCCGAAGCCGGGCGAGCCCCAGACGGCGTTGCCGAGCAGGATGGCGGGGGCTTCGCCCGGCGCGTCGTCCTTCAGGTGCACGGCATAGCGGCCGCGAATGTTCGTGGACGCACCGTCGATCGGCTCTCCGCTCGCGTCGAGCTGGCGGACGTGGTTCCAGTTGGTCTGATAGTCGTCGAGCCATTGCGACTTGTCGGTGCGGCCGAGCTCCTCGAAGGCCACGTAGCGCAGATCGACGCCCTCGGGTTCGAAGAAGAGCGTGTGGCCGCGCTGGCCGGCGGGCAGGCTGTCCGCGTTCTCGGTCTCGATCGCGACGTTCCGCGTGTAGTTGGCGACCGAGGCCTTGAATTCGGCGCGCGGCGTGTCGTGATCATAGGAGAGCGGACGATCGAGAGTGATCGAATTGCCCTGGATGTCGGTGATCGTCAGTTCTTCGTCCTGCGTGCCCGACCATTGGCGGGCCTTCTCGGGATTGAGACGGTTGTCGGGCAGATAGTGCGTGCCCGTGAGGACGATGCGGTCGCCCACCGCCCAGCCGTCGGGCAGCTCCTCGAGATGGAGGACCTGATCGCCCTTCATGGCGTCCACGGAGAGTTTCAGGTGGCTCACCTTCTCCTCGCCATGCATCTCGACCGTGCCCCAGGAGACGAGGCCGCGCGAGAGCTGGGCGGGATCGAAGGAGAGATCGATCGGGCCGTTGTCGGCGATGAGGATCCTGGCGCTGACGCCGGCGGCGACGGGATCCGTCACGGTGCCGACGGTCATGTGGCCATCGGGCGCCACGACGAGGGTGTCGACGACCATCCTGGTGTCGACGTCGGTGGCGAAGTCGAGGGCGCCGTCGACGCGGACGGTGAAGAGGCGGGCGTCCGAGACGTCGTCATAGAGAACATGCGTGCCCTGAGGGATGAAGACCTTCGCGTCGTCGCCGGGAACGACGCCATTCGCCCAGGTGGCGGGGTCGAACCAGGAGCCGTCAGTCACGGCGACATGGGTCGCGCCCTCTTCCGGAACGAGGGCCATCATTTCCTGATAGGCCTCGAGGAGCACAGGATCCGTAGGCGGAACGAAGGGTTCCGGCGCAGGGTCCGGATCGGGTGCAGGGCCGCCGCCTGTCGTGTCCGTGCCCGAGCCGCCCGAGGTGGTGTCGGTGCCGCTGCCGCCGGAGGTCGTGTCCGTACCCGAGCCGCCGCCCGTCGTGTCCGTGCCCGTGCCGCCGGCCGTCGTATCGGTGCCGCTGCCGCCGCCTGTCGTATTCGTACCCGAACCGCCCGAGGTGGTGTCGGTGCCGCTGCCGCCGGAGGTCGTGTCCGTACCCGACCCGCCTGCCGTCGTATCGGTGCCCGTGCCGCCGGACGTCGTGTCCGTGCCTGAGCCGCCCGAGGTCGTGTCCGTACCCGAACCGCCGCCCGTGGTGTCGGTGCCGCCCCCGCCCGTGAGCGTGTCGGTGGCGCCGCCGCCGGTCAGCGTGTCGGTCGCCCCGCCGCCCGAGAGCGTGTCGTCCACGACGGCGCCCGCCATGGCCGCCTGCCAGTAGGCGTTGGGCGTGAAGCCCATGCTGGTCGGATAGATCGGGTTGCCGCTCGCATCGAGAGCCGGCATCAGGTCGGCCATGGTGATGTCCCAGCCATGGGCGTCCACGAAGAGCTGGTCGTAGGGGATGCCGGCCGTGGTGGTCCAGGTCGTCAGAAGGTTCGTCTGCAGAGCATTGGCCGGCATGGCCGAGCCCGCATAGCCCGTGGAGATGTTGTCCTGGACCGTGGCCTGGGCCACGAAGTCCAGCATGATCTTGGCCTTGAGGTTCTTGTCCGTAACCGTCAGCACCGTGTTGTTCTTGATCGTGACGGAATCGGCCTGGACGACGCGGATCGCGTTGCCCATCGAGCCGTGATAGAGGTTGTTCTCGATCAGGATGTCGCCGAAATAGACGCCGTTCTGGGCGGTGAGGAAGATGCCCTGCGCGCGGCCGCCGGGGCCTTCGATCATCACATTGTCACGGATGACGATATTGTCCGACCCCGCCCCGGTGTTGCGCGTCCAGGACTGGATGAAGTCCGGATGGTCGCCGCCGACGGGATTGAAGTCGGTGAAATAGTTCCCCTCGACAAGGATGGTATCGACCTCGGCGAAGTTGAAACCGTCCGAGCGCAGCTTGTGGAGATAGTTGTGCGAAAACTCCACATTGGTCGAATCCTGGATGTTCGCGCCCTTCCAGAGATAGCGGAACTCGCTGTCCTCGATCGAGACGCTGTCACAGTTCGACATCACGATGCCGCGGCTCTGATAGTTCGGCGCCTGCGTCGCATCGCCCTCGAACAGCACGCCGCGGAAGTGCACGTCCGTCGAATAGTCCACGCGCGCCATGTCGTTGAGCGTGAGCGCGGGGCCTTGCGTCCATGAGAGGCTGAGATCCTCGATCGACAGGTTCGAGGAATTGGTGATCCAGAGGTTCTGCACGATCACCTGGTCCTGATGGACACCCTTGATCGTCACCTCGGAGGAGAACTTGAAGTCCGAGAGGTCGGGCCGTCCGTACTGCCCCGGATTGAGGACGATGGTCTCGCCGCCCGTCGCATTGGCGAGCGCGGCCATAAGCCCCGCCTTGTCGTTCACGACGATGTCGCCGGCCACGGGCTGATAGACCGGCTTGTCGAGCGAGGGCGGCGGGGTGAAGACGCCCGTCGGCGCGGGCGCGGGGGGCGGCGGGGGCGGGGTGGTCGTGGTTGTTGTGGTCGTCGTGGTCGTGGTCGTCGTCGTCGTCGTCGTCGGAGCGGTGTCGACGCTTGTGGTCGAGCCGCTGGTGTCGACCGGAGCGGTGGTGGTCGTGGTCGTCGTCGTGCCGGCGGATCCGGTGTCGACCGTGCCCGGGCTCGTCGTGGTCGGGCTCGTGGTCGTGCTCGCCGTCGGGTCGGGGTCGACCGTGGCCGGATCGGTCGGGGCAGGGCTCGTGCCGCCGCTCGTTGATCCGCTCCCGGACGTTGTGCCGGTGTCGTCCACCGTGCCCGTGTCCACGGGCGGGGCGAGGGGGTCGATGGCAGGGGCCGCGGGCGGGACGCCGCCGAGGGTCTCGGCCTGTTCGAAGAGGTCGAAGGCGAAGCTCGAGAAGAAGGTGAAGGTCTTGAGCCCGCCCCCGCCAACGGGCGTGTAGGTCATGGGCCAGCTGAGGACGCTGAGGTCGACGGCCGGCACGGTGGTGCCGGGCGGGAACAGGGCGATGACTTCGGGATCGGTGAGGAGCGCATCCGAAAACCAGGCGAGCACGGCTTCCATGTCCGACTGCGTCAGCGTGCCGGTCGTCTGTCCCGTCAGAAGCGCTTTGATCTGCGGGATGTCCTGATAGATGCTCTTCCAGCCCATGATACCCATGACCTCCGTTGAGCGAATGAAGGAGCAATACGCGCTTCCTTCGTCTTTCTCCGTGAGGCTAGGGAGAAACTTCAAACAACACGTCTAGGTGCGGGACGCGATTTCTTGATGCGCTTTAAGCGCTGATTTACTTGGTGAATGGTCGCTTAATCTTCTTAAAATTTCACGAAAGATCGAGGCAATCGGCCGCACAATCAGAGCGGTAGTGGCGCGGGGACCGGCCGGCTGGCGCCAAGCGCTTGTCCCGCTTGCGCGATTTGCCGCCCGGCGGGGACGCTCCGGCCGCCCGTCCCGGCCGGCGCGCGGGGGCGCGATGCAACCTCAGTAATCGAACGACCAATTGACGGAGACATCCGCCGAGGAGTCCCCGCCCACATCCGTCTTGACACTGACCTGGTCGGAAATTTTCGACTCGACCGAGATCTTTCCCGACTCCCCGGTCAGTCCCTGGCTCGCGGAGACGAAAATGTCGTCGGTCAGGTAGCGCCCGACGGTGAGCGCGGGGTCATCGCCCGAGGTGTCGACGTCGAGCGTGTCGACGCCGAGGCCCTGGCGCACCTTGTCGAGAAGGCCCGGGCCGCCGCCGCCAAAGGGGTTCTGCCCCGTGAGCTCGGCCACGGCCTGCGCCACCCGGAGGCCCTCGACCGCCGTCAGGTCCGCGGCGGGCCGCCCGAAGAGGACGAGCGCCATCACGTCCGCCTCGGGCCGGGGCGGGGTCGAACTCAGGGCGATGGCGGGTTCGGAGGCGCGGCCCGTCACGGTGACGAGGGCCGTCACGCCGTCGGGGGCCGCGAAGCTCGCCTGAAGATCGAGCCGGGGCGCGGGCTCGGTCAGCGGCGAGAAGGCGACGATGCCGCGATCGAGTTCGAAGCGTCGCCCGCCGAGCTCCACATTGCCCCGTGTGAGCGTGAGCGCGCCGTCGAGGCGGGGGTCGGAGGCCGTGCCCGTCACGTCGAGATCGGCCGCCCATTCGGAGGTGAGGCCCCGTCCGCGCACGAAGATGCGGCTGCCGGTGAGCTCGATGGCGAGGGCGAGGGTGGGGCCGCTCGCGGGGGCGGCCTCCTCGGCGATGGCCTTGGGTACGGCGGGGGAGCCCGGGTTCGCGGCCCGGATGTCGAGATCCACGACGCTCGGCGGCAGGCTGTCGGGAATGAAATACTCCGCCTGCCGGATGGTGAGCGAGCCGCTCGCGGTGTAGGCCGGTGCGCCCCCGGACGGTCCGGTCGCGAGGGCGAGCCGTCCGTCGACGACGGCGTTGAGGTCCTCGCGCGCGACGATCCGCGCCTCGCGCAGGGCGAGCGTGCCCTCGAGGCGGGGCGTTCCCTCGGCGAGGCGGGCCGTGAGCGCGCCGCGGATGCGGCCAGGCTCGCCCCCGCGCCCGTCGCCCGCCGTGAGATCCGCCGTGAGCTGAAGATCATCGCCCGCGCGCTCCACTGTCCCCTCGACCGCGAGCGGGGAGAGGAGGATGCCGGCCTCCGTGTGTTCATAGGTGCCGCCCGCGAGGCGGAGGCCGCCCGAGGGCGCGAGGTCCTCGAGCGGGCCTGCGAGCGTCGCGTCGAGGGTGAGCCGGCCCGTCAGCGTCTGGTCGGGCAGGTTGGCGAAGGCAAAGAGCGGGGCCACCGCGCCCTCATAGGCGAGCGCGATGCGGGCGGGCCCCGAGGTCTCGAAGACGGGGCGTCCCGCGCTCGCGGTGACGCGGAAGGGCAGGGCGGCGGTGACGAGATCGGGCGCCGAAACCGTTCCCGATTCGCTCCGTGCCGTGAGCGATCCGCGCAGGGCGAGACGTCCGCCCGTCTCCTGTCCCGAAAGGGCGAGCCGCGCATCGGGTGCGGCGGGATCGAGCGGGACGAGAGCGAGATCGAGAGAGGAGCCATCGCTCGCGAGCACCACCCGGCCCGAGGCGCGCAGGCCTGCGGGCGGCAGGGGCAGGTCCTGAAGACCGAGTTCGGCCGTGAACGCGGTGCCCTCGCCGCTCGCGCGGGCGGTGAGCCGGCCGGCCTCTCCGACCGAAACCGTCAGTGGGCCGAGCGAGAGGGTCTCGGCGGTGATCCGCGCCTCGGCCGGTGCGGCAAGGCGCAGCTCCTCGCCGCTCGCTATGGCGGCGAAACGGGAAAGGCGGACCGTCGTGCCCGCATCGGTTCCGGCAAGGCGTGCCTCGGCCGAGACCCGTTCGAGCCCCTCGCCCGATTGCGGGGCGATCATCCCGGCCGTGACGGTGAGGGCGAGCGCCGAGAGCGGACCCTCGGCCCGTGCCTCGAGCCCCAGGAGGCGCAGGCCGAAGCCTGCGAAGGAGGGGCTCGTGACGGTGGCGGCAAGGACCGGGGAGTCTCCGCCCAATTCGGCCGTACCCTGAGCGTCGAGGCTGCCGAGGGCGCCGGCGGTCGGGAAGGTGCGCGCCGCATCCTCGATGGAAAGGCGAAAGGCGGCATTGCCCGAGAGGGGCGAGAGGGCGAGATCGGCGTCGGCCGCTAGGCGCGCGGCGCGATAGCGGCCCGTGAGGTCGGCGCTCAGCGCGTCCGTTCCGTCCGTGAGGCGGACCGTGCCGGCGAGCGTTCCCGCCTCGCTGCCGTCGGGGTCGGCGAGCGCGCCCGAGAGACGAAGATCGGGTGCCGTGGGCGGACCGTTCGCGAAGAGGGCGAGCCGGCCCGCGCCATGGGCCTCGCCCGCCCAGCGGCCGGGGGGAAGCGTGAGGGTGAGCCGTGCGTCGAGATCGTCCGTTCCCGCCGTGCCGTCGATGGCAAGGCGCACCGGACCCTCGAGCTCGGCCTCCGGCAGGAGCGCGGCGAGAAGGTCTGCCGTGCCATCGGCCTCGAGCGAGAGGCCCGCGAGGGCGGCATCGGTGTCGTAGCTCGCCTCTCCGGCGAGGGTGAGGCGGCCCCCGCCCGCCCGGCCGGAGAGGTCGGCGAGCCGGAGGACACCGTCCGTGCGCCCCACAATCTCGGCGGTCAGCTCGCCTCCCTCGGCGAGGAGCGGGGCAAGGCCCTCCGGAAGGCGCTCCGCGCCGTGCGGGTGCGGCGCGAGGGCAAGGCGGAGGGCGCCGCCGATCTCGCCTCCGAGATACCGGCCCTCCGTCAGGGCGAGCGTGAGCGCGCCGGTGTGGAGGCGGGCATCGACGCCCTCGAGGCCCTCGGGAAGCAGCTCGCCCGTGAGATCGAGGCTCACCTGCGGCGCGAGGAGGCCCGTTTCATCCGTGTCCGCGAGAGCCGCCGGCGCGAGGCTCGCGGTGAGCGCGAGGGGGCGCCGCTCCGCCCGGTCCCCGGGGCCGAGCCGGGCCGCGAGCGTGCCCCCGCCCTGACC
>JACAEB010000037.1 GCA_013389075.1 Alphaproteobacteria bacterium
ACCCTCCCCCTCCCCGCTTGCGGGGGAGGGCCGGGGTGGGGGGCCGCGCCGGACGGGCGTCCGTTCAGGGCGCCTCGACGATGTCCGTCTCCTCGCCGGGCGGGGTCGTGGCCATGTCGGTCAGGGCGCCCGTGCGCTCCTCGGTCAGCTCGATCTTGCAGCTGATCGCCTCGAGGGCCCGCATGGAGCCGCCGCTGCGGGCGGCGACGCTGGCGCACTGGGCGTCGCGATAGGCGCGCCACTTGGCCTGCGCGTCCTCCAGCATCTCGGCGGGGTCGTTGCCCTGGACGGGGCCGCGAAGCTGGGCCTTGGCGATGCGGGCGCGGGCGAGGGCGAGCGAATAGGCGTCCATCATGCGCTGCTCGGACAGCTCGAGCTCGGCGGCCATGCAGGATTCCATCTCGACCATCGAGACGGCGTCGGGGCAGAGCGCCCCGTCCTCCGGCTGGCTGAAGGCGAGCCCGCCCACGAGCGAGCCGGCCATGACGATGAGTGCAATCGGAAGCAGCCGGCGCATCGTGTCCCCCACGCTTTTCGGATCCCCGTTTGGCCGGTAGTGTAGCGCCATGTCGTTCTATGAGGAACATATCGCTCCGCACCTCGTCTCCCTGGCCTGCAGCGCGCGCCCGATCGCCCGTCAGCGGGCGAAGGTCGTGCCCGGGGCCGAGGGGCGCGTGCTGGAGGTGGGATTCGGGTCGGGGCTGAACCTCCCCTTCTATGATCCGGAGAAGGTCACCCAGCTCTTCGCGCTGGAGCCGTCCGCGGGGATGCGCCGCAAGGCGGCGTCGCGTGCGGCCGCGGTGCGGTTTCCGATCGACTATCTCGACCTGCCCGGGGAGACCGTCCCGCTCGAGGATGCCAGCGTCGACACGGTGCTCGTGACCTACACGCTCTGCACCATCGACGCCGTGGCCCGTGCCGTGGGCGAGATGCGCCGTGTGCTCAAACCCTCGGGCCGGCTTTTGTTCTGCGAGCACGGCGCGGCGCCCGATGCCGACGTCCGGCGCTTCCAGCGCCGGATCGGGCCGCTCTGGACCGTGGTGGGCGCGGGCTGCCGGCTCGACCGGCCGATCCCCGAGCTCGTGAGCGCCGGCGGTTTCACCATCGAGCGGCTCGAGGCGATGTATCTGCCAAAGACCCCCCGCTTCGCGGGCTACAATTACTGGGGCTCGGCCCGGCCCGGCTGATGGCCGGGACACGGGCGCGCCGCCACTTCCGGGAGAGGAACGCAATGACCTCCATCGACACGGCCCTCGGCCGGCTTTCCACGCTTCTGGGTTCGGGCGGCGTGCTTTCGGGCGCGGACGTGCGGGCGCGCATGTCGGGCTGGGGCTCGCAGAAGCCGTGCGAGGCCGGCGCGATCCTCCGCCCCCGGAGCACGGAGGAGGTCTCGGCCATTCTTCGCATCTGCTCCGAACTCGGACAGCCGGTCGTCCCGGCGGGCGGCACCACCGGGCTCGTCGAGGGGCACATCGCCCATGGCGATGAACTCCTTCTCTCGCTCGAACTCATGAACAGGATCGAGGAGATCGATCCGGCCAACCGCTTCGCGGTGGTGGAGGCGGGCGTGCCGCTCCAGGCGCTGCAGGAGGCGGCGGGCCGGCACAGCCTCCTCTATCCGCTCGATCTCGGCGCCCGCGGCACCGCCACCATCGGGGGCAACATCTCGACCAATGCGGGCGGCAATCGCGTCATCCGCTTCGGCATGACGCGCGACATGGTGCTGGGGCTCGAGGCGGTGACGGCCGACGGGTCGGTGATCTCCGCCATGAACCGCATGATCAAGAACAATGCGGGCTATGATCTCAAGCAGCTCTTCATCGGCACGGAGGGCACGCTCGGCATCGTCACGCGCGCCGTGCTGCGCCTGCGCGAGGCGCCGCAGAGCCAGGTGACGGGTTTCGTCGCGGTACCCTCCTACAGGAACGTCCTGACGCTCCTCAGGCGGATCGATCGCGGGCTCGGCGGCATGCTCTCGGCCTTCGAGGTGATGTGGAAGAGCTTCTACGACCTCGTCACGACGGAGCCGGCGAAGAACCGGCCGCCCATTCCGGCTGACCATCCCTTCTATGTGCTGATCGAGGCGATGGGCGGGGACCAGGAGGCCGACCAGGCCCGCTTCGAGGCGGTGCTCGGGGAGGCGCTCGAGGACGGGCTCATCGCCGATGCCGTCATCGCCAAGTCGGACGCCGAGCGCGCCGCCCTCTGGGCCATGCGCGACGATGTCGCCCAGGTGGCGCGCTTCTGGCCCATCTTCACCTTCGACGTCAGCCTGCCCATCTCGCTGATGGAGGGCTATGTGGCCGAGGTGGAGGCGGGGCTGAAGGCCGCCTGGCCGAACGAGCGGCACGTCATCTTCGGCCATCTGGGCGATGGCAACGTCCATATCGTGGTGGGCGTGGGCGAGGCGGGGGCGGCCCCGCGCGAGCGGGTGGAGCGCCTCGTCTACGATCCGCTCGAGGCGCGCGGCGGCTCGGTCTCGGCCGAGCACGGCATCGGGCTCGAGAAGCGCGCCTGGCTCGGCCACAGCCGCAGCGAGGCCGAGCTCGCCCTCATGCGCACGCTCAAGGCGGCGATGGACCCCAAGGGCATCCTCAACCCGGGCAAGGTGCTCGGGCCTGCGGGCCGGCCGCACTGAGGGGCTCGACCCTCGCCGTTTGATCGGGCCCGGCTTTCGGCCCATATAGGGGCGAGAGGGATCCCCATGAGTCCTGGTCGTCCATGACCTACAGAGCCTATCGCCACATCGAGCGTCGCCGCAGCCGGCAGATCAGCGTCGGATCCGTCAAGGTCGGCGGGGATGCGCCCATCTCCGTCCAGTCCATGACCAACACGCCGACCGAGGACGCGGCGGCCACCATCGCCCAGATCCGGCGGCTCGAGGAGGCGGGGGCGGACATCGTCCGCGTCTCCTGCCCCGACGAGGCCTCGACCGCCGCATTGCGCGAGATCGTGCGGGCCGTCCGTGTGCCGATCGTCGCCGACATCCACTTCCACTACCGCAGGGCCATCGAGGCGGCGCAGGCGGGCGCTGCCTGCCTCAGGATCAATCCGGGCAATATCGGCTCGCCGGCGCGCGTGCGCGAGGTGGTGCAGGCGGCCAAGGACCACGGCGTCTCCATGCGCATCGGCGTCAATGCGGGCTCGCTCGAACGCGAGCTTCTCGAGCGCTATGGCGAGCCCTGTCCCGAGGCGATGGTCGAGAGCGCGCTCGGGCATGCACGCATTCTCGAGGACAACGACTTCACCGAGTTCAAGATCTCCGTGAAGGCCTCGGACGTGTTCCTCGCGGTCGCCGCCTATCAGGGCCTCGCCGAGGCCTGCGACTATCCGCTCCATCTCGGCATCACCGAGGCGGGCGGGCTGCGGTCGGGCACGGTCAAGTCGTCCGTGGGCATCGGCATGCTGCTCTGGGCGGGGATCGGCGACACCATCCGCGTCTCGCTCTCGGCCGATCCGGTCGAGGAGATCCATGTCGGCTTCGATCTCCTCAAATCGCTGAACCTGCGCCATCGGGGCGTCACCATCATCTCCTGCCCCTCCTGCGCGCGGCAGGGCTTCGACGTCATCCGGACGGTGGCGGTGCTCGAGGAGCGCCTTGCCCACATCTCGACACCCATGACGCTCTCGATCATCGGCTGCGTGGTGAACGGGCCGGGCGAGGCGCGCGAGACCGATATCGGCTTCACCGGCGGCGGCGCCGGGGCCGGCATGGTCTATCTCTCCGGCATCCAGGACCACAAGATCGAGAACGAGAAGCTCGTCGATCACCTCGTCGAACTCGTCGAGGCCAAGGCCGCCGAGATCGAGGCCGCCCGCGCCGACGCGGCCGAATAGCGCCGGCCCTGCCATGAGCCTCGAGGACACGTTCAAGGGCCTGCTCGCCCGCCATGACGAGATCGAGCGGCAGATGTCGGCGAGCGGCATCACCGCCGAGGCGATCGTCCGTCTGTCGAAGGAGCATTCCGAACTCCGGCCCGTCGTCGAGGCCATCCGTGCGCTGAAGGGGGCCTCGGACGAGCTCGCGGGACTCGAGGAGATCCTCGCCGATCCGGACGCCGAGCCCGACATGCGCGAGCTGGCCGAGGCGGAGGCCGAGGGCCTGCGTGCAAGGCTGCCCGACCTCGAGCGCGCCGTGAAGGTGCTGCTCCTGCCCAGGGACGAGGCGGACGAGGCCAACGTCATTCTCGAGCTGCGCGCGGGGACCGGCGGGGACGAGGCCTGCCTCTTTGCGGGCGATCTCTTCCGCATGTATCAGCGTTATGCCGACCTCCGGGGCTGGCGGATCGAGATCCTGTCGGCGAGCGAGAACGATCTCGGCGGCTTCAAGGAGCTGATCGCCAACGTGTCCGGCGCGGGCGTGTTCTCGCGCCTCAAATTCGAGAGCGGCGTGCACCGCGTGCAACGCGTTCCGGAGACGGAGGGCGGCGGGCGCATCCACACCTCGGCGGCGACGGTCGCCGTGCTGCCCGAGCCCGAGGATGTCGAGATCGTGATCAACGAGGCGGATCTGAGGGTCGACGTGTTCCGCTCCTCCGGACCCGGAGGACAGTCGGTCAACACCACCGACAGCGCGGTGCGGATCACCCATCTGCCGACCGGCCTCGTGGTGAGCCAGCAGGACGAGAAGTCCCAGCACAAGAACCGGGCCAAGGCGATGAAGGTGCTGCGCGCCCGTCTCTACGACATCGAGCGCGAGAAGGCGGCGGCGGGGCGGGCCGCCGACCGCAAGAGCCAGGTCGGCACCGGCGACCGGTCGGAGCGCATCCGCACCTACAATTTTCCGCAAGGGCGGGTGACCGACCACCGCATCGGGCTCACGCTCTACAAGCTGCCCGAGGTGCTGGCGGGCGAGGCGCTCGACGACATCATCGATCCTCTGATCGCGGAGGATCAGGCGGCCCGCCTCGCGAGCCTCGAGGGCACGGCGGCATGAGCGGGCCGGCCCGCGCGGAAGACGCCCTCGCGGCGGCGGCGCGCAGGCTCGCCG
>JACAEB010000119.1 GCA_013389075.1 Alphaproteobacteria bacterium
CGGATCACGGCCGAGGGCGAGCGCTACACATTCAACTATGGCGCTAGCTATCTTGCACGAAAGGACGCAATCCCTCTCTACGAGCCGGAACTGCCGATGCAACGCGGACGGATCGAACCGCTGCCAAACATGGAGATGGCAAGCTGCATTCGGGACGGTTCGCCTGATGCGTGGGGGCGGTGTTCGTCAAGGAAGTTGTCGCCTGCATTCGATTTCACGCTGCGCGCTTGGCGGGCCCGGCCATGGGGTCGCCGCCGCCAGCTTCATGGGGGAGCGCGTCGGCGCCCCCATGGCTGTCAAACGGCATCGAAACGGGACCCCCGATCGGCGTCCAAAAGGGACCCCCGGCAGCGGTGAGGAGACGGGCCTGACGCGCCGGAGCTATCCGACGGCGCAGGCGTGGCAGGCCCGTCTGCGGGCGGGCGCTGTGGGGATCAGGCGCGGTTCTTGAAGCGCCAGCTCTCGTTGCCGGTCTCGACGATGTCGCAGTGGTGGGTGAGCCGGTCGAGGAGCGCGGTGGTCATCTTGGCGTCTCCGAAGACGCTGGGCCATTCGCCGAAGGCGAGGTTGGTGGTGACGATGACGGAGACGCGCTCGTAGAGCCTGCTGACCAGGTGGAACAGCAGCTGGCCGCCGGTCTGGGCGAAGGGCAGATAGCCGAGTTCGTCGAGCACGACGAAGTCGAAGCGGCCGAGATGGTCGGCGAGCTTGCCCTGCCGGCCGGCGCGGGCCTCGGCGTCGAGCTGGTTGACGAGGTCGACGACGTTGAAGAAGCGGCCGCGGGCGCCGCGGCGGACGCAGGCGCGGACGATTGCGATGGCGATGTGGGTCTTCCCTGTGCCCGTGCCGCCGATCAGGATCGCGTTGCGCTGCTGCTCAAGGAAGCCGCCGGCGGCGAGATCGCGCACCAGGGTCTCGTTGATGGGCGTGCCGTCGAAATCGAAGTCCTCGAGGTCCTTGGCGACCGGGAGCTTCGCGGCGGCGAGCTGGTACTTGATCGAGCGCGCCTTCTTCTCGGCGAACTCGGCCTTGAGCAGCTCGGCGATGACCTGCTGCGGCTCGTACTGCCGCTTCACGGCGGCGGCGAGGATCTCGTCGTAAGCCGCCTTCATGCCGTTGAGCTTCAGCTCGGCCATGGCGGCGAGGATCTCGGACCGCTCCATCAGTGGATGCTCCTGAGGCTGTCGTAGCGGGCGCAGTCGGCGACGGGCGCGCAGCGCAGCCGCAGCGTCGCGGGCGTGGCGATCGGCGCCGGGGGCTCAGGGTCGCGGCGCCGCGCGAGGATGTTGAGCACGACGTCGGCGGAGTGAACGCCGTTCTCCAGCGCCTCGGCGCAGGCGACCTCCACCGCGGCCAGCCCGTCGGTCATGGCGGCGGCCAGGATCTCCACCATCTGCCGGTCGCCGTCGGCGGCGCCGCGCAGCCGGCCGCGCACCTTCTCGATGGCGCGGGGCAGCACCCAGTGCTTGAAGGGCGCGCCGTTGCGCAGCGCCCCGGGCTTGCGGGTCAGCACCGGAACGTAATGCCAGGGGTCGTAGATCGTCGCGCCGCGGCTGAAGCACCGGGGATGCCGGCCGACCAGCTTGCCGTCCTGGCGCAGGTCGATCCGGTCGGCGTAGGCGTGGACCTCGACCGGCCGCCCGACTGCGCTGGCCGCGACCGAGTACTTGTTGTGGTCGAAGCGGACGAGGCAGGTCTTGGAGACGGCGGCCATCACCTCGTGGAAGCCGTCGAAGGCCCCGCGATATGGCACCAGGCTCGGCCGCTCGGCCTCGAAGACCTCCCAGATCGTCCTGTCGGCGATCTCGGGGTGCGGCTGGGTCCGGGTCCAGGCGATGGTCCGCTCCATCAGCAGGTCGTTGAGCTCCTCCATGCTCCCGACCCGGATGCGGGGGCAGAACAGCCGGTCCCGCGTCGTACCCACCTGGTTCTCGACCTGGCCCTTCTCCCAGCCCGCAGCCGGGGTGCAGGCCGTCGGCTCGATCAGGTAATGGCCGCACATCTGCAGGAAGCGCCGGTTGAACGCGCGCTGCTTGCCGACGAACACCGTGTCCACCGCGGTCTTCATGTTGTCGTAGATCCCGCGCGTGCACGTCCCCCGCCAGAAGACGAACGCCCGGTCATGGGCGTCGAACACCATCTCCTGCGTCTCGCGGGGGTACGCCCGGATGAACGGCATCCGGCTGTGGCAGAGCCGAAGGTGCGCAACCTTCACCGTGGTGGTGACGCCGGCGATCAGCACCACCTCGTGGCTCCAGTCGAACTGGTACGCCTCGCCCGGATCGAAGATCAGCGGCACGAACGCCGCCGCCGTCCCGGTTCCCTGGCGCCGCTTCCACGCCGCCGCGTAGCGCCGAACCGCGTCGTAGCCGCCCTCGTAGCCGAGACCGCGCAGATCCTCGAACACCCGCAGCAGCGTCGCCCGATCGCGCGCACCGCGGCCCGCGTTGACCCGCAGCATCTCGTCCAGCGCCTCGACCCATGGCCCGAGCTTCGGCTGCGGCTGAACCTCCCGACGGTACTCGAACGCGGTCTCCTCCGACCGCAGCACCTTGCGCACCGTCTTCCGCGAGAGCTTCAGCTCCCGGCAGATCTGCTTGATCGGCTTGCCCTGAACAAAATGCGCACGGCGGATCTTCGCGATCGTCTCCACGACCAACATCCCAAACTCGGCTCCCGGTTGCCCCGGGACACCATGGACCCTCGATCCGGAGGGGTCCCTTTTGGACGCCGATCACCCCCGAAACAGGGTCCTTATTGCGCGCCGATCAACATCTTGAGCCGGTCCTCGACCATTGTGTGTGTCCAGTCAGCCATTTGCAACCTCACCTTCGGCCAAGCGCGGCCCGTAGAGCTTTTCGCCCGGCTGACGCACCAGTTCGCGCTCGGGCCAGGAGAGGCGGGGATCGTCGGCAGAAATTGCCAGCAGCCCCTGTTCCTGCCACCCCTCCCGCTTGACCTGCTCGGGATCCCTGCGTTGGCCGCCGTAGCCCCTCGGATGCCACCTCCTCCCAGGCTCCCGTTCGTCTCGATCGCCCAGTTTCGATCGCCCAGTCTCGATCGCCCAGTGCAGGATGGCGATGGCATCGGCCTCGTTGTCGTCGGCGGGAGTGAACTCTCGTGCCCAGATCGACCAGCCGCCAGCGCACCACGGCGTGGACGGCCGGGATCGGCCCGCCTTCGACCCTCTGCAGCAGCGCCTTCCGCTCGGTCGCCCCGAGCTTCGGCGCCGACCGGGGCGCCTTGCGGTCGATCAGTCCCGCCGGACCC
>JACAEB010000084.1 GCA_013389075.1 Alphaproteobacteria bacterium
GCCCGCCGTCGCGGCGAGGCGGCCTGCGGCGCCGCGCGGGCGCGATGTGGGATGCGGCATGGCGGTCACTCCGGTCTGGCGGGACGACGCCCTCCCCCTGCTTTCACATACTCTTCAGGGCCAATGGGGCAAGACTGGGGCCTCAGCGCGACCCGGGCGCCCGCTCGCCGCCGCGAAGCGGCCGCGCCGGCGCCATGACGGGGCGGCAATTTCCTTCCCGCGCGAATTGGTCTAGAAGCGGGGCGTTCGCGGGGGCCGCGACAGGGACAAAGGGGTCGATGTGAAAACCGTAGCCGTGTTTTTCGGTGGGCAGACGGTCGAGCATGACGTGAGCGTGCTCACCGGCCTTCAGGTCATGGGCGCGCTCGATTCGAGCCGCTTCACCGCCCTGCCCGTCTATCTCGCGCCCGACGGCACCTGGTTCACGGGCGAGGCGCTGAAGGACCGGGCGAGCTACATGCTCACCGACGAGATCCGGCGCGGCCTCACGCGGGTCGGCCTGTTAGCCGGGCGCCCCGCCGCGAGCGGTCCCGCCCTCACCGCGGTGGACCGGCGGCGCCTCGGCGGCGTCGATCTCCGGGAGATCCCCTTCGACATCGCCCTTCCGGCCATGCACGGCACGGGCGGGGAGGATGGCGGACTCCAGGGCCTCTTCCAGCTCCTCCACATCCCCTTCGTCGGCTCGGGCGCCCTCGGCTCGGCCGCCACCATGGACAAGGCCTTCACCAAGCGCGTGCTGATGGGCCTCGGCATCCCGGTCGTGCCCTTCCTCCAGGTCGAACGCCCGGAGGATGGCCGCTTCATCGATGCCGACACGATTGGCCAGCGCCTTGCGAGCGAGCTTGCGGGACTTTCCTATCCCTTCTGCGTGAAGCCGAACAATCTGGGCTCGAGCGTGGGCGTTGCGCGCGTCACGAGCGCGGACGAGCTGACCGCGTCGCTCCTCTCCATCTTCCGCATGGACCGGGCGGCGGTGATCGAGGCCTTCGTGCCCAATCTCGTCGAGTACAATGTCGCGGTGACGCGCGCCTTCGGCAAGACGCAGGTCTCGGCGATCGAACGCCCGCTCGGCAAGTCGGCCGTGCTCAACTTCGCCGACAAATACCTCCAGGAAGGGGGCAAGGCCTCCAAGGTCGAGGGCTCGGTGACCGAGGGCATGGCCTCGGCCGTGCGCGTGCTGCATCCGGCCGAACTCAGCGCCGACCAGATCCGCCGCATCGAGGACCATGCAAGGCGCGCCTTCGAGGCCTTCGACATGCACGGGGCCGCGCGGATCGACTTTCTGTGCGACAGCGCCACGGGCGAGATCTGGCTCAATGAGATCAACTCCATTCCCGGCTCGCTCAGCTACTATCTCTGGGAGCCCTCGGCGCTGAAGCTCGGCTTCACCGATCTCCTCACCGGGCTCATCGAGGAAGGCTTCGCGCAGGGGCGGGCGGCCAGGGCCGATACCGGCGCGGACGGAGCGCATGCAACCATCTTCACCCGGCGCTGACGCGGCGCACCGTCCTGCGCGGGCGGACGGTCTCTGCCTCGTGCCGGTCACGCTCGACGGCGCAGAGGTGCCCATGGCGGTCCGCCGGGAGCCGTGCGAGACGGGGCCGCGCCTCGTCTGGCTGCATGGCTGGGGCCAGGACCACCGGGCCTTTGCCGCGCTCGCCTCGGGCCTTGCGGGCGAGGCCGAGCACCTCTTCGTCGACTTTCCCGGCTTTGGAAGCTCCCCTCCCCCGCCCGGCGACTGGGACTCGGGCACCTATGCGCGCCATCTGCGCGCCTGCCTCGCCACGCTGCCCGCCCGTCCCACGGCGCTGATCGGCCATTCCTTCGGCGGACGCGTCATCTTCCACCTCGCCTCGGACCCGTTCGAGGGGTTCATGCGCGGCATCGCCATCGCGGGCGCGGGGCTCAGACGCAGGCGCAGCCTCCGATACCGTCTGAGGGCGGAGGGTCTCAAGCGGCTCGGCCGGCTCACCCGGCTCGCCGATCGCCTGTTCGGCACGAAGCTCCACGGCGCCTACAGCGCCCGCTTCGGCAGCGCCGACTACCGCAAGGCCGGCCCCATGCGCGGGACGCTCGTGAAGGTGGTGAGCGAGGATCTCGCGCCACAGGCCCGCGCGGCGAAGGTTCCGCTTCTCTTCCTCTATGGCGAGAAGGATACCGAGACCCCGCCCGAGCTCGGGCGGCGCGCGGCGGAGCTCGCGCCCGGGTCCTCGTTCCGCGAGCTGCCGGGGCTCGACCACTATTCCGTCCTCGGACCATCGGCCCATTAGGTCAAATCGGCGCTGCGCGCGTTCCTGCGGGAAGGAGGGCTTCTGTGACCGGCCTTTTCGATCTGATCCTGCGCGCCGCCTTTTCCGGCGCGCTGCTCGCCCTCGTCTACACGCGGCTCAAGCTCTTTCTCCTCTACTTCCAGCAGGAGGAATATGACGACGCCCGCTTCCTGCGCTGGCTGCGGGCCGCGAAGGGCGTCGACCGGCGGCTGAGCCTCATCCTCCTCGCCATGGGCCTTCTCGCGGCCGTCCTGCCGGCGGGGGGCGCGCTCCTTGCCCTTGCGGGCGGGATCGCCGGCTCCATCCACGCCGTCTACCGCGATCAGCGCTTCCTCGCCGAGGCGCGCAAGCCGCTCGTCCTGACCCAGCGCGCCAACCGCATCCTGCGCACGGCGCTCGGCTTCGCCGCGCTGTTGCTGTTGGCGCTCATGCTGCTGACCGCCGGCGCGGGACCGCAGCTCCTGGGAGCGATCCTCCTCGTACAGATCACCCCCCTCCTCCTCCCCCTCGCCAATCGCGCGCTTGCCCCCTATGAGGCGCGTGTGCAGAGGGGGTTCCTCGACGAGGCGAGGGAGAAGCTGCGCAAGCTCGACCCCTATATCGTCGGCATCACCGGCTCCTACGGCAAGACCTCGACAAAGCTCATCCTGCAGCACATCCTGTCGACCCTGTCGCAGAGCCTCGCGACGCCCGGCAGCGTCAACACGCTCATGGGCATTTCGCGGATCGTCCGTGAACAGCTCAAGCCCGAGCACCGGACCTTCGTCGTCGAGATGGGCGCCTACGGGCCGGGCTCCATCGCCCGGCTGTGCGACCTCGCCCCGCCGCGCCTCTCGCTCCTCACCGCCGTCGGCTGGGCCCATTACGAGCGCTTCAAGACCATCGACACGGTCTTCCGTGCCAAGATGGAAATCGCCGAGGCCACCCGGGCGCGCGCCGGCAAGACCATCGTGAATGTCGATCAGGTGCCCGAGGCGCTGCTGCGGGCCGAAATCGAGCGCGCGGGCCGGGCGGGCTTCCTCCTCGTGGGGCGGGCGGGCGGACCGTTCCAGCTCGATGTCACCATCGAGGCCGCGCGCCAGACGCAGGAGGGCATCGTCCTCACCCTCGCCTTCGGGGCGGAGCGGAGCGAGGTGCTCGTCTCGCTCTTCGGTCTCCACCAGGCGGCCAATGCCGCGCTCGCCATCGCCGCGGCCCGCGAGCTGGGGCTGCCCATGGAGGCGATCCGCGCGGCCTTGCGCTCCGTGCCCCAGGTCAAGCACCGGCTCGAGGTGACGCGCGGCCGGCCGGTCATCATCGATGACGGCTACAATTCGAACCCGGAGGGATTCCGCTCGGCGCTCGATCTCCTCGACCTCTTCGGGGAGAGCACGCAAGGGGCGCGGCGCATCCTCATCACCCCCGGCATGGTGGAACTGGGCGCTGCGCATGACGAGGCCCATCGCGAGATCGGCGCCTATGCCGCGCCGCGCACGGACATCGTGCTTGCCCTCGGGCCCGCCCGCCTCGCGGGCTTCCTCCAGGGGCTGAAGGCGGGAGACCGCGTGCCCGAGATCGTGGAGCTCTCGACCCAGGCCGAAGCGGAGGCCTGGCTCAAGGCCAACGCCCGGCCCGAGGACATCGTTCTCTTCGAGAACTCGCTGCCCGACCTCTACGAGCGGCCCTTGCGTCTCTAGGCACACCTCCGTGTCCCGTGCTAGAAATTGACCCGAACCGCGCCAATACGAGCGCGGATCGGGGAGGCAAGGATGGGCCCGGATGGTCGCCTCGGGCGTCGGCGCCTGCTTCAGGCCGCGATGCTCACGGCTCTTGCGCGCCCCGCGCCCGCGAGAGCCGATACCATGCTCGACACGATCGTCATCGGGGCTGGATTCGCCGGGCTCATAGCCGCGCGAGAGCTGTCGCTGCGGGGAAGATCCTGCCTCGTTCTCGAGGCGCGCGACCGTCTGGGCGGGCGGGTCCATACGTCGACCTTCGCCGGCGAGCGGATCGAACTGGGCGGAACCTGGGTCCACAGCACCCAGCCCTTCGTCTGGGCGGAGATCGCGCGCTATGCCCAGCCGCTCGCGCCCATGCCGCTCCCCGGCGGGACCCAGGCCATCTGGTCCGGCGGCGCATTGAGGCCGGCCGATCCGGAGAGCCTGGCCGCGGTGATTGGCGGCCTCGCCGCCTTCTGCGCACCGGCGGCGGAGGTGCTGCCGGAGCCATATGATCCGCTCGCGCGCGCGAATCCGTTCGAAACCGTCTCCGTGCGCGAGCGCCTCGAGGGGCTCGCGCTGACCGAGCGGGCACGGGACACGCTCGACGCCATCTTCGCCACCCTCTTCCACGGACCGCTCGAGGACGTGGCCGCTTCGGAGGCCTTGCGCCTCTTCGCGCTCGCGGGATTCAACCCCCTTCAGATGCTCGCCTCCGTATCGGGCACGAAGCTCAAGGACGGCATGTCGTCGCTCATCGAGGCGATCGCGGCAGACGGGCGGGCGGAGATCCGCCTTTCCTGCGAGGTCGTGTCCATCGATCAGTCGGCGGATCATGTGAGCGTCGCTCTGCGCTCGGGGTAGCGGATCGCTGCCCGCACCGCCCTCGTCACGGTGCCGATGAACGTGTTGCCCGACATCGCGATCTCCCCTGGCGTGAGCGCCGGGAAGAAGACTGCGATGCGCAGTCCTCACGCGGGGTCAGGATCGAAGATCTTCGCCGAGCTGGAGGGAGATACCGGCAATCTCTCGATCCTTGCGCCGCAATCGCGCCCGATCGTCTGGCTGGCGACGCAGAGGCACGCGCCGGAGGGCTCGCTCGTCATCCTGTTCTCGACCCGACCGAACCGGCTCGATCCCGCCGACCGGGATGAAATCCAGCGTCAGCTGACGGAAATCCTGCCGCAGGCCCGGATCCGCGCCATTGCGGCAACGGACTGGGCAGCCGATCCGTTCTCGAAGGGAAGCTGGTGCGCCCTGCAGCCGGGTCGCACGCGCGAGGTCGTGCCCGCCCTCGCCCGGCCGGAAGGCCGCATTCATTTTGCCTCGGCGGACACCGCCCAGGGGTGGCGCGGCTTCGTGGACGGCGCAATCGAGAGCGGGCTGAGAGCCGCGCGCGAAATCGGGGAGACACTTCGATGACATCCCAAGGCAGGCGCTGGACGGGTTTCTTCTCCGGGCTGATCATTGCCGGACTTGTGGCCGGCTGCGGCGGGCAGGATCCCGCCTTCACCGTGGAGCCGCAGATCCGGACCGATCCGGACGGACCGGCACCCCTTACGGCCGAACTCAGCTTTGCCGCGACGGCCGGCGCCGATACGGTCGTGACCATCGGCGAAGGTCCGCAGGCGGTGCATTACCGGATGGGACGCCTCCTCGAGGGGACGGCGAGCCTGCCTCTCATCGGACTTGCGGCCGGGCGGTCCACGCCGGTCACGATCACCCTCAGCCTCGAGGGACGATCGCTGACGCATTCGCTGCTCGTCGATGCGCCGCCGCCGCCCGCCGACCCGGCCGAATTTCCGAACATCGAGGTCCGGCACGCAGATCTCGACCGGATGGAGCCAGGATGGCGCCTTCTCAATCCGCGCCGCCGCCTTCCGCGCGAGACCGCGATGGGGACGGCGGACGAGCGGGCGTTCGGCCGGTCCTTCGGCATGCTGCTCATGATCGACGCGGCGGGGACACCGGTCTGGATGCACCGGACGGCGTCCCGCGTCAGTGATTTCGATCTTCTTCCCGATGGCCGCATCCTTTACATGACGCAGGACCATCGCATCTTCGAGACCGATCTCCTGGGGCAGGACCTCGCGGCCTGGTACGCCGCTCCGGAAGTGCACGACGAGGTACGGGGTACCCGGATCGATGCGCTCGGGGTCCATCATGACGTCGAACGGATCGACGAGGAGACGCTCGCCGTTCTCGCGCCCGTCCACCGCGTCGTGGACGGCTACCTGCCCGACCTCTTCCCCTCCTTCCCCCAAGGACCCATCGGGGTGATGGGGGACGAGGTTCTGTTCGTCGGCCGGGACGGCGCCATCACCTGGCGCTGGAACGTGTTCGATCATCTCGACATCTCGCGCGCGGGCTACGAGACCAATCTCGAATATTGGGGGCGGCGCGGCTTTCCGGACACCGTGGACTGGTCGCACGCCAACGCGCTCATCGTGAGCGAGGACGCGAGCACGGTTCTCGTGAATTTCCGCTATCTGAGCGCCCTCGTGAAGATCGACCGGGCGAGCGGCGAGATCATCTGGATCTTCGGCGAACCGAGCGGCTGGCCCGAACATCTTCAGGACAGGCTGATCCGCCTTGAAGGCGATGCACGCTGGTTCTGGCATCAGCACGCCCCGCAGATCACCTCCCGCGGCACGATCCTCTTCTTCGACAATGGCAATTACCGCGCCCGGCCGCCCGAACCGCCGGCTCCGATCACGGACACCTGGAGCCGCGCCGTGGAGTACGAGATCGACGAAGAGACCCTGACGGCGCGGGAGATCTGGAGTTCGGAGACCGCCGGCGATCCGCGCGTCGTGGCGATCGCGATGGGCGGGGTCGATGCGCTGCCGGTGACCGGAAACGTTCTCGTCGGGTTCGGCGCCCTTCTCGATACGGAGCGCCTTTCTGAGATCGACTGGGACACGCGCTTCCGGATCGGCCAGTGGACGCGCGCGACCGAATATACCCGCACAACGCCCTCGGAACGCGTGTGGGATGCGGAACTGACCGCGCGGCCCGGCACGGAAGCGGGCTGGACGATCTTCGGCATCGATCACGTCGATCCCGCCATCGTCGAGCGCTTCGTGCGGAGCAAGGCCCGGGGATTTGCACAGGACGGGTGAACCGGGGCGGCACCTGCCGCGTTTCGCAGCGTGGCCCGATGGCCTACACTCGGGCGGATCCGCGGCCTCGAGGGGCCTTCCCGGCGAGGCGTGCCTTCATGTTTCCCATTGCCGACGACAATCCCACGCGCACCCGGCCGGTGGTCACCTACGGCCTCATCGGCCTCAACATCGTCGTGTCGCTCTGGCAATGGGCGCTGCCGCCCGAGCCCGCGCGCGAAATGGTCTATGCCCTCGGCATGATCCCGGCGGTGCTCTTCGGGAGCCAGACCCTGCCGCCCGAGATCGCCCTCGTCCCGGCCTGGATGACCATCTTCACCTCCATGTTTCTGCACGGGGGGCTGCTGCATCTGGCCGGCAACATGCTGTTCCTGTGGATCTTCGCCGACAATGTCGAGGAGGCGATGGGCCGGGCGCCCTTCGTCGTCTTCTATCTCCTGTGCGGCATCGGGGCAGCGCTTGGCCAGGCCCTTCTCGACCCGGGCTCGACCGTGCCGATGGTCGGGGCCTCGGGCGCCATTTCCGGTGTGCTCGGCGCCTACATCCTGCTCTATCCGCACGCCACCGTGCGGACGATCGTGATCTTCGGCTTCTTCGTGCAGCTCCTGCACGTGCCGGCCTATGTCGTGCTCGGCCTCTGGTTCGCGATCCAGCTCGCCTCGGGGCTGATGAGCCCGGCGGGCGAGGCCGGCGTCGCCTTCTGGGCCCATATAGGCGGCTTCCTCGCCGGCCTCGCCCTCGTGCCGCTGTTTCGCCGGCGACACATCGCGCTCCTGCAGCCGCGCCGGGCCGAGCCCTGGGCGCGCGAACGCGTGACGCGCATGGGGCCCTGGGGCCCGCGGGAGTAGATCCTCAGTCCTCTGAAAGAAAGGCGCCGCGCGCCGGCAGCGGCCCCAC
>JACAEB010000059.1 GCA_013389075.1 Alphaproteobacteria bacterium
GCTCGCGGCCGCCGGAGCTTCGGCTTCGGCCTGCCGCTCGCCCGTCACCAGCGCCGCCGAGGGCGGCGGGATGGGGATGGCGGTGCCGGCCCCGGCCCCCGGATCGAGCTGGGCGAGATCGGTGCTGCCCTGCGCCGTGCTCCGCAGCTCGGTGGGCACCTCGCGGGTGGGCACTGTGGAGGACGGCCCGCCCGTCTGGCTGCCGGCGGGCTCGAGATCGAGCCCCTCGTCCTCGCGCGGAAGAAGCGTTTCCACCGACGGAGAGGACTCGGCGGTGCCGGCGGCGACATCATAGACGCGCCGCTCGGGCGGCGGCTCGAGCCCGCCCGGATCGTCCGGACGCACCCTGACGGGCTCCTCGAGGCCGGCCACCACGGGCGGCCCCTCGCGCTTGGCGTATTCCATGCCCTGCTGGAAGGCGACCCAGATCGCGCCGCCGAACAGCACGAGGATGATCATCGCGATCAGCCCAAGCCAGGGCATGCGCGAGCGCCGCGAGCCCCGCCGCGCATAGGTGCCGAAATCGTCGAAATCGTCCGCGCCGCTCGCATAGCCCTGCGAGCCGTGGTTCTGCCCGTTGTCGAGGCTGGTCATCCGCGCCATTCCTCAGCGTTTTCGCGGGGGAGATCCCCCGCTGTCCTGCCCGTCCGTGCCCTGCTGCCGGCTTGGGGTGCAGGCGACGGAGGGACGATGCGCCGCCGGAGCGCCCTCGCGCAAGCGGGGGCACCGAATCGGCCGCACAGATCCGATGATAGGAAGCGAGGCCCCCTTCCGGCAAACCGTCTTGCCGACGCAGGCCGCTCAAAACCCGGATTCGATCCGGTAGAGGCGGTTATAGGCCTCGATCGCATAGCGGTCGGTCATGCCGGCGATGAAGTCGCAGACGACACGCGCCGTCCCGACGTCGGCCCCCTCCGCGTCGAGCTTGCGCCGCCATTCGGCCGGCAATATGCCCGGCTCCTCCATATAGGCGTCGAACAGGGCACGGACGATCCGCTTGGCCGTGCTCATCTTGGAGAGCACCTTGGCATGGCGGTACATGTTCTCGCTGAGAAACGCGCGGACCTCCCCGAGCTCGGCGAGAAGCCCCGGCGAGAAGGCGGCGAGCGGACCGGGCAGCGCGCGCACCTCGTCGGCCGTGCGCACCCCCTCGCGCGCGATGGCGCGGGTGGTCTCCGCGATCAGGTCCTCGACCATCAGCGAGATCACCCGCCGCACCATCTCGTTCATCAGCCGCCGTCCGTCGAGCCCCGGATAACGCTGGTCGAGCCCGGCGAGGACGGGACCCACGAGGGGCAGCGCGCGCAGATCGCCGAAACTGAAGAGCCCCGCCCGCAGCCCGTCGTCTATGTCGTGATTGGTGTAGGCGATATCGTCCGAGAGCGCCGCGATCTGCGCCTCGAGCGAGGGCTGGGTGTGGAGCCAGAGATCGTGCCGGCGCGCATAGGCGGCGATGACCGGATGCAGCCCCTCGCCGGCGCGGCCCGGGGGCAGCGGCGCGGGGATGAGCGGGCCATTGTGCTTGACGAGGCCCTCGAGGCTTTCCCAGGTCAGGTTCAGCCCGTCGAACTCGGCATAGCGCTCCTCGAGCGTCGTGACGATGCGCAGCGCCTGGGCGTTGTGGTCGAAGCCGCCATGTCCCTCCATGCACTGGGCGAGCGCGTCCTCCCCGGCATGGCCGAAGGGCGTGTGGCCGAGATCGTGGGCGAGCGACAGGGCCTCGATGAGGTCCTCGTTGAGGCGCAGGATGCGCGCGATGGAGCGCCCGATCTGCGCCACCTCCAGCGAATGGGTGAGACGGGTGCGGTAATAGTCGCCCTCATGGGAGACGAAGACCTGCGTCTTGTGCTTGAGTCGCCGGAAGGAGCCGCAATGGATCACCCGGTCGCGGTCGCGCTGGAACAGCGTGCGCGTGGCGCTTTCGGGCTCGGCATGGAGCCGGCCCCGGCTGTGCTCGGGGTGGACGGCGAAGGGGGCGAGATCTGGGGGCATCGGGCGGGATTGCCTTCCTGCGGAGGGGCGCGGCTTTGAAAGCTAGACGCAATCTCCTAAATTTAGGATCGACAGCCCGCCCAAAAGGAAAGTCAGGCCCCCGATGACCAGCACCGCCCAGACCGACACGATCGCCCGCCCGGGCGGCCCCGCCTTCGGGGTGACCGGACGCGCGGCGGCACGGGTGGCCGAAATCCTCGCCGCCGAGCCGCCCGGCACCATGCTGCGCATCGCGGTGGAGGGCGGGGGCTGCTCGGGCTTTCAATACAGCTTCACCTTCGAGACGTCACGCGGGCCGGACGACCGGCTCATTGAGCGGGACGGCGCGGCGATCCTTGTGGACGAGCTGTCCCTCGGCTACATGAGCGGCGCCGAGCTCGATTTCGTCGACGAGCTGATCGGCGCCGCCTTCCGCATCAACAATCCGCTCGCGAAAAGCGCCTGCGGCTGCGGAACCTCCTTCTCGCTCTGAGGCGGCCCCGCCCCGCCGCCTGCCGCCCGGGGAGCGCCCAGTCCGTGAAGATCGCCAGCTGGAACGTCAATTCCATCAAGGCCCGCCTGCCGCTCCTGCTCGACTGGCTCGCGGCGCGCGCGCCTGACATCGTCTGTCTGCAGGAGCTCAAATGCGTGGCGGAGGCCTTTCCGGCGGAGGCGATCGCCGAGGCGGGGTACACGGCCGCCGTGCTCGGCCAGAAGACCTATAACGGCGTCGCGATCCTGAGCCGCCTGCCCATGGACGTGACCGAGCGCGGCCTGCCGGGTCTGTCGGGCGAGGGTGCGGACGAGGCGCGCTACATCGAGGTGCTGGCCGAGGCCGGCGGCGGGCTCGGCGTCGTGCGGGTGGGCTCGATCTATCTGCCCAACGGCAATCCCGCGCCCGGCCCAAAATACGACAAGAAGCGCGCCTTCTTCGCCGCCCTCACCGCCCATGCGCGCACCCTCCTCGCCCGCGAGGAGGTGCTGGTGCTCGCCGGCGACTACAACGTCATCCCCCATCCGCGCGACGTGCACGACCCCGCGGCTTGGGCGGAGGATGCCCTGTTCCTGCCCGAGAGCCGGGCGGCCTTCGCCGGGCTCGTCAATCTCGGCTTCACGGATGCGATCCGGGCCTGCCACGCCGGGGGCGGGCTCTACACCTTCTGGGATTATCAGGCCGGGGCCTGGCCGAAGAACCGGGGCATACGGATCGATCACCTCCTGCTCTCCCCGCGCGCCGCCGACCGGCTCACCGGGGCCGGGATCGACCGCGAGCGGCGGGCCCTCGAGAAGGCGTCCGACCACGTGCCCGTCTGGTGCACGCTCGGCCCCTGAGGCCGCGCCGCGCGACGGGGGAACCCGTCCTCCGACCGACGGGTTGCTCTTGACAGGCCCCGGGCCGAATCAGTGGAGTGGCGGGTACCTGGACAGGAGAACGCCTCATGAAGAGCTCTCGCATGTCTGCAGGTTTCCTTGCGTCCGCCGCCCTCATCATCCTGGTGCTGCCGCTTCTTCTGATGGGGCAGTCCGATCCCTTTCCCGCAAGCCCGTCCGCCGGACCCGACCGCGCCGGCGAAAGGGCCGCCTTCTGGCGCGCGCCGCGCTATGGCCTCACGGGCGAGCGGACCGTGCACATCCGCCCCGAGAGCTTCTCGCTCGCCGACCCGCCACCCCGCAGCACGGGACCGGGCGCGGGCCCCGGCGAGGACGGCCGGCAGACGCTGCATGTCCGGCCCGCGCCGCCCCTCTCGCCGTGATCTCTCTCAGCCCTCCGTGCGGAAACGGTCGCGGAAGGTGACGATCTGGATCTTGTCCTCGCCGACATGGTCGGCGATGGACTGGGCGAGGTTCACGAACTGGAACCTGTTCCACTGGTTGCCTTCGAGCGTGCCGCGCACGATGGCGAAGGCATCGCGCGTGATCAGCCCGAAACACACCACCACATAGACCACGGCAAGCGCCGCGAGCGCGATGAGCGGGGGTCCGTCGTCGGCCGCGATGCCGAGCGGGCCGTGCCAGCCCGGGCTTGCGGCGAGGGCGACGAGGCCGCCGGCGAGGGCAAGGCAGATTGCCGCCCCGCCCATGCCGTAGAGCGTCGTGTTCCGGCGCACCTGGAACAGCACGTTCCGGATCATCAGATCACAGAGCAGAAGCCGGAACGCGAACCAGTGATAGGCGAGCGTCCAGGTGCCGGCCTCCTCGCGCAGCGCCTCGAGCTCGGAGCGGCGCTTGTCGCGCTCGACATTGAGCGCCTTGCGCTTGGCCACCTGAAAGTTGTGGTTGATGCGGGCATATTTGTTCGACACGTAATTGTCGAAGCCGAGAAGGTTGCGCTGCTGCGTCACCTCATAGGGCCATTTGGTGACGAGGAGGAGGAGCACGAGCCCCGCGGCCGCCACCCCGCCCGCGATCGTCAGGTCCCGGAGGAGCGCGCCGTCGGTGAGGCCGGTGAAGGCGAGCGCCCGCGGCACCTCCATCGCCGCCCCGCCCCGCCCCATGAGAAGCGCGGCGAGGGTGAGCAGTCCCACCAGGAGGAGCGGCGCATAGACGAGAAAGAGCAGGCGCGTATTGGCGTTGAGCGCCTTGCGCAGGTCCTGCGCCACGGTCACGAAGAGCGTGTCGATCGAGCCCTTGTCCGCGCCGAGCACCTCGGCGAGATAGCCCTGCTCCACCTCCTCGTAGAAGATGTCGCCGCGCGAGAACAGGCGGATGTCGTTGGAGAAGAACGTCTCCGACTGGGCCACATACTCCCGCGCCTTCTCGAGCGAGAGGTCGGAGGCCGACCGCTCCGTGAGCTGAGGACGCGGCAGTTCGAGAAAGAAGAGCGTCCACAGATTGCGCTTGGAGCGCCCGCCATAGGCGAAGCCCTCGGCGGGGCGGCCGGGCGCGATGGCGGCCTCGTCCTCGTGGGCTCTGCCCTCGCCCGGCCTGTGGCCGAGGCCATGACCGGCCTCGGCGGCGAGACCTCCGGCCGCCTTGCGTGCCGTGCGCATGCCGCCGAAGAGACGGGAGAATATACGGGAAATAAAACGGAAGGGCATAAGAAGAGCGAATAGTATTCTTGTCATGGGCAGTCCCCCTTTCCCGAATGATTTGATTTGTCTTGTGCAACACCCTCCTCTTACATGAACAACATATTAGGATGAGCGCCTCATTCCACAAGAGAAACACGCAGATTCCGGCAGGCTACCCTGACGGTTACGCAGGGCTTGAGGCTTTTCGGCAACAGGCCGCGCCGCACCGCGCGAGCGGCCGGCCCCTCGGCGCTTGCGGACCGTCCGCATCCGGCGTCTATGCTTGGCGGCCATCCCCCCTCCGCGGAGAACCCCATGCCCTCCCTTTGGCCCGAAGAGGTCTCGCTTGCCGGCACCCATGCCGAACTGGTTCCCCTGTCGCAGGCCCATTGCGCGGAGCTCGCCGAGGCCGTGGCCGATGGCGAGCTCCACCGGCTCTGGTACACGCTCGTGCCCGCGCCCGAGGGGATGGCGGCCGAGATCGACCGCCGTCTCGCCTTGCGCGCGCGCGGCTCCATGCTGCCCTTCGCGATCCTCGACCGCGCCACGGGCCGGGCGGTGGGCATGACGACCTATATGGACATCGACGCCGTGAACCGGCGGCTCGAGATCGGCTCGACCTGGCTCCGCCGCGCGGTGCAGCGCACACCGATCAACACCGAGTCAAAACTCCTTCTGATGACCCACGCCTTCGAGGCGCTCGACTGCATCGCGGTCGAGTTCCGCACCCATGTGCTGAATTTCCAGAGCCGTCGGGCGATCGAGCGGCTGGGGGCACGGCTCGACGGCATCCTCCGGGCCCACCGCATCATGCCGAATGGCACGCTGCGCGACACGGCGGTCTATTCCATCACGGCGACCGACTGGCCGGCGGTGAAGGCCAATCTGAGCTGGCAGCTCGCGCGGCCGCGCGGGTGAGGCAACGAGCAGCGGCCCCCACGATGGGCGATACGCCCTAGGACACCGGATCGAGACGCAGGATCTGGCGCGGCGGCGGGAAGCCCATCAGAAAGCGCGTGCGCAGGCCGAGCGGAAAGCGGTCGATGACCCTCTGCCGCTCCTCGCCCGTGACCCGCACGGCGAGATAGTCGTCCACCACGCCGTCGATCTCGGCCCTGACCTCGGGATGCTTCACCGCCCGCCTGTACCAGCCGCGCGGCCAGTGGTGGGCGGAGACATAGATCCGGCCCTCGAGGGGGATGCGCGCCAGGCGCTGCTCATAGGTCTGCCCCGCATCGTCCGTCGTCGTGAGCACGAGCATCGGAATGCCCGCGCCCTCGAAACTCGGCTGCCTGGCGGCAAGCCAGGTCTCGACCGAGATCACCAGGCCGAAATAGGCGACGAGCAGCCCGATCAGGCCCCATTTGAAGATCTTCATGCGCTCCCTCCCTCGCGGGCGGGTCTCGGGCGCATTGCGGCGCCTGTCTCCCCGCCTTCAGAATTCAAGCTCGCCCGTCAGCCTGCGGCGCCCGCGCAGCGCGCCCCGAAAGCGGCCCCCCTCACACCACCGCGCGGGAGCGGCGATCGACGCGCATGTTGACGGGGGCGGTGAGCGGGGCCGCCGCGCGGCCGGCCTGCCGGCGGTCCTCCGGCACCTCGCCGTAATCGGTGCGGCGCTGGCGCGGCGTGCGGCCGAGGCTTTCGATGAGGCCCACCATCGCCTCGGGCGGCAGCTCCTGGCCGTGGCCGGCGCCGGCGGCGCGGGAAATGGATTCGTTCATCAGCGTACCGCCGAGATCGTTCGCCCCGGCGGCAAGGCAGGCCGCCGCACCGAGCGGCCCCATCTTGGTCCAGGAGGTCTGCACATTGGGGACGAGCGGGTGCAGGACGAGCCGGCCCACCGCATGCATCAGCACCGCCTCGCGGAAGGTGGGGCCGGGCCGGGCGAGCCCCTTCCGGTAGAGCGGCGCTTCCATGTGGACGAAGGGGAGCGGCACGAATTCGGTGATCCGTCCACGGCCTCGTGCAAGGCTCCTCTCCTGCAGGTCGCGCAGGCGCAGGAGATGCCGCGCCCAGGCGCGCGGGGTCTCCACATGGCCGAACATGACGGTCGAGGTCGTGTCGAGACCCACCTCATGCGCGGCGGAGATCACCTCGCACCATTCGTCCGTGGACAGCTTGTCGGGGCAGATCACGGTCCGCACCTCGTCATCGAGGATCTCGGCCGCAGTGCCCGGCAGGGTCGAGAGGCCCGCCCCCTTCAGCCGCTCCAGATAGTCCGTGAGCGACAGGCCGAGCGTGTCCGCCCCGTGGCGGATCTCGAGCGGGGAGAAGGCGTGGATGTGCACCTGCGGCAGCGCCGCCTTGAGGGCGCGGCAGATGCCGAGATAGGTCTCGCCCGTATAGTGGGGGTGGATGCCGCCCTGCAGACAGACTTCGCTCGCTCCGCGCTCCCAGGCCTCGGTGGCGCGGCGCACGATCTCCTCATGCGAGATGTCATAGGGCGTGCCGCGCAGATCGTCATGCGTGCTGCCCTTGGAGAAGGCGCAGAAGCCGCAGCGGAACGTGCAGATGTTGGTGTAGTTGATGTTGCGGTTGACGACGAAGCTCACGCTCTGCCCGACGCTCCGGGCCCGGAGCGCATCGGCACGGGCGAGGAGCGCGCCGAGCCCCTCCCCGCGCACGGCGAAGAGGCGGACGATCTCGTCCTCGCCGAGCCTTGAGCCCGCCTCGGCGCGGTCGAGGAGCGCATCGAGCGAGGCACTCGCCCGCCCCCGCCTCGGGAGCCCGGGCGGGGCCACGGCGCCGCTGCCCGCGCGCCAGCCCTCGCACCGCGCAAGACCCTCCGCGTCCGACGCATCGCGCAGGGGCTGGCGGAAGCGCGCATCGATGAACCGCTCGGCCGCGCGCAGGAAGCGCGGATAGACGGTCAGCCGCTCGACCAGCGCCTTGCCATGCGCCTCGCAGCGCGCGGCCAGAGCATCGAGATGAGGCCAGGGCGCCTCGGGGTTCACGTGGTCCCTGGTGACGGGCGAAATGCCGCCCCAATCGTTGATCCCCGCCTCGATGAGCGCATCGAGCGTGTCCGGATTGAGATTGGGCGGGGCCTGCACGCTCATCTCGACGGGGAGGACGAGGCGCGCGAGCGCCACCATGCGCAGGAGATCCTCCGCCGACGGTTCGGGCGCAGCCGCCATCCGCGTATCCGGCTTGGCACGGAAATTCTGGATGATGACTTCCTGGATGTGTCCGTGGGCCTCATGCAGGCGGCGCAGGGCGAAAAGCCCCTCGACGCGCTCCTCCAGCGTCTCGCCGATGCCGATGAGAAGGCCCGAGGTGAAGGGCACCCTCGCCTCGCCCGCCCGGGCGATCGCCGCGATCCGCGCCTCCGGCGTCTTGTCGGGCGAGCCCCAGTGCGGTCCTCCGCGTTCGGACAATCGGGGCGAGGCGGTCTCCAGCATGATGCCCATGGAGGGGCCGGCGGGCCGGAGCTCGGCGAGCTCCCCGGCGCTCATCGAGCCCGGATTGAGATGGGGGAAGAGCCCCGTCTCCTCGAAGACGGCGAGCGCCATGTCGCGCAGATAGGCGAGCGTCGAGGGATAGCCCATCGCCTCGAGGGCAAGGCGGGCGGCGGGATAGCGCAGCTCGGGGCGCTCGCCGAGCGTGAACAGCGCTTCCTTGCAGCCCGCCTCCGCTCCGGCCCGGGCGATGGCAAGGACCGCCTCCCGCGTGAGATAGGGCGCGGACAGGCCGCGCGGCGCCTTGGCGAAGGTGCAGTAGTGGCAGACGTCGCGGCAGAGCTGGGTGAGCGGGATGAACACCTTGCGCGAATAGGTGAGGCTGTCGCCCCATGCCGCGTCCCGCAGCGCGCGGGCGCCCTCCATGAGCGCGCCGAGCGGGGCCAGACGCGCGAGGGCCAGCGCCTCATCCTCCGCGGGCGGACGGCCGCCCACTGCCGCGGCGATCAGCCGGTCCGTATCGGGGGAAGCAGACAGCGCGTCTCTCCTCGAGGGGTCGGGTCGGCCCGCGTCAGCCGAAATGGGTGTGGGCGGTGGCGGCAGCCGTGAAGTTCTCGAACAGGTGCTGGAAGGTCTGGCTGTCCGCGTTCACGCAGTCGAGCCCGTGCTCGAGCACATAGGCGTAGCTGCGCTGGAAGGCGTTGAGCCCGGACTTCATGAAGGCCTCGGAATAATGGCCGTCGAAGGTCTTCTGCTTGTCGAAGTCGAGCACGTCCATCACACCGCGTCCGGCGAGGTGGCGGGCGGCCTTCATGCCGATGAGGCCGATGCCGGCCTCGCGCGCCGTGTCGAGCACCGGGCGCAGCGACGCCATGTCCGGCGTGCCCGCCTGCACGGCCTTGGCGTTCCAGTCGTACCAGCCGGCCGGCGTGATCGCGATCTGGGCAAGGTCGATGAGGCCGGTCTCGGCCGCGGCGAGAAGCACCTTCTCGGCATTCTCGTGCGTGCTCACGCCCCAATGGGTCACCTTGCCGGCGGCCTTGGCCTTCAGGAAGGCCGATTGCAGCTCGTCCGATTTCAGCAGCGAGACATTGTTGTGCGAGAAGCAGTAATAGGCGTCGACATGATCCATGCCGAGCTTTTCGAGGCTTTCGTCCATCAGCGCGGTCCAGATGCGGGCCCCTTCGCGGGCCTGCTCGACGCTGACCTCCTCCCCGGCCTTGATGTTGACCCCGGCATAGGCCTTGGAGATGAGGAAGATCTTGTCGCGGTGCTTCTTGGCGAAGCGGCCGAGATGCATCTCCGCATCCCCGTAATAGCGGCTCGTGCCGACGTCGAAGACGTTCACCCCGGCATCGAGCGCGGGCTCGAGCAGGTCGACCGCCTGGCCGCGCGAGAGGGCGGCGCCGGCGCCGAAGACGAGACGGCTCGCCCGGAAACCGGTGCGGCCGAGCGTGCGGTACTGCATTTCGGGCCAGCTCGAGACATCGCCCACCGAGGCACGCGCCGTCCCGAGGGCGGTGCGCCAGTTCCCCGAGAAGAGGAGCGCCTGGCTGCCGACCCCGAGCATGATCGCGAGCTTGAGGAGGCCCCGGCGGGTGGCAGGCTTGGCGAGATTGCTCATGGCTCGGTCTCCTGAGATCGGATGGCGCGTGAAACCCTGCCCCACTCTGGCATGCCGGGCGCGGCTGGCAAGGGGGCGCGGGACCGGGATCCGGCCGCCGGGTCGTCCTGTGGTCACAAACGGACCGACCCCCGCCTCGCCTGCGATGGACGCGAGCCCCCGCGGGGCCGCGACACGGCCCGCCGGCCGGCGCGGCCCTGCCCGGCTCAGCCGAAGAGTTCCCGCTGCGCCCGCCGCCAGAAGAGGAGGCCGATCGCCGCGTTGAACAGGATGAAGAAGTTGTGCTGCACGAAGCCGAAGGCCGCCATCTGCCCTTCATTGTCCGGGAACAGCACCACCCAGAGCGTGATCGCCGCCGCGCGCATGGGTGTGGGCACCGCCGCGGCGAAGAAGATCACGGGCAGATAGCCCAGAAGGGCCGCATACCCCGCCTCGACGCCGAAGAGGTTGAGGGCGGTCGTGTAGACGAAGACGGCGGCCAGGATGGCGGGCGAGCGCAGGAGGAAGAACATCAGATAGTGGCGCGGCCGCGCTACCTTGAAGGCGTGCAGGAGCCGGCCGTCGCGCAGCCTGTTGCCGGGGAGGATCACGCCGCTGAAATAGAGCACCCAGAGGACGAGGAAGACGGCGCCCCCAAGGGCGAGATAGGGGATGAGGCCGAAGACCTCGGGCAGCGCGTCCGCGCTGAGGAAATAGCCGATGGTCGCCCAGACGAGCAGGTAGAAGACCTCGCAGAACATGATGAAGATCATCACCGAGCCGACCTCCCAGGCCGGCACGTTGTGGCGGCGGTTGAGGTAGAGCGCCATGGCGCCCTTGCCGACCTGCTCGTTGAAGATCGAGATGATGTAGGCGCTCGCCCGCACCGGCATGATGTCCGTGTACTTGATGTCCTTGACGAACCAGCGGAGCGCCCGCGACACGACCAGCGTGTCGATCAGGAAGTAGAAGATCGAATAGCAGACCATGATCCCGGCCCAGGCGAGCCAGTTCACATTGGCGAAGACCTGCGTCATGTAATCGACGAGGGAGAGGCCTTCGCGCGCCGCCGCCCCGTTCAGCCGGTAATAGAGATAGGCAAAGCACAGCGCCGTGATGACGAGGAAGACGATGCGGCCGACCAGGCTCTTCTTCCTGGGAGGGCCCGCGTCAGGCGCTGAGTCCGTGCGGATGTCTTCGGCCATGGATGGTTCCTATGCTGAACGGATGATCTTCCGGAGGGTCTCGTCGAGCGGGGTGAGCCTCACGCCGAGGGCGGCGTCCGCGTTCTCAGCGATCTCTTCATGGCCGGTGATGATGTCGATCACCTGCGGGGTCATGCCGCCGCCCGACAGGCGGCTCGCGATGCCCGCCGCGAGCTTGGCGATCCAGACCGGCACCGCGCCCATCGCGACCTCCTTGCCCATCGCCCGCGCGAAGCGCTGCACGAGATCGCGATAGGCGATGGGCTCGGGCCCGCCGAGCTCATGGGTGTGATGACCCTGCGGCCGGGCGCGGGCGGCGGTCAGGATCGCGGCGCAGAGATCGTCCACATCGAGCGGACGCATCACATACCGGCCGCCGCCCAGAAGGCTCGCCTTGCCCTTGGAGACGGCGCGCAGGAGCGCATTCGCCCCGGCCGTACCCGGTCCGAGCAGGATGGGCGTGCGGATGACCGTGGATGAGGGTCCGGCCTCGCCGACGATCCGTTCGGCCTCACCCTTCGATTTCAGATAGCGGTTGGACGATCTGGGGTCGGCGCCCAGGACGCTGACGAAGACGACGTGCTCGGCGCCGATCCGCCGGGCCGCCTCCACCACCGCGCGGCTCGCCTCCACATTGGCGCTCTCATAGCTCGTGCCCCGCGCCTCGATCAGGATGCCGGCCAGATGCACGACACAGCGCGCGCCGGCGAGAGCCTCGGCGAGGCGCGCGGGATCGTCATAGGAAATGACCCGGGGGACAATGTTGGGCGCGGCGGGCAGGCCGTCCGCCGCCGTCTTCGAACGGACCCCCGCAATGCCGACGAGCTCCCCGTCCCTCGCGATGTGGCCGAGGAGAGTCTGACCGACGGCGCTGTTGGCCCCGGTGATCGCGATCTTCATGCGCCCATTCCCCTTGTCGCTTCGCCTTCTCGACTTATACGGAAGCGACAGTCCCCGGATGAGTCGTCCCCCTCCCCGCGCGCGCCGATCGGGGCCCGGGACCGGCTGGAGACTATTAATCCGGCGGCTTGAAGATCAAGCCCGATTTTGGGCCGGCCCCCGATCCTCACGGCGCCACCGGCCGCGCCGTGGCCCGGTCGAGCATGGAGGCCAGGGTCGACAGGACGAGCGCCCAGCCCGCGATCGCGACCAGTCCGGCCGCCGGCACCGCCAGCCCGGCCGCCTCGCGGACGATCGGCACACCGGCCAGCACGAAGTAGAGAATGCCGTTCCAGCGCCCGAGGCGGCTCGCCCGCAGGGCGCGTCCCCGATGGGCCCGCGAGTCGATCGTGTACTGGAGGAAGGCCGCGACCACGAGCGGCGGCAGGACCGCCGGGACCTCGCCCCCGATGGCAAGCGCGATGAGCGTGGCCGTCACGTAGAAGCAGTCGCTCGCATGGTCGAAGACCCCGCCGAACACGCTCACCTGGCCGAGGCGCCGGGCCAGCACGCCGTCGGAGAGATCACTCGCGACCGCGAGCGCAAAGAGGCCCGCCGCGAGCAGCGGACGGTCGGTCAGGATCGCGAGCGCGGTCGGGACGGCCAGCACCGGCCGCACCAGCGTCACGAGATTGGGGAGAGTGAGAACCGCCACGCGCGCGCCGCCTCCTGCGCCCTGACATCCGACTGCGAGCAGCTTTAGCCCGAGCGCTGCGCCCCTGTCACCCGCGCGCCCTGCCCGGGGCGGCGCCGGTGCCTTGGCGCCGGCTCCGTTTCAGCGCATGATCGACCCCGATACGCTGCGTTATAGCGAGTGCTCACCCATCGGGAGGAAGCAGCGATGATGGACAACCGTATCGACCGGCGGCGGCTCTTGCAGGTGGGGGCCGGAGCGGGCCTTGCGGCCGGCGTGCTGCCCGCCTCGGCCCGCGCCGAGGCGTTCGCGCAGAACCGCGTGCAGTCCTATGTGACGCTGGGGCGGACGGGCCTCATGATCGCGGACATCTCCTTCGGCTCGAGCCGGCTGCGCACGGGCGAGGAAGCGGTGGTCCGCCACGCGCTCGACAAGGGCATCAACTATTTCGACACGGCCGAGTCCTACACGAAGGGCGCCTCGGAGGAGGTTCTCGGCCGGGCGCTCAAGGGCGTGCGCGACGAGGTGATCCTCGCCACCAAGACCGGCGCGGGCGCCGGCACTCGCGCGGACGAGATCATGCGCAATCTCGAGGCGAGCCTGAAGCGGCTTCAGACCGACCATGTCGAGGTATTCTTCAATCACGCCGTCAACGAGATCGACCGTCTGCACAATGAGGAATGGCACGCCTTCGTCGATCGGGCCAAGGCGCAGGGCAAGATCCGCTTCACCGGCATGTCCGGCCATGGCGGCAACCTCATCCAGTGTCTCGACTACGGCATCGACAACGACATTCTCGACGTGATGCTCGTCGCCTACAATTTCGGCCAGGATCCGAAATTCTACGAAGGGCTGACGAAGGATTTCGACTTCGTCGCGACCCAGCCCGACCTGCCGCGCGTGATCGAGAAGGCCAAGACCAAGGATGTCGGCGTCATCGCCATGAAGACGCTGAGGGGCGCGCGGCTCAACGACATGCGGCCCTTCGAGCAGGGGACGGACAGTTTCGCGCAGGCCGCCTTCCGCTGGGTGCTCTCCAATCCCAATGTCGACGCGCTGATCGTGTCGATGACCTCGAGCGACCTCATCGACGAATATCTCGGCGCTTCGGGCGCCCAGGAGCTGGGGGCGAACGACCTGCCCCTCCTCCACCGCTATGCAAAGATGAACGGCGACAGCTTCTGCCGCCATGCCTGCAATGCCTGCGAGGGCTCCTGCCCCTATGGCGTGCAGATCGCCGATGTGCTCCGCACACGGATGTATGCGATGGACTATCGCGACATGGACTTCGCGCGGGCCGAGTATGCGATGCTCGAGGTGAACGGATCGGCGTGCCTGTCCTGCTCGGGCGAGCCCTGCCGCAATGCCTGCCCCTACGGCCTCAAGATCGACGAGCTGTGCGCGCCCACCCATGTGCTGCTGATCTGAGCTGCCATGGCTGAAACCGTTCTCTATTTCGACTGTTTCAGCGGCATCAGCGGAGACATGACGATCGGGGCGCTGGTCGATCTCGGCGTCCCGGCCGCCTTCCTCCTCGAGGAACTCGGAAAGCTCCCCCTGCGGAGCGAGTTCGACCTTTCCTTCGAGCGGGGCGAAAAGCGCGGCATTGCCGGCACCAGGGCGCGCGTGCGCACCGGAGCTTCGCGCGGCGCCGCGCCGCATCATCACCACGGCCAGGATCACCACGGGCACCATCATCACGACCACGCCCACGATGATCACGGCCACCACCATCCCCACTCCCACCCGCACACGCACGATCACGCACACGCTCGCGACCACGACCATGCGCACGGGCCACACCGCCACCTCGCCGAGATCGAGGCCCTGATCGCCGGCGCCCGCCTGCCAGCCGGGGCCGAGGCGCGCGCGCACGCGATTTTCCGTGTGCTGGCGGAGGCCGAAGCGAAAGTTCACGGAACAACCCTAGACAAGGTCCACTTTCATGAGGTGGGCGCGGTCGATTCGATCGTGGATATCGTGGCAGCCGCCCTCTGCCTCGATTTCCTCGGGATCGACCGCGTCCAGTGCGGGCCGGTCGAGCTCGGCGGCGGCATGGTCAGGTGCGAACACGGGCTGATGCCGGTGCCCGCCCCCGCGACCGCCGAGCTCCTGCGCGATGTTCCGTGTACCTATGGACGGGTGGCGAGCGAGACGACCACGCCCACGGGCGCGGCGATCCTCAAGGCCTCGGTCACCACCTTCGCGCCGCCGCGAGGCTTCGCCGTCCGCCGCATCGGCTACGGGCTCGGCACGAAGGATTTCCCCCATCCCAACGTGCTGCGCGTCATGCTGGGCACGGCCGGCGATGCCGCGGCCGGTCCTTACGAGCACGAGCGCGCGCTCCTCGTCGAGAGCAACATCGACGACATGAGCCCCGAGGCCTTCGGCCCCCTCTCCGACGCGCTCTTCGCGGCGGGGGCGCGCGACGTGTTCCTCACGCCCATCACCATGAAGAAGGGCCGGCCCGCGACGAAGCTGTCCGTGCTGACCGACGAGGACGCCCGCGCGCGCGTGCTCGCCGCGCTCTTCGCCGGCTCGAGCACGATCGGGGTGCGCATCACGCCGGTCGACAAGCTGATGCTCCCGCGGGAGATCCGGACCCTCGCGACACGGCATGGCGCGGTGCCGGTGAAGATCGCCCGCCTGCCCGACGGCCGCCTGCGCTGGAAGGCCGAGCATGATGCGGTGAGCGCACTGGCGCTCGGCGCGGGGCGTCCCTATTTCCAGCTGCGGGCCGAGATCGAGGCCGACATCGCCGCGGCCCTCGATCGGGAGGCCGGCGGAGGAGAGGGGAACGGCTGAGCATGTCGAAAGAGGGACGGACGGACCCGCGCGCGGTGCTCGAGGCCTATCGGGCCGGGCGCCTCAGTCTCGAGGACGCGGTGAGCGCCGTCGACGGCTGCTATTTCCAGGATATCGGCCACACGACGCTCGATCATGACCGCCACCGCCGCACCGGCACGGGCGAGGTCATCTATGGCGGGCACAAGACCCCAGAGCAGATCCGCGACGCCTTCGTGGCCCTCGCCGCGCGCGGCAATGGCGTCCTCGCCACCCGCGTCGGCCTCGAGGCCGCCGCGCTGGTGCTGGAGGCGGTGCCGGGGGCCGAGCATCACCCCAATGCCCGCATCGTCATGCTGCGGGGCGAGCGCGAGCCCGCCGCCCACACCATCGCCGTGGTCACCGCCGGCACCTCCGATCTTCCCGTGGCGGAGGAAGCGGCCCTCACCTGCGAGTTCCTCGGCAATACGGTCAAGCGCATTTCCGATGTGGGCGTCGCCGGCATCCACCGCATCCTCTCGCGGGCCGAGGAGCTGCGGCGGGCGCGTGTCGTCATCGTCGTCGCCGGCATGGAGGGCGCCCTGCCGAGCGTCGTCGGCGGGCTCGTCGACAAGCCGGTCATCGCGGTCCCCACCTCGGTGGGCTATGGGGCGGCCTTCGGCGGCATCGCGGCGCTCCTCGGCATGCTCAACAGCTGCGCCTCGGGGGTGAGCGTCGTGAACATCGACAACGGGTTCGGCGCGGGCTTTCTCGCCAGCCGCATCAACCGCCTGTGAGCGCGGACCGGACGGGCGACAGGACAGAACAGGCCGGCGGCCGCCCGGTCCGTTTCACGGGAACGGCTCCTTTACGGTAGACTTGCACCCATGACCGGCATGACCCCCGACCTCGCCGCCAAGACCGAGCGCCTCACCGCGCTCATCGAAAGCTATGGCAGCGTCATCGTCGCCTATTCGGGCGGCATCGACAGCTCGCTCGTGGCCTATGTGGCGGCCGAGCGGCTCGGCGCCCGGGCGCTCGCGGTCACCTCCGGATCGGCCAGCCTCAAGCGCTCGGACCTCGCGCTCGCCGAGACGCTGGCCGGGCGCTGGGGCCTGCGCCACCGCGTCATCGTCACCGACGAGCTCGACAAGGCCGACTACCGGGCGAACCCGGTCAACCGCTGCTTCCACTGCAAGACCTCGCTCTACGACGCGCTGGCGGTGATCGCGCGGGAGGAAGGCATCGAGCACGTCCTCAACGGCACCAATCTCGACGATCTCGGCGATCACCGGCCCGGCCTCGTCGCGGCGGAGGAGCACGGTGTCAAATCGCCCCTCGTCGAGGCGGGCTTCACCAAGGCCGACATCCGCGCCCTCGCCCATGCGCTCGGGCTCGAGAACGCGGCCAAGCCGCAATCGGCCTGCCTGTCGAGCCGCTTTCCCTATGGCACCGCCATCGATCCCGAGAAGCTCGCGCGCGTCGAGGCGGCCGAGGCCGTGCTCGAGTCCCTCGGCTTCTCGCAGTTCCGCGTGCGCCATCACGAGGACATCGCCCGGCTCGAGCTCCTGCCCGAGGATCTGCCGCGCGCGCTCGCAGCGCGCGAGGAGCTCTACCGCCGCGTCAAGGCCTGCGGCTATCGCTTCGTCGCGCTCGACCTCGCCGGCTTCCGGTCGGGCTCGCTGAACGAGGGGGTGGTGACCCTCGTCAATCGCGTCGGCTGACGCGGCAGGGCTGGAAAGAGGGGCAGCGCTGCGCTAGACCTGTTACACGGTAACAGACCGGCCCCGCTCACCGACCGCAACCGGAGATTCGCCATGCGCTCACCTCCCGCCGTTCCGGCCCTCGCCTGCCTCGCCCTCGGCCTGACGCTGCCGCTCGCGGCAAAGGCGGACGACACCCGGCCCCAGCAGAGCGTGCACACTCATGGCGCGGCCCGCATCGAACTCGCCCAGGACGGGGCGGCGCTCGAGGCCCGGCTCGTCCTGCCCGCGCGCGATGCGCTCGGCTTCGAGCACGCGCCCGCGAGCGAGGAGGAGAAGGCGAAGGTCGAGAGCGTGCTCGCCGCGCTCGGCGCCACCGACGCCGCCCTCCGTCCCAATGCCGAGGCGGGCTGTGCGCCGACCGCCGCCAGCGCCACGCTGGGCGAGCCCGAGGCCGGTCACGACGACCATGACGATCATGAGGAGCATGCCGGGGACGCGGGCAAGGACGACCATCACGACGACGCCCACGCGGACGGCCATGACGACCACCACGAGGAGGCCGGGCAGGTTCATTCGGACGTCATCGCCAGCTATGGCTGGACCTGCGCCGCCCCCGCCGAGCTCTCGTCCGTACACGTGACCGTCTTCGCGCTGGCGCCAAGCCTTACGGAGGTCGAGGTGCAGTTCGCGACGGAGAAGGGCCAGGGCAGCGCCACGGCCCGTCCGGGCGAGCCTCACGTCGAGCTGCGCTGATGGCGGACGGCCGGGCCGAACCGCAGACCGGGCAGGCACCCGTCCTCGAACTGACGGGCATCCGCTTCGGCTGGCGCCCGGGCGGCCCGCCCCTCCTCTCGGTGGGTCATCTTGCCGTCGGCCGGGGCGAACGCGTCCTCGTGCGCGGACCGAGCGGCAGCGGCAAGACGACGCTCCTTGGGCTGATGGCCGGGGTGAGCCGGCCCGACCGGGGCGAGGTGCGCCTCCTCGGCGCCCCGTTCAGCGCCGCCCCCGCCGCCCGGCGCGACCGCCTGCGCGCCGATCATGTCGGCTATGTCTTCCAGCTCTTCAACCTCGTGCCCTACCTCACCGCGCGCGAGAACATCCTCCTTGCGCTGCGCTTTTCGAAGCGGCGCGCGGCGCGCCTTGCGGAGATGGGCCGGCAGGGCCGGGCGGAGGCCGAGCGGCTGGCAGCGGGGCTCGGCCTGCCGCCCGATCTCCTCGACCGCCACCCGCGCGCGCTGAGCGTGGGCCAGCAGCAGCGCGTCGCCTCGGCGCGCGCGCTGATCGGCGCGCCCGAGCTCATCCTCGCGGACGAGCCCACCTCGGCGCTGGACGAGGAGGTCCGGGGGCGGTTCCTCGACCTCCTCTTCGCCGAATGCGCCGGGAGCGGGACGGCCGCCGTGGTGGTCTCGCACGACCGCGATCTCGTCCCCTATTTCGGCCGCGTGGTGGAAATCGCCGATCTGCAGGCGGAGGATCGCCGCGCGCCCGTGGAGCCTGCCTGATGCTGATCCTCGACCTTGCCGCCAAGAGCCTCCTCAACCGCCGCTTCACGGCCTCGCTCGCGATCCTGTCCATCGCCGTCAGCGTGGCGCTGCTCGTGGGCGTCAACCGGCTGAGCGAGGGCACGCGGGCGAGCTTCCAGAGCACGATCTCGGGCACCGATCTCATCGTGGGCGCGCGCGGCAGCTCGACCCAGCTCCTGCTCTATTCGGTCTTCCACATCGGCGACGCGACCAAGGACATGTCCTTCGCGGCCTATGAGGATGTGGCGGGTCTGCCCGATGTCGCCTGGGCGGTGCCGCTCGCGCTCGGCGATTCGCATCGCGGCTTCCGCGTGGTCGGGACGAGCACGGACTATTTCGAGCATTTCCGTCATGGCGGAAAGAAGCGGCTCGCCTTCGCGGACGGGGCGCCCTTCGCCGATCTCTTCGACGTCGTCATCGGAGCGGATGTCGCCCGCACGCTCGGCTACCGGCCCGGCGACAAGGTGGTCGTGGCCCATGGCTCGGGGACGGCCGCCATCCACGATCACGATACGCTGCCCTTCACCGTGACCGGCACCCTCGCGCCCACCGGAACCCCGGTCGACCGGGCCCTCTATGTGCCGCTCGACGCCATAACCGCCATCCATGTCGACTGGCAGAGCGGCCGCCCGCCCCGTCCCGGCGAGGAGACGAGCGCGGATGCGCTGCGCACGGAGGAGCTTCCGCCCCCGCGCGTGACCGCCATGCTCCTCGGCCTGAAATCGCGCATGGGCCTCTTTCAGACGCAGCGGGCCATCAACGAATACGAGGCCGAGCCGCTGACCGCGATCCTGCCCGGGGTGGTGATCACCGAAATCTGGCGGCTTATCGGCGTCGCCGAGCGCGCCCTCACCGTCATCTCCGGTTTCGTGGTGGCGGCGGGTCTCTTCGGCATGATCGGGATCCTTCTGACCGCGCTCAACGAGCGGCGGCGGGAGATCGCCATCCTGCGCTCGCTCGGGGCGACGCCCGCGGCCGTGCTCGGCCTCTTCACGCTCGAATCGCTGCTTTTCGGCGCGGCCGGCATCGTGCTCGGCTATGGGGTCCTCAGCCTGGCGAGCCTTCTGCTTGCGGATTTCGTGAGCACACGGTTTGGCCTCTTTCTTCCGTTTCACTGGTTGACGGCCACCGATCTCAAGCTGTTCGCTGCCGTCCTCGGGGCATCGGGCCTTCTCGGTCTCGTGCCGGCGGGCATCGCCTACCGCAGCGCGCTGACCGACGGGCTCGCCATGCGCCTCTGACGGACGGCCGGAAAGGAAGACCTGTTCGATGACGATGCTGTTGAAGACTCTTTGCGCCGCGCTCACCGCCCTCACGCTCGCGGCCATGCCCGCCCTCGCGCTGTCGTCCGCTGAGGACCCCTTCTTCATCTGGTACACCTTCGCCGAGCTCGATCTCGACACCGGGGAGATGTCGGACGACCTCAAGGGCCTCGACGGCAAGGAGGTGGAGGTGCCGGGCTTCGTCGTCCCCACCGAATTCAACGAAGAGGGTGTGGTGACGGAATTCATCCTCGTGCCGAGCTTCGGCTACTGCATCCACGTGCCCCCGCCCCCGCCCAACCAGATGGTCTATGTGAAGATGAAGAAGCCCTTCACGGTAACCGACATCTGGCTGCCCATGGTGGTGACGGGCAAGCTGTCGCTCAGCCCGGTGGAGAGCGAATTCGGCGAGGTCAGCTATCTCCTCGAGGGCGACGAGGTCCGCGTCTACAAGGGCGAGGGCGGGTCGATGCTCTGAGGGCGCCTGTCCGGGAGCGGGGCCTGTTGTATGAGCCTTTAGTTGCAGTATCATATTGCGGCAGGCGCCGGACTGGACCGGCACCCGCCCTTACTGGAGACGGAGACATGCGCCTGATCGCCCGCACCCTTCCCGCTCTTGCCGCCGCATCCGCCGGCCTCGGTCTCTTCGGCTCGGCGAGCGCCCACACGCTGGGTCTGCCTCACAGCCATGCCCCCGGCGCCAGCGTCGCCGTCCTCGCGATCGCCCTCGCCTGCCTCGCCGCCGCCCGCCTCACCCAGGTCCGGCGCTGACGCTTCTTGACGGCGCGGACCGCGCGCCCGAGCACCCGAAGTGACGGATCCGGAGCGAGGGGACCGGTCGTCAGACCCGCTCCGACGCGCCGGAACAACCCGGCCAGTCGACTGTTTTTCCCGACGCCTGCACGGCAGGGGGCGAAATATCCTTGTCGGTTGTCGACATTTCCCTCATCCGAGGGTAGTATTGATCGAAACTATTATTTGCGTCGCGATTTGGGTAAGATCCCTCACCGTCCGGCCATGGCACCATGGGCAGCGTTACGAGTAGCGTGAGGGAGCGCGAGCATGCAGGGGTATTCCGTGGATCAGCAGGCACCGGTACTCGCCTTCAACATTGCGGACGGCGTCGGGGAACGCATCCTGCTCGGGGATTTCACGCCCGGCGGCCGGCTGAGCGAGGCGGAAGTCGCCCGCGCCTATTCGGTGAGCCACAGCCCCGTGCGCGAGGCCTTCCAGCTGCTCACCGAGCGCGGCCTCGTCGAGGCGATCCCGCGCAAGGGCATCCGCGTCATCGCGCCCGACCGGCCGGACGCCATCCGTGCCGTCGGGGTGATCCGCTCGCTCTTCACCGCACTCGCCCAGCGCTCGGGCCCGCCCGCCGGACCGGCCGAGGCGCTCGAGGCGGCCCTCGAGGAGGTTCAGCTCCTCGGGACGACCTCGCCCTTCTCCGCCCCCCGCTTTCTCGACGCCGCACGCCAGCTCGCCGGCGCCGTCTTCGACCACCGCGGGCACCCGCTCGGCCGGATGATGCTCGACCGCACCTGGCCGAGCTACCAGCTCTTCGCGACGGCGGAGCTCGATCCGGCCGATGTGCCCCGGCAGATCGAAGGACTGACGGCCCTCGCGCGGATGGCGCGCGAGCCCCGGTTCACGATGGATCCGGACATCCTCTCGCAGATCCTTCCGCTCGCGGGGGGATTTGATCCGCTCGCCGCCATTCCGCAGACGCCGAGCCGGCTGCCGACCGGCTCGCGGCCCGGCACCGTCGCCTCGACCGAAGGGGCCCCTCCGGACCTCGCGGCCTTTCTGACCGAGGTCGACCGTCATGTGCTGACGGCCGCGATCAGCCAGCCCACCCTTGCCCAGTTCATCGCCGAGCATGTGCGGCGGCGCATCCAGCACGGCGACTATGTCGACGGACAGCGTCTGACCGAGGAAGACCTCTCGGAGGAATTCCACTGCAGCCGCGGGCCCATCCGCGATGCCTTCCGCATTCTCGACACGCACGGGCTCGTGGACGTCCGCATGCGGAAGGGCGCCTGCGTCCGCTATCCCTCCGAGGACGAACTTCACCAGCTCTACGACATCCGGGCCGAACTCTTCGCCGATGCCATGGCCGACGCGGCCGCGGCGATCCGGGTGCAGGGTCCGGACGCCGCCTGGTTCGACTTCTTCCGCCGGGGGATCGAACTCATGCATCTGCTTACCCAGATGCCGGACGTGTCCACCCTCGCCCTCGTCGAATTGCGGCGCTGCCTCTCCAAGATCACCACCTTCGGAACCGGCAACCGCATCCTCGCCAAGGCCGCCTCCGAGGTCGATCAGCGTGTCGTGCCGGTGAACATCCGTCTCAGCTCGCCCGAGCGCCGCCAGGAAGCGGCCCGCAACTGGGCGCTGATCGGGGCGGCCGTGGGCGCGGGCGACCAGGTGGAGGCCCGCCGCCTCGCCCGCGACATGGTCCGCGACGCCAAGGCGAAGGTGCTGGCGAGCAAGATGGCCGTCGCCGCGCGCTGAACGCCCTCGCTCCCCGGGAGACGCGCATGAGCATGGAATATCTGCACACGATGGTCCGCGTCAGCGACCTTGCGGCCTCGCTCGACTTCTATTGCGGCAAGCTCGGACTTCAGGAGGTCGGCCGGTTCGACAACGCGGCCGGGCGGTTCACGCTCGTCTTTCTCGCCGCCCCGGGCGATGCCGACACGGCCCGGACCCGTCAGGCGCCGCTGATGGAACTCACCTACAACTGGGATACCGAGCCCTATGGCGGGGGACGCAATTTCGGCCATCTCGCGTTCCGCGTCGACGACATCTACGAGACCTGCGCCCGCCTCAGGGATGGCGGGGTCACGATCAACCGTCCGCCCCGGGACGGTCACATGGCCTTCGTCCGCTCGCCCGACGGCATTTCGATCGAACTCCTCCAGCGCGGTGCGGCGCTCCCCCCGGCCGAGCCCTGGGCGAGCATGCCCAACAGCGGAAGCTGGTAGCCGTTTCCCGATGAGGATCAGCCAGGGGCGCAAGGCGCCCCCTGATCGCCGGACCCCGCGCCCGGTCGCGCTCTAGCGCGCTGGCACGCGGGCGCGCTCCTCCGCATGGGCCCTCACGCGCAGGGCCGCGTTCTCGCGGATGTTCAGATAGAAGAGCTGGTAGTCGTAATTGTGATAGTTCCGCCCCGGCAGGAGGACGCGCCGGAACGAGCTGGGCGGTGTCCGGTCGAGGATGAGCGCGCCATCCTCGCAGGCCGCGCCCACGAGGTCCGGCACCGATGCGGGAGGCGCGGCCGCCGAGGCCGGATAGATCCAGCCGCCGAGATTGGCCCCCGCCCCCGCCGCCGGGACTCGACTGTCCCAGGTGAGCGGATTGACGCAAGACAGGCTCTTGCCCTCGTTGCTTTCATAGGCATCGCCGAAGCGGTGGCGGATCCGTGTGCGGATGTACCGGGTCTCCCCGCCGCGGCCATAGGTACTCCAGCCGGCCACGCAGCGCAGCTGGTCGGGCCGCTCGCAGGCGGAGAAGCGCGGAAGCTGGCGCTCGAAATAGTCGTCCGGCACCGCATAGCCGACGACATAGGCGGCGACGAAGCGCTCCTCGAGCTCCGTACCCTGAACATAGTCCTCGAGCAGCCAGAGGGCGTAGCGCGCGCCCTGGCTGTGGGCGGCGATGAGGAAGGGCCGCCCCTGATTCCAGCGCGACAGATAGTGCTCGAAGGCGGCCCGGACGTCGGGATAGGCCCGCTCGATGGCCTCGATCTCGGCCGCGCCCTGCTCGTAGAAGGCATAGAAGGTCGCCTGCCGGTAGCGCGGCGCATAGACCCGGCAGCAGCCCGAAAAGACGCTCGCCTGATGGCGCACGGGACCCAGATCGGTCATCGCATTGGTCGCGGCGTGGTCGAGCGGCTGGTTCCAGTTGGCATTGCCGAAATAGGTCGTGGGGTGAATGTAGAAGACGTCCGCGGGCGCCGCATCGTCCGGAAGCGGAGCGAGCCCCTGCGGCGCCACGTCGGCCGCATCCACGCGAAAGGGCAGCGCCGCCCAGGCGCGCGGGTCGGCATAGTCCGGCGCGGGCGGGAGCGTGGTTTCCGCGACGGGCGTCCCGGGCCGCGACACCCAGACGAGCCACATGGCCTGCAGCGTCACCCGGTTCAGCACGGTGAGCACCGCGAGGAGGACCAGCACCAGACCGCCGATGATCAGAAGGCGCCTCATGCCGTCCCCTCCACATGGGCGTCCGCCCCCGCGCCGGCCGTCCGCTCCGCCCGCCGGGCGAGCTTCTGGACGAGCCGGTCGGCGACGCCCGGGCGGCTCCACGGGCAGACGGCGACGCAGATCGCGCAGCCATGATGCTCGTTGAAATAGGGCACGCAGGCGTCGAAATCGACGTACCATTTGCGCTCGCCCCGGACCATCTGCTTCTCCGGGCCGATCGCGCCGGGCGGACAGGCCCGCTCGCAGACCCGGCAGCTCGCGCAAAAACCGTCCGATCCGAAATCGTCCGGCCCGCCGAGCGCCACGGACAGATCCGTCAGGACGCAGGCCAGGCGAAAGCGCGAGCCGAGCGTGCGGTTGATGAGCGAGCCATGCTTGCCGAGCTCGCCCAGCCCCGCCGCGATCGCCGCGGGCAGCAGGCTGATCGCCCCGGCCATGGGGCCGCCATGGGGCTCGGCATCATGTCCCTGCCCGCGCAGCCAGTCGGCGAGCGCCCGGGCGGCGCGGTTGCCGCGATGATACTGGCGCAGCACCTCGATGCCTGCGGGCTCGGCGGGCGCGAGCGCCAGCCGGTCGTGAGCCATCGCCACCCCGATCATGATGATGGTGCGCCGGTTCACCTCATAGCCCTCGAAGACCCAGGCGGGGTCCATGCGCGCGACGCCGACGACATCGGCCTCATGGGCGAGGGCAAAGGCGCGGATCGCCCCGGCCCAGGCCTCGGGGTTCCGCTCCACGGGCACAGGCGCGAGGGGGGCGAGCGGCCGCTTGCGCAGGGCACGCATGGCTTCGCCCTCCGCGCGCATCTCGGCGATTCCGGCGGACCGTGCCGCCATCCAGTTCTGCAACGGCCCGTGGGCGAGTTTCGCCGGATCGTGCCAGTAGAGGGGTGAGGGCCGGCGCGGCTCGGTCTCGCCGAGCCCGTTGATCGTGTTGCCCGACACGCCCGGCCAGAGCGCCCTCTGCGCTGGGTCGGGCGTCCAGGGGGCGCGTTCGTCGGGTGGGTTCATCCGCTCGTCTCCTCCCGCCGGGCTTTTGATCCGCCCGGTTCCGGGCCATATGATACGCCATGTCCGCGCGAAAGACCTCCCCCGCCTCCGCTCCGCCCGCCGGTTTCGCCGAAGCGCCCGGCGCGGGCTTCGTGTTCGACCGGCTCCAGGAGATCTGGACGCCGCACCGGCCCGAGCGGCCGCAGAAGACCGAAGGCGGCATCCGCTTCCGGCTCGACAGCCCCTTCGAGCCGCGCGGCGACCAGCCCAAGGCCATCGCCGAACTCGTCGCGGGGCTGAAGGCCGCGGACCAGGACCAGGTGCTGCTCGGCGTCACCGGCTCGGGCAAGACCTTCACCATGGCCAAGATCATCGAGGCGACGCAGCGGCCCGGCCTCGTCCTCGCGCCCAACAAGACGCTCGCCGCCCAGCTCTATGGCGAATTCAAGAGCTTCTTCCCGGACAATGCGGTCGAGTATTTCGTATCCTATTACGACTACTACCAGCCCGAGGCCTATGTTCCGCGGACGGACACCTATATCGAGAAGGAGAGCACGATCAACGAGCAGATCGACCGCATGCGCCATTCGGCGACGCGGGCCCTGCTCGAACGCGACGACGTGATCATCGTCGCCTCCGTCTCGTGCATCTACGGCATCGGCTCGGTGGAGACCTATCAGGAGATGACCGTCACCGTGCGCGCGGGCGAGACGCTCGACCAGCGCGAGCTGATGCGTTCGCTCGTCGCGCTCCAGTACCGGCGCAACGAGGCGGCCTTCCAGCGCGGCGCCTTCCGCGTGAAGGGCGATGTGATCGAGCTCTGGCCCGCCCACCTCGAGGACAGGGCCTGGCGCCTCTCCTTCTTCGGCGACGAGGTGGAGGCGATCACCGTCTTCGACCCGCTGACGGGGCATACGGAGGAAACGCGCGACTTCGTCAAGGTCTACGCCAATTCGCACTATGTGACGCCCCGCCCGACGCTGCAGCAGGCGATGAAACAGATCCGCACCGACCTTGCCGAGCGGCTCGAATGGCTGACCGCGCAGGGCAAGCTCCTCGAGGCGCAGCGGCTCGAGCAGCGGACGAAGTTCGATCTCGAGATGATGGAGGCGACCGGCGCCTGCCCCGGCATCGAGAACTATTCGCGCTACCTCACGGGCCGCAAGCGGGGCGAGCCCCCGCCCACCCTCTTCGAATATCTCCCTGACAACGCGATCGTGTTCACCGACGAGAGCCACGTCACGGTGCCGCAGATCGGCGCCATGTATCGCGGCGACGCGCGGCGCAAGAAGACGCTCGCCGATTACGGCTTCCGCCTGCCCTCCTGCATGGACAACCGGCCGCTCAAATTCGAGGAATGGGACGCGATGCGTCCGCAGACGGTGCATGTCTCGGCGACGCCCGGGCCGTGGGAGCTCGACCGGACGGGCGGGATCTTCGTCGAGCAGGTGATCCGGCCGACCGGCCTCATCGATCCCGACTGCATCATCCGCCCCGCGAGTTCCCAGGTCGACGACCTCATCGCCGAATGCCACGAAATGGCGGCACGGGGCCTGCGCGTTCTCGTCACGACACTGACCAAGCGGATGGCGGAGGATCTCACCGAATACATGCACGAGCAGGGCATCCGCGTGCGCTACATGCATTCGGACATCGACACGATCGAGCGGATCGAGATCATCCGCGATCTCAGGCTCGGCACCTTCGACGTGCTCGTGGGCATCAACCTCCTGCGCGAGGGGCTCGACATTCCCGAATGCGGCCTCGTCGCCATTCTCGATGCGGACAAGGAGGGCTTCCTGCGCTCGGAGACCTCGCTCGTGCAGACCATCGGCCGGGCGGCGCGGAACGTCGAGGGCCGTGTCATTCTCTATGCGGACCACATGACCGGGAGCCTCACGCGCGCCATCGCCGAGACCGAGCGGCGGCGCGAAAAGCAGCTCGCCTACAATCTGGCGCACGGCATCACGCCCGAAAGCGTCAAGCGCAGCATCGGCGACATTCTCGACAGCCTCTATGAGCGCGATCACGTGACGGTCGAGACCGGCCTTGCCGAGGATGGTCCGCGCATCGGCCACAATCTCGCGACCACCATCGCCGATCTCGAGCGGCGCATGCGCGAGGCGGCCGCCAATCTCGAATTCGAGGAGGCCGCGCGCCTGCGCGACGAGCTCCGGCGGCTCCAGGCCCGCGAGCTCGCCCTCGCCGACGACCCCTTCGCTCGCGAGGCCGCGCTCGCCGAGGCGGGCGCGGGCACGGGCGGCACGGGCA
>JACAEB010000098.1 GCA_013389075.1 Alphaproteobacteria bacterium
GCCGCCCGCGCCGCCGACGGAGCACCCGCCGAGGCCGCCGTCTGGGATCTGACCGATCTCTATCCGGACCTCCTCGCCTGGGAGGCCGAGCGCAAGCGGCTCGAGGGCGAGATCGAGCGCCTCACGGAGCTGCAGGGCACGCTGGGCACGAGCGCGCAGGCGCTCGCCGCGGGCTTCGGCCGGATGTCGCAGACCGAGCGCGCCCTCGTGCGTCTCTACATTTACGCAACCCTTGCCGCCGACGCCGACACGCTCGTCGCCGAGGCGCAGGCGCGCGAGCAGGCCGCGAGCCTCCTCTTCACCGCCTATGGCGAGGCGACGAGCTGGGTCGCGCCCGAACTCCTCGCCGCCGACGAGGCGAAGATCCGGACCTTCCTGCTCGAGGCGCCCCTCGCGAACCACCGATTCGCCATCGCCGAGATCCTGCGCAGCCGGCCCCATGTGCTGGGCGAGGAAGCCGAGAAGGTGCTCGCCGCCGCGAGCGTCGCGACCGGCGCGCCGCAGGCCATCTACAACCTCATGGCCAATGCCGACATGCCCTGGAAGACCATCACCCTGTCCACGGGCGAGACGGTGAAGATCGACCAGGCCGCCTATTCGCGCCTGCGGCAGTCGCCCGTGCGGGCCGACCGCAAGGCGGTCTTCGACGCCTTCTGGTCGACCTGGGCCGCGTTCAGCAACACGGTCGGCATGACGATGAACGGCCATGTGCAGGGCGCGGTGTTCGCCGCGCGCGCCCGCCATTTCGACACGGTCCTCGAGGCCGAGCTCGACGCGGACAATCTGCCCAAGGCGGTCTACGACACGCTGATCGCCGAGACGCGCGCCGGCCTGCCCGCGCTCCACCGCTATTTCCGCCTGCGCGGGCGCATGCTGGGCGTCGAGGAGATGCGCTATTACGACATCTATCCCCCGCTCGTCAGCCTCGACAAGACCTACACCCTCGCCGACACCAAGACGCTGTTCCGCCAGTCCGCCATTCCTCTGGGCGAGGACTATCTCGCCAGGCTCGACGCGGCGCTCGCGGAGGACTGGATGCATGTCTACCCGCAGGAGGGCAAGCGCTCGGGCGCCTACATGAACGGCGGGGCCTATGACGTGCACCCTTACGTCCTCCTCAATCACAAGGACGATTACGACTCGCTCTCGACCTTCGCCCATGAATGGGGGCACGTGATGCACAGCGTGCTGACGAACGAGAGCCAGCCCTACGAGCTGTCGGACTATTCGACCTTCATCGCCGAGATCGCGTCGATCACCAACGAGATGCTGCTCCACCACCATCTTCAGGAGAACGCCGCATCGAAGGAGGAGAAGATCTTCTATCTCGGCCAGGAGCTCGAGCAGCTGCGCGGCACCTTCTTCCGCCAGGCGATGTTCTCCGAGTTCGAGCAGGCGATCCACGCCGTGGCCGAGGGCGGCGACGCCCTGACGGGCGAGCGGCTCAACGGGATCTACGGCGATCTCCTCAAGGCCTATCACGGCCACGACAAGGGCGTCGTCACGATCGACGATCTCTATGCGAACGAATGGGCCTTCGTGCCGCACTTCTACAACGGCTTCTACGTCTTCCAGTACGCCACCTCGATCGCGGGCGCGGCCTATTTCGCCGAGCACATCCTCGAGGGCGATCCGGCCGCGCGCGAGGGCTTCCTCGACGTGCTGCGCGCGGGCGGCTCGGATCACCCTTACGAGATCCTGCGCCGCGCCGGCCTCGACATGGCAAGCCCCGAGCCCTATCGCGCCCTCGTCACGCGCATGAATGTGGTGATGGACGAGATCGAGGCGCTCCTCGCGGAGTGAGGGCGCGGCCCTCACTCCCGGCAAGGGCCCTCACCCCCGGCCCCTCTCCCTGAGGGAGAGGGGAGAGAAAGGGCAGACCTGAATGAGCGACGAGACCCGGAGCGTACCTCCCTGGCTCGGCCAGCCGGCGTCACGCAAGGCATTTGCGCGGGAGCTCCGCAAGACGGGGACGGAGGCGGAAGCCCGTCTGTGGCAGAGGCTCCGTGGACGTCGCATTCTCGACGTCAAGTTCCGCCGTCAGGTCCCGATCGGTCCCTACATTGTCGACTTTGCCAGCATGGAACCCCGTCTCGTCGTCGAGATCGACGGCAGTCAGCATGCGGAGGCGGACCATCTGCACCGAGATGAACAGCGTGATACCTATTTGCGCAGCCTGGGGTTTGCCGTGCTCCGGGTCTGGAACAACGATGTTTCACACTCCCTCGACAGTGTGCCCGGGGCCATCGCTGCGCTGATCGACGAACGCCGATGACCCCTTCCTTCTCCCCTCTCCCGCAGGGAGAGGGGCCGGGGGTGAGGGCCGCCGGGGGTGAGGGCCCCCTCAGCCGAGCTTCAGCTCCTGCATCTTCTTGGCACGGATCTCGCGCTTGTAGATCTTGCCCGACGCCGTGCGCGGGAGCTGCTCGGGCTGGAGCCAGATGCGGCTCGGGATCTTGAAGGAGGCGAGGTGCCGGCCGACATATTCGGCGAGCGCGTCGGGGCTCGGCGCGGTGCCGGGCTTGGGCACGACGACGGCGTTGAGCGTCTCGCCGAGCCGCTCGTCCGGCAGGCCGAACACCGAGGCCTCGAACACGTCCGGATGGTGATAGAGGACCGCCTCGACCTCGAGGCAGGAAATGTTATCCCCGCCCCGGATCACGATGTCCTTGGCCCGGTCGACGATGAAGAGGAAGCCCTCCTCGTCGAGATAGCCGAGGTCACCGGAGCGGAACCAGCCATCGGGGCTGAGCGCCTCGGCCGTCTCCTCCGGCTTGTTCCAGTAGCAGCGGAAATTCGCCGCCGTGCGGATCAGGATCTCGCCGACCTTGCCGGCGGGCAGCGTGGTCCCGTCCTCGTCGACGATCTTCATCTCGACGAGTGGCGGCGTCGGCCGGCCCGTCGAGCCCGGACGTTCGAGATAGGCATCGCCGACATTGATCGCGCCGAGGGCATTGGTCTCGGTGAGGCCGTAGCCCGACCCCGGGCTCGCGTTGGGGAAGCGGTCCTTCAGCATCTTCACATGGGCGGCCGGACGGGCGGCGCCGCCCGCGCCGATGTCCTGCAGGCTCTCGAGGTTGAAACTGTCGAGATTGGGCTGGTGCAGCAGCTCCCACGACATGGTGGGCACGCCCGTGAAATTGGTGACCTTTTCCGCCTCGATGAGCCTCAGCGCCGCCTGCGGGTCCCATTTGTACATGAGGACGATCTTCCGCCCGCCGATCAGCGACATGAGGAAGAGCGAGTGGCTGCCGGTGACGTGGAAGAGCGGCACCGTCATCAGCGTCGAGGGCGGGAATTTCGGCGGCTGGCCGAGCGTGCCCTCCGCCATCTGACGGGCGCGGGTGAGGGCGATCCAGCTCATCACGGTGCTGAGGATGCCGCGGTGGGTGGAGACGACGCCCTTGGGAAAGCCCGTCGAGCCGGAGGTGTAGAAGATCGTCGCGTCGTCCTCCGGACCCACCTCGACCGGCGGGAACTCGGCGGCGACGACGCTCCTCATCAGGGTGCGGCATTCGGTGACGCCCTCGGGCATGTCGTCCCCGCAGCGCACGCCGATGATGGGCGCATTGTGCTTCTTCGCGGAGGCGGCGATGCGGCGGGCCCGCTCGCGATCGGCGATGACGAGCCGGGCGCCCGAATCGCGCAGCCCGTAGTCGAGCTCTTCCTCGGTCCACCAGGCATTCATCGGCACCGCCACCGCGCCGAGCCCCGTCACGGCCATGAAGGCGAAGATCCATTCCGGATAGTTGCGCATGGCGATGGCGACGCGGTCGCCCTTCTCGATGCCGTAGCGGTCGCGCAGGGCATGGGCGAGGAGGGCCGCCTCCGCATAGACTTCCGTCTGCGTCCAGCGTTCGCCCTCATAGACGAGAAAGTCCACGTTCGGATGAAAGAGCTTGCTGATCTGGTAATATTCGAGCAGGTTCTTGGGCGCGGTGGTGAAGACCTTGTAGGTCTGCCCGCGTATGACCGCCTCTCCCACCGGAAATTCGCCGCCGGGGGCGGTCAGCTTCTCCAGGGCTGCCTCGATCTTCTGTTGCGCCTCGTTCATTCAGCTCCCTCCCAGGGCATGTTTGTGATCGGCCTTGCGCGCCGCGCCCCGTCCAGTCCCGGAACGTGCGCGGCCGGTCCTTCCTGAAGAAAGCTGCCCTGCTCCGGCGAGTTGACAAGAGGCAGGCCAGCTTCGATCCTTCCCCCAATGCCATTACCGCCGCGCGCACCGGGGATCAACGGGCGCCCGGCGGGGCCAGCGGCCCGCCGACCGTCTTCCATCAGTGCAGGCGTGCGGTCAAGCCGCACCGGCGCGGGCAGGAGCGATCGAGCCGGCCCCCGCGGGCGCCGCCCGGTCCGGCCGACTATCGCCGATCGCGCGCCAGCCCGCTCAGACCCCGAGGTGTTCCCGCCCCATGGCAGCCTTCGTCCTTCGCCGGCTCCTGATCGCCCTGCCGACGCTGTTCGTCATCGTCACCCTTGCCTTCTTCATGATGCGCATCGCGCCCGGCGGCCCCTTCGACGGCGAGCGCGCCCTGCCGCCCGAGATCGAGGCGAACCTCAAGGCCGCCTACAATCTCGACGCGCCGCTGCCCGAGCAGTATCTGCGCTATCTCGGCGGGCTCCTGCGGGGCGATTTCGGTCCCTCCTTCAAGACCAAGGACTTCACCGTCGCCGAGCTGATCCTGACCGGCCTGCCGGTCAGCATGAAGGTGGGCGCGGGGGCGCTCGTGCTCGCCCTCTTCTTCGGCGTCCTCCTCGGCACCATCGGCGCGCTGCGCCAGAACAGCGCCATCGACCATTCGGTCATGAGCCTTGCGATCATCGGCATCACCATTCCCACCTTCGTGACCGCGCCGGTCCTCTCGCTCGTCTTCGGCGTCTATCTCGGCTGGCTGCCGGCGGGGGGCTGGCACGAGGGCTCGCTCGGTGCGCTCATCCTGCCCTGGATCGTGCTCTCCCTGCCGCTGATCGCGATCATCTCGCGGCTCACGCGCACGGGCATGATCGAGGCGCTCCGGTCGAACTTCGTGCGCACGGCCCGCGCCAAGGGCCTGCCCGAGCCGGTGGTGGTGATCCGCCATGCCCTGCCGGCCGCGATCACCCCGCTCGTCTCCTATCTGGGGCCGGCGGCGGCGGGCCTGCTCACCGGTTCGCTGATCGTGGAGAAGATCTTCGCCCTGCCCGGCATCGGCCGCTATTTCGTGGACGGAGCGCTCGCGCGCGACTACACGCTCGTGCTTGGCGTCGTCGTCGTCTTCGCGACCGCCATCGTGGTGCTCAACCTGATCGCCGACATCCTCTACGGCCTCCTCGATCCAAGGGTCCGCTACTCATGAGCACGCTCGAGACACCGGGCGGAGGGCGGGGACGGCTCATCGAGGAGGCCGCGCGGGTGCGCGGGCGCAGCCTCTGGGACGATGCGCGCGCGCGCCTCCTCGCCAACAAGGCGGCGCTCTCGAGCCTGATCGTCCTCGGGATCATCGCGATCCTCGCGCTGTTCGCCCCGCTGCTGAGCCCCTATGGCTACGACGAGGTCATGTTCGACCGCATCACCATCCCCCCCGATTTCTCGCGCGCGCACTGGTTCGGAACGGACGGGCTCGGGCGCGATCTCTTCGTCCGCACGCTGCACGGCGCGCGCGTCTCGCTCGCCGTGGGCGTGGTCGCGACGCTCGTCAGCCTCGTCATCGGCGTCGCCTACGGCGCCACGGCGGGGTTCATCGGCGGGCGGGTGGACGAGCTGATGATGCGCGTCGTCGACGTGCTCTATGCGCTGCCCTTCATCTTCTTCGTGATCATCCTCGTCGTGATCTTCGGCAAGAACTTCATCCTCCTCTTCGTCGCCATCGGCGCCGTGGAATGGCTCACCATGGCGCGGATCGTCCGCGGCCAGACCATCTCGCTGAAGGAGCGCGAGTTCATCGAGGCCGCCCGCGCCTCGGGGGTGGGCACCTTCGCCATCATCAGGACACATATCCTGCCGAACCTCCTCGGGCCGGTGGTGGTCTATGTGACGCTCACCATTCCGCAGGTGATCCTCGCCGAAAGCTTTCTGAGCTTCCTCGGCCTCGGCATCCAGGAGCCGCTGACCTCCTGGGGCGTGCTCATCTCCGAAGGCGCCATCAACATGGAGACGGCGCCCTGGATGCTCGCCTTCCCCGCGGCCTTCATGGCGATCACCCTCTTCTGTTTCAACTTCATCGGGGACGGCCTGCGTGACGCCATCGACCCCAAGACCCGCTGATCCGGCCCCGGTCCTCGCCATCGAGGATCTGAGGATCCGCTTCGTCACGCGCGATGGCGCCGTGCGGGCGGTGAACGGCCTCAGCCTCTCGGTCGGCCGGGGCGAGACGCTCGGCATCGTGGGCGAGAGCGGCTCGGGCAAGAGCCAGACCTTCCTCGCGGCCATGGGCCTTCTCGCCCGCAACGCCCGCGTCGAGGGGTCCATCCGCTTCGAGGGCCGGGAGATGATCGGCGCAGGGCCCAGGGCCCTCAACGCGGTGCGCGGCAAGCGCATGACCATGATCTTCCAGGACCCGATGACCTCGCTGACCCCTCACATGCGGATCGGCCGGCAGCTCACCGAGGTGCTCGAGCATCACGAGGGGCTCTCGCGCGAGGCGGCGAGGGCGCGCGCGGTGGAGATGCTGGAGCTCGCCCGCATTCCCGATGCCCGCGCGCGCCTCGCGAGCTATCCGCACGAATTCTCGGGGGGCATGCGCCAGCGGGTGATGATCGCCCTCGCGCTCCTCACCAACCCCGCCCTCGTCATCGCCGACGAGCCGACGACGGCGCTCGACGTGACCGTGCAGGCGCAGATCCTCGCCCTCCTCGCCCGCATGACGGCGAGCGGGGAGACCTCCGTGATCCTCATATCGCACGATCTCGGCGTCATCGCCGGGCTCTGCGACCGCGTCGTGGTGATGTATGCGGGCGAGGTGATGGAGGAGGGGCCGGCGGAGGCGCTCTTCGCCAATCCGCAGCACCCCTATACGCGCGGCCTCCTGCGCTCGGTGCCCCGGCTCGACCGCGCCGGGGGCGATCTCGTGCCCATCGCCGGCCAGCCGCCCGATCTCGAGGCCCTGCCGCCGGGCTGCCCCTTCGCGCCGCGCTGCCCGCACGTCTTCGATCGCTGCCACACGGAGCACCCCGCGCTCCGGCCGGCCGCCGCCGTGCCGTCCTGGCGCAAGGCCTGCCATCTCGACGGGTTCGAGACGCCGCCGCAGAGGGAGGGAGCATGAGGGAGACCCTGCTCGAGGTGAGCGACCTCCGCGTCCATTTTCCCGTGCGCGGACAGGGGCTCTTCGCCCGGCCGCGCCCCTTGCGCGCGGTCGACGGCGTCTCCTTCACCGTCCATGCGGGCGAGACGCTCGGCATCGTCGGCGAGAGCGGCTCGGGCAAGTCGACCATCGCGCGCGCCATCCTGCGCCTCAACACGCCCACCGGCGGCAGGGTGGTCTGGCTCGGCACCGACATCGCCCGCCTGTCCGAGCACGCGCTGCGGCCCCTGCGGCGCGATCTCCAGATCATCTTCCAGGACCCGCTCGCGAGCCTCGATCCGCGCATGACGGTGGGCGACATCGTGGCCGAGCCGCTCACCGTCGCCGAGCCGGAGCTGACGCGGGAGGCGCGGCGCGAGCGCGTCGCGGCCATGCTCGACCTCGTCGGCCTCTCGCCGCAGATGGTGAACCGCTATCCGCACGAATTCTCGGGCGGCCAGTGCCAGCGCATCGGCATCGCGCGGGCGATGGTCGTGCGGCCGCGCCTCGTCCTCTGCGACGAGGCGGTCTCCTCGCTCGACGTGTCGATCCAGGCGCAGATCATCAATCTCCTCAAGCGCCTGCAGCGCGAGATGGGCCTTTCGCTCATCTTCATCAGCCACGACCTCAGCGTGGTGCGCCATATTTCGGACCGCATCCTCGTGCTCTATCTCGGCCGCGTGATGGAACTCGGGCCGGCGGAGCGGGTGATCGGGCTTGCCCATCATCCCTATACGGCGGCGCTGATCTCGGCGGTGCCCGTGCCCGATCCGGCGGTGGAACGCGGGCGGCCGCGCCTCCTCCTCGAGGGGGAGATCCCCTCCCCGCTCGACCCGCCCAGCGGCTGCGTGTTCCGCACGCGCTGCCCCAAGGCGCAGGCCCGCTGCGCCGCCGAGGTGCCGGCCCTCGTGCCGCGCGGGACGGACGAGGCCCATCTGGCCGCCTGCCATTTTCCGAACATATGATGTCCGGACCGGCCCCGCGGGAGGCCGTCCGAGGGAGAGAGAAAGGTGACGACATGACGAGAGCCCTGACCGTGCCGAAACTGCCCCTCACCCGCCGCCGCCTGATGGAAGGCGCGCTCGCCGCGGGGCTTCTTGCGGGGCAGAGCCGCCTCGCCTTCGCGCAAGGCCGGCTCACGCTCCACCGGGGCAACGGCGCCGAGCCCGGCTCGCTGGATCCCCACAGGGTGGCCGGAACCTGGGAAAGCCGCATCGTGGGCGAGATGCTCATGGGGCTGATGACCGAGGATGCCGCCGGACAGGCCGTCCCCGGCATGGCCATCGCCCAGGAGGCGAGCGCGGACGGGCTCACCTGGACCTTCACGATCCGCCCCGATGCGGTGTGGTCGGACGGAACGCCCGTGACGGCCGGGGATTTCGAATATGCCTGGAAGCGCATCCTCGATCCCGCCACGGCGGCCGAATACGCCTCGATCCTCCACGGGCTGAAGAACGCGCGCGCGGTCAATCTCGGCGAGATGCCGGTCGATGCGCTCGGCGTGCGGGCGAGCGGGGACAAGACGCTCGTGGTCGAGCTCGAGCATCCGATGCCCTATCTCCTCGAGATGATCACCCACACCGCCTTCAGCCCGGTGCCGAGGCACCAGGTGGAGACGCTCGGCGAGGACTGGGTGAAGCCCGGCAGCTATCTTTCCAATGGCGCCTACAAGCTCGCCGACTGGCGGCCCAACGACCGGATCATCCTCACCCGGAACGAAAAATTCTGGGACAATGCGAATGTCCAGATCGACGAGGTGATCTTCTATTCGATCTCCGACAACAACGCGGCCCTGCGCCGCTTCCGGACGGGCGAGCTCGACATGAATCCCGGCTGGCCCGTGCAGCAGGGGCCCGACCTCAAGAAATCCATGCCCGACCAGGCCCTGATCCATCAGATGCTGGGCGTGTCCTACATCGTCGCGAACACGAAGCGCCCGCCCTTCGACGACGTCCGGGTCCGGAAGGCGCTCTCCCTCGCCGTCGACCGCAAGGCCATAACCGATCAGGTCTTCATGGGCTTTTCGGGGGTCCCGGCCTACAGCTTCGTGCCGACGGGCATCGCCAATTATCCGGGCACGCCGAAAGTCGGGTTCGTGGACATGGCCATGCCCGAGCGTCAGGCCGAGGCCCGGCGCCTCCTGGCCGAGGCGGGGTTCTCGAAGGCCAATCCGCTCAGGTTCGCCCTCTCCTACCGTTCGGGCAATGACGATGCCCGCCGCTATGTGATCGCCGTCCAGGCCATGTGGAAGATGGTGGGGATCGAGGCCGAGCTCGACCCGCGCGAGCCGAAGGTGCTCTACGATCTCCTCAAGGAGAAGGACTTCACGGTCGGCGAGGCCGGCTGGGTCGCCGACTTCAACGATCCGTACAACTTCCTGTTCCTCGCCCATTCCAAGAGCGAGCGCTTCAACTATCCCAATTTCAACGACGCAGAATACGACCGGCTGCTCGACGCGGCGGAGCGCGAGCCCGATCTCGGCCGGCGCGGCGAGCTTCTGGCCGAGGCCGAGCAGATCCTGCTCGACAGCCATACCTTCATGCCGACCTATTTCCTCGTCTCGCGCAACCTCGTCGGCCGGCACGTCACGGGCTATGTCGGCAACGTCAACGACGTCTACCGCACGCGCTGGCTCGGCATCGACGCGAGCAAGAAGGGCTGAACCCCGGCCGTCGTCGCGAGGGCCGAACCATGCGGCAGCCACTACCCGTCATTGCGAGCCGAAGGCGAAGCAATCCAGGCAGCAGCGACGCCTCGCCTCTCGGCCTGGATGGCTTCGCTCCGCTCGCCATGACGGCGCAGGCGAGGCGCGCCTCCGGATGACGGGCCTTCGGGGGGATCCTCAGGAGGCGGAGGGTCCGGGGCGCCAGTGGCTCCAGCCATGGGGCGCCGTGCCCATGCGCACCCGCCCGCCCGTGCGCCGGTCGGGACCGGAAAACCCGGTCTGGCCGCGCCGGCGGCGGCAGGGCCCCTTATAGGCGCGCGCCTCGACGAAGGGGCGCGGGCGCGTCAGGGCCTGGGTGATCTTCTCGCTGAGATGGCGCGCCGAGATCGGCTTGACGAGCACCTCGGTCACGCCGAGATCGCGCCACTCCTCCACGAGCCGCTGGACGGGGCGGAAGCTCGTCAGCAGCACGGGCACCATCGGGTCGATGCCCGCCTGTCCCGAGCGCAGGCTGCGCACGAAGCTGCCCGCATCGAGCGGCCCCGCGGCGCAGTCGCAGAGCACGACGTCGATGGGCATGCCGGACAGAAGCTGGAGCGCCGAATTGGTGTTGTCCGTCCAGCTCACGCGCGAAAAGCCCGCATCGGCGAGCAGTCCGCGAAAGATCTGCGCCATATAGGCCGATGGCTCGATGACGAGCACGGCCGGCTCCGCCTTCTTGCGCATGGAGTAAATCCCGGCTTGCGGCGAAGGCCGCCCCCAAGGGCGGGGGCAGCCTCCCTGGTCAGCGCGCACTCTGGCAGAGGGAGCGTTAAAGCTTTGTTCATGCCCCCCGCGCCCTGCACCGGGAAATGCCCCTCATTCGCCCCGGTCGGCCGCCGCCATGTCCTCGCGCAGGAAGCGCGCGGCCTGGAAGTAGCAGATGGCCGAGATGACGTTGATGAAGCCCGTCGCGACCAGCGCCCAGCGCATGGACTCCTGACCGAGCGACGGCATGAGCGCATCGCTGAGCGCGCCCACGAAGACCGGCCCGAGCCCCAGCCCGATCAGGTTCAGGATGAAGAACAGGACGGCCACCGCCACCGCGCGCATGCGCGGCGCGACGAGGCCCTGCGTCATCGCGAAGGTAGGGGCGTTGTAGGAATAGTTGAGGATGGTCGGCAGGATCAGGAGGATGAGCGCGAGATTGCCGTTCGGCACCAGATAGGCGGCCAGACCGATGGGGAGCGCGATGATCATCGCCCAGGCCGGCAGCCAGGCCATCCAGCGCCGGTCCTTCGCCCCGAGCTTGTCCGAGAAATAGCCGCCGAGGAAAATGCCGAGCCCGCCGGCGATCCCCGTGATCAGCCCGAGCCAGGTGCTGAGCGGGCCGGTTTCAAACCCGTGGCTGCGCTCGAAGAAGGGTGGAATGAACTGATTGCCATAGGACACGAAGGCATGCAGCGCGGCCGCGATCGAGAGCCAGCGGAAGGAGCGCCGCCCCCAGAGCATCTTGAACACCGAGAGCATGGTCGGCGCCTTGGTGGCACGGATTTCTTCGACCCGGCCCTCGGCCATGCCGCGCGGCGGCTCGCGCAGGAAGAGAAGGACGAAGACCGCGAAGACGACACCCGGCAGACCGACCGCAAGGAACGCCGTCCGCCAGTCATAGAGCTGATTGATCCAGCCGCCGGCGAAATAGCCGAACATGACGCCCACGGAGATGCCGAGCGAATAGATGGCGAGCGCCGTGCCACGCTGCGCGGGCGCAAAATAGTCCGAGATCATCGAATGGGCCGGCGGGCTGCACCCCGCCTCGCCCACACCCACGCCGATCCGCGCGAGCGCGAGCGTCCAGAAGCTGTTTGCCCGGCCGCACAGGATGGTCATCAGACTCCAGACGGCGAGGCAGACGGCGATGATCTTCGACCGGTTGGCCCGGTCGGCGAGCCAGGCGAGCGGGATGCCGAACGTCGTGTAGAACAGGGCGAAGGCGAAGCCGCCCAGAAGCCCGAGCTGCGTATCGCTCAGCCCCAGATCCTCCTTGATGGACTGCTGGAGGATGCCGAAGATCTGCCGGTCGACGAAGTTGAAGACGTAGACCATGAACAGGATGCCGAGCGCGAACCATTTGTAGTTCCCGCTCACGCGCGCGAGCTGTTCGGGCGTGTACTCCCGTGTCGTCGACATGCCGTCCTCTCCCCCTGATCGCCCTCTCCGGGTGCGATGTACGTGTTCAGTCCCTCGCCTTGGCCCTTTGCTCGGCCACGGCCTGGATCTCGTTGCTCGGCGCGAACATCGGATAGACCTCCGAGTTCCAGAAGACCTTACCGCTCGGCCCGCCCGTTGGCAGTTCGGCCAGAAACTTCGCATGCGGATAGACCGCCTCGGGCTTCTGGTACTGCTCGCCCTTCATCATGCCGCTCTGGGTCGGGCCCGGAATCATGCCGTTCACGAGGATGTCCGTGCCCCTCAGCTCGTTCGCCGCCGTGAGCGTCACCTGCCACATGGCCGCCTTCGCCGCGCCATAGGCCGACGACCCGCGCTGACCGGTCTCGGCATGGCGCGAGAGCGTGTTGATGATCCGCCCCGCGCCTTGCGCCCGCATCACCGGGATCGCCGCCTGCAGCCCGTAGACGCAGCCGAAGAGATGGATGCGGATGAAATTCTCGAAGTAGTCGGGTGGCATGCGCTCGATGAGCTCTCCCGAGCCGATGCCCGCATTGTTGAAGAGGACGTCGACCCGCCCCGTGCGCTCGAGCGCGAAGGCGATGAGGGCATCGACATCGGCCTTGACCGAAACGTCCGTCCGCTTCACCTCGAGCCGCTCGCCGGCGATGGCCGCCAGCCCCGCCTCGTTGATGTCGGCGCCGATCACATGCGCGCCGTCGGCCCGGAAGCCGAGGGCGAGCGCCCGGCCGATGCCCGAGGCAGAGCCCGTGATGACAACCGTCCTGCCGGCAAGGCTCATGACACCCTCAATCGGAGACCATGGGATCGACCGCGAACACGAAGCGCAGCTCGCGCCGCCTGATGCGCCAGCCTTCGTTCGTGCGCAGATAGTCGTCGAAATATTCCCCGACCGCGGCCGGCCGGCTGAAGGCGTGCACGCCCCGCTCGCCCGCGGGCGCGAGCGTCCGGTAGAGCGTGAGGTAGCAGTGCCCCCGCGCACGGGCGCCGTCGATCACCTCGACGAGGGGATTGGTGATCACATGGCGCGAGACGAGCTCCACGGGCCGCTTCTCGAGGCCGCGCCGGAGCTTTTCCCGGCTCGTGGTGGGCGGGCTGCCGGGCATGAGGAGCTCCATCTCCTCGCAGAAGAGCCCGGCATAGGCGTCGAAATCGCGCGCGTCGATGGTGGCGGCATAACGGATCATCAGATCCGTGCACGCCCGGACGATGGCTTCCCTCTCCGCGGCCTCCATCGCGCCCCCCGGCCCGCTCAGCGCGTGGGATCGTCGGAGAGCTGCACGAGCAGCTTGCCGAAATTCTTGCCCTGCAGGAGGCCCTGGAAGGCCGGCACGGCGTTTTCGAGACCCTTCACGATGTCCTCGCGATAGCGCAGCTCCCCGCTCCGGATCCAGCCGGACACGTCGCGCTGGAAGTCCGCCCAGAGGTGCATCCAGTCCGACACGAGAAGGCCATGGATCGTGAGCCGGTTGACGAGCGCGCCCCCGAGGATCATGCCCGAGCGGTCGGGGCCGGGCGGCAGGTCGGTGTCGTTATAGGCCGAGATGAAGCCGCAGATGATGATCCGTCCGTGCAGGTTCATCCGGGAGAAGGCGTTCCAGAACACCTCGCCCCCAACATTCTCGAAATTGACGTCGACGCCCTTGGGGCAGTGCTCCTTGAAGCCGGCGGCGAGATCGCCCTTGTGGTTGAAGCAGGCATCGAAGCGCAGCTCCTTGCGCACGAAGGCGCATTTCTCGTCCGTGCCGGCGACGCCCACGGCGCGCGCGCCCTTGATGCGGGCGATCTGGCCGACGACGCCGCCCACCGCCCCGCTCGCCGCCGAGACGAACAGCGTCTCGCCCGCCTTGAGCTTCGACAGGCCGATGACGCCCGCATAGGCGGTGTGGCCCGGCATGCCGAGCACGCCCTGCGCCGTCGAGATCGGGGCGAGGTCCGGGTCGAGCTTGCGCAGGAACCCCTTGGCGGAGATGGAGTATTCCTGCCAGCCGCCGAAATCGGCGACGAAATCGCCTTCCTTGAAGTCGGGATCGTTGGAGGCCACGACCTGGCCCACCGTGCCGCCCTGGCAGACCTCGCCGAGCTTGATCGGCTCGGCATAGGAGCGGCGGTTGTTGTTCATGCGCCCCCGCATATAGGGGTCGAGCGACATGTAGATGGTGCGCACGAGCACCTGGCCCGGCCCGGGCTTCGGCACGTCCCTTTCCACGAGCTCGAAGTCGCTGGCCTTCGGCATGCCCACCGGATAGGCCTTCAGAATGATCTGGCGGTTGCGCATGGAGCGGTCCTTTCGGGCTGGATCAGGAACGAGGAAGGGGCGGTCGCGCGGCGCGGGCAGAGCCCCGGGGGCAGGCCGGGGCCGGATCGCCCCACGGCTCTCAAACGCCGACAGTAGTCAAACCCTTTGGCCGAACAAGAGGGCCCCGGCCGGGTTTTTACCGGGGGCTCGCCATGGGCCCGCCATACCCCATGTTAACCATGATCCGCATTCATCGGCATGTGCCGGACATGGCCGGTGCGGAGCTGTGTGCATCGACGAGGTCCCGTGCGCCGTTCTTCCCCCACCCTCGCGCCCTTCGGCCGCCTCGGCCGTGCCTGCGGGCTTCTCCTCCTCGCGCTGCTCGCCGGGACGC